>NZ_JBNIEW010000015.1:0-59676 GCF_050106715.1 Acetobacter sp. AAB5
GCAGTTCATCCGCAACCTGCTTAAGCTGCTCAACCGAGAGATTGCGCAGGTCCGCCGGATACTCAACCCGGTCCAGCGCAGGAAAACGCCCTAACGTCGGAATCGGTGAAGTGTGGGGCTGATTGGTCATGAGTTCAGTTTTTCCGTTCGATCACATAATAGGCCAGATCACGCAGACGATCTGCCTGTGCGCCAAAGGGTTCCAGATCGGCAATGGCTTCTTCTGTTACGCGCAGCGCTTCTGCTTTAGCACCTTCAATACCGAGCAGGGCCACGAAGGTGGACTTGCCAGAGGCTTCATCCTTACCTGCGGTCTTGCCCAATTCTTCTGCCGTGGCTGTTGCGTCCAGAACGTCATCTGCAATCTGGAAGGCTGCGCCAATATTTGCGCCATAGGAGCGCAGGCGGCGGCGCAGATCAGGAGATGCCTGCCCCAAAATAGCGCCAGATTCTGCAGAATAACGGATTAGGCAGCCGGTTTTAAGTGCGTGGAGATGGCGGACTTCTGCAAGAGGGAGTGCGCGGCCTTCACCTTCCATATCGATCATCTGGCCGCCCACCATGCCAGCAGCGCCAGACGCTTCGGCAAAAGCGGAAATCAGATCAATACGCACGTTTGCATCCGCATGGGTCTGGCTGGCGGCCAGAATTTCGAATGCTTTGGTCTGAAGGGCATCTCCAGCCAGAATGGCTGTGGCTTCATCAAACTTGCGGTGTGTCGAAGGCTGGCCCCGCCGCATATCATCATCATCCATGGCTGGAAGATCATCATGTACGAGGGAGTAAGCGTGCAGCATTTCAACAGAGGCAGCGACGCGTGCGGACTGGCTTTCTGGAACGCCAAAAAGGCTGGCCGTTACAATGGCAAGATAACCACGTAACCGCTTGCCTCCCCCAAGTGTCGCGTAGCGCATGGCTTCGATCAGCCGCGCATCGCCTCCTGTCGTAGGGGGAAGCAAAGTATCAATCGTGTGTTCAATGACACGGGCGCGCGCACCCATATCCTGCTTAAGCAGGGCGCCATTATCTGATGCACGATTGATAGAAGGGTGTGTCGGGTTTGTCATCGACATCTCAGTCCATAGGTTTCATGTTCAGCGTTCCATCAGAACGCTGCACGATCGCCTGCACGCGGGCTTCAGCCTCGCTAAGCTTGGCCTCACAATGTTGCCGTAGGGCAGCCCCGCGTTCATAGGCCGTTATTGCATCTTCCAGCTTTAGCTGCCCACCTTCCAAGCCGCGCACAATTTTTTCCAGCTCGGAAAGCGCATCTTCGAAAGACAGTGATTTGATGTTGTCCGACATGGCGCGGGGGTTCCTATCCGTCATGAGGGGCAGGCAATAGCCCGATATGCAGGGGTCTGCCAAGTCTTGGGTGGTGTGTGGCAGGCAGGATTTTTTTAGTTTGGCTTGTTTGCAGGCGCGCTGGCGCGGCATTTTACGGTAAAACAGAATACGCTGTTTTCATCCGTAAAAGCGATAAGGGCATGGCCGGTCTCACGGCAGAATACCTGAAAATCGGTTATGGAAGCGCGGTCTGTTGCTAATATTCGAAGCCGCTCTCCTGGTTGCATGGTTCGGAGAACACGGTTGGCCTTGAGCACGGGAAGTGGACAATTAAGCCCGCGTGCGTCAAGAACAGTTTCATTCATCTTGGCTGGTTCCTGCCGTAAGGGGTTGGTGGCATGTTGTTTGCAAAGTGTGCCACTTTCTTTTGCAACAGGAAACATTCTGTTAAAAGTTTAATAAAAACAGCAGGTTAAAAGTATGTCGGACTACCGTCTGGGAATCGATATTGGGGGCACCAAGATCGAAATCGTCGCTCTTGATGCCGAAGGGCAGGTGGTTTTGCGGCATCGTGTTAGCAACCCTGGCACGTATCAGGGCTTGCTAAATGACGTGAAAAAATTGGTTGATGATGCGCATAGCCGCACAAATCCGTATGCCACTGTTGGGGTTGGCATTCCCGGTGCTGTAGATGCGCATACCCGCCTTGTAAAAAATGCGAATGCGACATGGCTGAACGGTCAACCTTTTGCAGATGATTTGCAGGATGTTTTAGGGTTTCCCGTTCGTGTTGAAAATGATGCCAACTGCTTTGCTTTATCGGAAGCAACAGATGGAGCCGCAGCCGGACGCCATGTGGTGTTTGGTGTGATTCTTGGTTCCGGCATGGGCGGCGGTATTATTGTTGATGGCAAGCCCTTAAAAGGCTTGCATGATATTGCCGGAGAATGGGGGCACACACCTTTGCCGTGGGTGAGGGAAGATGAGTTCCCCATGCCAAAATGTTTTTGTGGCAATTCGGGTTGTCTGGAGCGTTTTCTATGCGGGCCAGCTTTGGCCGAAGCTTGGAAAGGGCCGGGGAACCGCAGCGTGCAGGGTATTGAGGATGCGGCCGCCGCTGGTGATGTTGCAGCCCAACGCGCCTTGGATTTGTATGTAGATAGGCTGGGCCGCGCCTGCGCTCTTATCGTGAATATTATTGATCCGGATGCAATTGTTCTGGGCGGCGGGGTTTCAAACCTGAACTGCCTGTATGAACGTGTGCCGGATGTTATGAAGCGCTATGTGATTACGCCTGAGTGCAAGACAGAGTTGTTGAAAAACAAGCACGGTGACAGCTCAGGCGTAAGAGGTGCTGCTTGGCTTTGGGGTTAAAAAGGCCGCAGACCGTGTAGAAACTATGCGGTCTGCGTATTGATGCGGTCTGGACGAAACCCGGTTGCAACCACGTAAAGTTCGCTGGAATCTTTACGGCTTGCAGGCGGTTTGGCGTGCCGAACCTGCGTAAAGGCCTGTTTCATGGTGTTGAGCATGGCTTTTTCGGAGCCTCCCTGAAACACCTTAGCAACAAATCCACCGCCTTCTGCCAGAATATCAAAAGCAAAGTGTAAGGCTTCTTCTGCTAACCCAATAATCCGCACATGGTCTGTTGGGGCGTGGCCCGTTGTATTGGGGGCCATGTCAGAGACAACCAGATCAGCTTTGCCGCCCAGCATGGAAATAAGGCGTGCATCCATTTCTGGGTCTGTAAAATCGCCTTCAATAATTTCTGCACCGGTTACGGGTTCCACGGGCAGAAGATCTACCCCTACAACTTGCGCCGCGCCGCGTTTAACCAGAACCTGAGTCCATCCACCGGGGGCTGCGCCAAGGTCTACAATGCGCATGCCAGGGCGAATAAGGTGGAAGCGATCATCAAGTTCAATCAGCTTGAACGCCGCGCGCGAACGCCAGCCCTGTTTATGTGCGGCTTGCACGTAAGGATCATTCAATTGCCGAGAGAGCCAGCGTTGCTGGGCTGTCGTGCGGCCTCGTGCTGTGCGTAATGAAACCGATTGCGCACGCATTTTTTGCGGAGCATCAGAATCGTTTTGCACTAAACGGCTGCCGGGTGTTGCGCTGCTCTTGCGGGCACGGCCAGGCACGCGCAACGTTGAGCTGCCAGTGGGGAGGTTTTTCTTTTCAGTCATAAGCCTGTTGCCTGCATGGAGTGGCGAAGGTGAGGGGGAATAGATAAAGACGCACGATTGCGGCGAGAAGCCATACCCGATTTGCCGCGGATCATACGCAAAACCATGCCATCGCGCAGCCCTCTGTCTGCAACAATAATATCTTCTACTGGCCAGACATCATGAATGGCCTCAAAGATGGCACAGCCGGGCAAAACAAAAGGTGCACGATCCGGGCCAATGCATGGGTGGCGGGCAATGCCATCAGCACCCATTTTTTGCAAAGTACGCACAGCCAATCTGGCGCTGGATGCCGGGAGAAGGGAGCCATCTACAGCTGCACGTGCATAGCGCGGCAAATTTAAGATAAGGCTGGCAAGTGTTGTGACTGTACCGCTGGTACCTATCAGGCGTGTTTGTTTGCGTCTGATTTCCGGTTTGATTCGATAGACGTTCTCAAATTCACGCAGATGGTGGCGCGTATGCTCCACCATTTTACGGTAAGCCCGATCATCCGTGCTGTATGCGTGGCCAAACTGCTCGGAAAGTGTGATGACGCCAACCGGCAAGCTGAGATAGCCGATGAGTTCTTCTGTCTGACGCGTGGAATCTGTGCGCACCCATGCAATTTCGGTTGAACCGCCGCCAATATCAAACAGTAAAGCCCGATTGCGGGGTGGCCCAAAGCGTGGGTTGTGTAGCAGATTGGCGCAGCTTTCTACCGCAAGGCAGGCTTCTTCCCGCCCGGAAATGATCTTGATATCAAATCCCGTTTGCTGGTGAACCTGCTGAAGAAAGGTTTGTCCGTTTTCTGCGCGTCGGCATGCTTCTGTCGCCACAGCGCGAATTTCTCGAACAGGCCATCTGCTTAAACGTTCTGCGCATGTTTGCAGTGCTTCCATAGTGCGTTCCATGGCAGCTTTATGCAGTTTTCCGGTGTGATGCAGGCCTTCTCCAAGCCGCACCATACGGCTATAACTATCTACAACCCTAAATCCACCTGCTGTTTGGGTTGCAACCATTAAGCGGCAGTTATTTGTTCCCAGATCGAGCGCGGCAAAAAGATCTTCCTCTCCACTATAGGGTGGAGAGGCCGACACAAATCTGCCAGACCGGCCGGTCCAGGAGGGGGGACGATCCATCTGTCCGGTCCTTAAACAAGAGGTTAAACCATATTGTTTCTTATTTTGGGCTCTCACGCGCAGGGAGCAAGACAAATATGTGACAAAATGAAAATTCTTTTGGAAAAAGGGGTTGCGCGCTCTGAAGTGGAATGCTAGATGAGCCTCACCGAACGGGAACGCTCTTTAAGAGCTTCTGTAAGGCCCAGTTTGCTGGGGGATAGTTTAGCGGTAGAACTACCGGCTCTGACCCGGTCAGCCCTGGTTCGAATCCAGGTCCCCCAGCCAATCTCTCCTGAAAAAATAAGTATTTATATCAAGTAATAGTTCTCAATACCAATATCCGTTGGTGTTGCGATCCTACTTGTTTTCTAAGTAATGTTTGAGAACAGACAGAAATTTCATCCAGAAAAACAAAATAACTCTCTTGTTTTTCTGTGCATGATGCTGTGTTTGGATATGCAGTATTCATTGGTTTTTGTGCAGTTTTAAATTAAATATTTAATAAACATAAGATGTATAATTAAGCTGTTAGATATCTATATAATTATAAATATAGTTAAAAGATAAAATAATGTGATCCGGATCAAAGACGCTTCAGTGAGGGAAATGTAGATAACCTTCATTCGGTTTTTTAATAAAACATCAGGGTGGTTTACATGGCCTTGGGGCGCAGAGAGTTTTTGCGGAATACTGGCGCATGTGTGGCGGGTGCCAGTGCTGTTGCGCTTGGTTTTGTGTCGCCAGTTAAAGCTTTGGCGCAAGAAACGCGCCAGTACAAGCTGCTGCGTGCCAAGGAAACCCGCAACAACTGCACTTATTGTTCGGTTGGGTGCGGGTTGCTTATGTATTCATTGGGGGATGGCGCTAAAAATGCCAAGCCCAGCATCTTTCATATTGAAGGTGATCCAGACCATCCCGTCAGCCGTGGTTCTTTGTGCCCAAAAGGTGCGGGGTTGGTGGATTTCATTCACAGTGAAACACGCCTGCAATATCCTTCTTACCGTGCCCCCGGAAGCCGAGAGTGGAAGCGCATAAGCTGGCAAGAAGCGACTGACCGCATTGCCCGCCTTTTAAAGGATGATCGGGATAAGAATTTTATTCAGCGGAATGAAAAAGGTGAATTGGTTAACCGCTGGCTGAGCACAGGTATGCTGGCATCTTCTGCCGCCAGTAATGAAACCGGACTGCTGGATTTTAAGTTTGCGCGGGCGTTGGGTATTCTGGGGCTGGATTGTCAGGCACGGCTTTGTCATGCGCCTACGGTTTCTGCATTGGGTGCCAGCTTTGGCCGTGGCGCAATGACCAACAATTGGGTGGATATCAAAAACGCCAATGTTGTTCTGATTATGGGCGGCAACCCAGCAGAGGCGCATCCTGTTGGTTTTAAATGGGTTATGGAAGCCAAAACCCGTAATGGTGCCCAGGTTATGGTGGTTGATCCACGGTTTAACCGAAGTGCAGCCGTTGCAGATTTTTATGCGCCAATTCGTGCGGGTTCTGATGCCGCTTTTATGTTGGGTGTTATCAATTATCTGCTGACGCACGATAAAATTCAGCATGAATATGTAAAAGCCTACACAAACGCCGCGTTGATAGTGCGTGAAGACTTTCAGTTTCATGAAGGTCTGTTCACGGGGTATGATGCTGCTACGCGCAGCTACAATACAACTTCGTGGGATTACGAGCGCGATGAACAAGGGTTTGTCAAGCAGGACCCAACATTCCAGAATCCACGTTGTGTTCTAAATCTTTTACGCAACTATACTAGCCGCTATACGCCAGAGCTTGTTTCCCAGATTACGGGCACGCCGGAAAAAGATTTTCTGCATGTATGTGAAACACTGGCATCTACGAGTGTGCCAGATCGTACGTCTACGTTCCTGTTCGCTCTGGGTTGGACCCATCACACCAACGGATCTCAGATCATTCGTGCGGCATCTATGGTGCAAATGCTGTTGGGTAACGTGGGGATGCCCGGTGGCGGCCTGAATGCTCTGCGTGGGCATTCCAACATTCAGGGTTATACGGACCTTGGGCTGCTTTCAACGCGTCTGCCTGGGTATATGAATCTGCCTAAAGACAACCAGCAAACATTGGATGCCTACCTGCTGGCGGTTACTCCAAAAGCGGATGAGCCCAAGGAGGTTAATTATTGGCATAATGCGCCCAAGTTTTTTGTAAGCCTGATGAAAACCCTATGGGGGGATCACGCTACAGCTTCCAATAACTGGGGGTATGATTGGCTGCCAAAGTGGGACCGCAGTTACGATATGCTGGCCTATTTTGAACGTATGCAGCAAGGCAAGGTCAACGGTTACATTGCGCAGGGCTTTAACCCGCTTGCTGCCATGCCGGATAAAAACCGTATGCGTGATGGCTTAGCTAAATTGCGTTTCCTTGTAACAATTGATCCGCTGGATACAGAAACATCCAATTTCTGGCAGAACGAGGGTGTTTACAATGATGTAAGGCCTGAAGATATCCAGACAGAAGTTTTCCGCCTGCCTTCTTCCTGTTTTGCAGAAGAAAATGGTTCGGTGGTGAATTCTGCACGTTGGCTGCAGTGGCATTACGCAGGCACGCTCCCACCGGGAGAGGCGTGGAATGATGGACGCATTCTGGGCACCATCTTTACCAAGTTGCGCGCTTTGTACGCGAAGGAAGGGGGGATATGCCCAGAACCCGTTCTAAATATGCAGTGGAACTACAAAGACCCGGAAGATCCTACGCCAGAGGAAGTGGCGCAGGAAGCTAATGGTTATGCGTTGGCAGATATTCAGGATGCCACAGGCAAGGTGGTTGTCAGAAAAGGGGAACTGCTGCCTGATTTTTCTGTGCTGAAAGATGATGGCACAACAGCCAGCTATTGCTGGGTATTTGCTGGTTCATGGACAGAGGCTGGCAACCAGATGGCGCGGCGCGATAATACGGATACAGGCCTGGGCAATACACCGGGTTGGGCATGGGCTTGGCCTGCAAACAGGCGCTTGCTTTACAACCGTGCATCGTTGGACCCACAGGGCCGCCCGTGGGACCCGCGCCGCAAGATTATTGAATGGAATGGCCAGCGTTGGGGCGGGGCAGATGTGCCTGATTATCCGCTTACATCTCCGCCGGGTAGCGGTGTTGGGCCATTTATTATGCAAAGTGAAGGTGTAAGCCGTCTGTTTGCGGGGGCATCGTTGGTAGATGGGCCTTTCCCCGAACATTATGAGCCAACAGAAAGCCCGGTACTGGCGCCAGCGTTGGGGAGCAAAGTGCGGCACAACCCAGTGGCCCGACAATTTGCAGATGAAATACCGCGTATGGGCAACCCTTCAGAGTTTCCGTATGTGGCCACAACTTATTCCATTACAGAGCTGTTTCGGCATTGGACAAAGCATTCACATCTAAACGCCATTATGCAGCCAGAGCAGTTTGTGGAAATAGGGGAACGTCTTGCTGGCAAACTTGGCATTGCTGCGGGTGATACGGTGCGCGTGTCTTCTCGCCGTGGGTATATCGAGGCCAAGGCAGTAGTCACCAAGCGGCTTAAACGCCTGAATGTGATGGGGCAGGAAGTCGATCAGGTTGGGGTGCCCTGCCATTGGGGCTTTAAGGGCGCCACACGTAAAGGCTTTTTAGCCAATACGCTGACACCAGCCATGGGCGATGCAAACTCTCAAACCCCAGAGTTCAAGGCCTTCCTTGTTAATGTTGAAAAAGTCTGAGGTGCGCTGATGAGCATGCAGTCACAGGACATCATTCGCCGTTCCGCCACCAATGGGCTTACACCATCACCTCAGGCGCGACGGCATGAGCAGGAAGTTGCCAAACTAATTGACGTTTCTCTCTGCACGGGGTGCAAGGGGTGCCAGGTTGCCTGTTCGGAATGGAATGATCTGAGGGACGAGGTTGGTCACAACGTAGGGGTGTATGACAACCCCGCCGACCTAACAGCAGAAACATGGACCGTCATTCGCTTTGATGAAGTGGAGGATGAGGGGGGCAAGCTGGAATGGTTGCTGCGCAAGGAAGGATGTATGCACTGTGAGGACCCGGGCTGCCTGAAGGCCTGCCCAAGCCCGGGTGCTATTTTGCAGTTTGCCAACGGCATTGTGGATTTTCAGTCTGAACAATGCATTGGTTGTGGGTATTGTATTGCGGGGTGCCCGTTTGATATTCCGCGTATCAATACAAAAGATAACAAGGCTTATAAATGCACTTTATGCGCAGATAGGGTTGCTGTAGGGCAGGAACCTGCTTGCGTAAAAACCTGCCCGACCGGCGCTATATCTTTTGGTTCCAAGGCAGACATGAAAGATCTGGCCGCAACGCGTGTGGAAGATCTTAAAAGTCGTGGGCATGAAGGTGCAGGATTGTATGATCCGCCGGGCGTAGGCGGTACACACGTTATGTACGTGCTGACCCATGCCGATAATCCAACCCTTTATCACAGGCTGCCAGCCGAACCTCATATCAGCCCGGTTGTGCGTGGCTGGAAGGAATGGCTGAAACCGGTTGGTGCGCTTGGCTTTGTTGCCACGTTGGCAGGTGCTTTTGCGCATTACATGGCCGTTGGCCCCAATACCACGGATGAAACATTGCCGAAGGTTTCTGAACAGGAACGGGTGGCGGCAGATGAAAAGCCGGACCAGAACGGGAGTGATGCGTAATGGATACCAAAAATCTTATTCTGCGCACAAAGTTTATGGATCGGCTTTGCCATTGGACAATGGTTGCCTGTTTTTTTCTGGTCGCGCTTTCTGGAATCTCGTGGTTTTTTCCTAGCCTGAACTGGCTTGGGTATGTGCTTGGGCCACCACAGATGGCGCGGTTGCTACACCCGTTTCTTGGTATAACAGTATTTGTATTGCTGATGTGTATGTGCGTGCGCTTTGTGCACCACAACCTGTTTGTGCGCACAGATATCACGTGGTTTCGCCATATTGTTGATGTGCTGATGAACAAGCATGGTGAGAAATTACAGATCGGCAAATACAATGCAGGCCAGAAGATATTGTTCTGGGGCATTATGTCACTTATCAGCCTGCTTCTGGTAAGTGGGTTAATAATCTGGCGCGCCTATTTTGCTATGTATTTTCCCATCCCTGTAGTGCGGCTGGCTTTGCTGGCGCATTCTGTTGCAGGGCTTGGGCTTATTCTGTTGGTGTTGGGGCATATCTATATGGGCATATGGGTGCGGGGTTCTATTGGCGGTATGATTACAGGCTACGTATCGCGTGCGTGGGCACGGCAGCATCATGATAGGTGGTATGAAGATGAAGTATTGCCCGCTGAAACATCTTCTGCAAAGCGGCCACATTGATGCGTGCTGAAACCGATATTGTTCCGCTGGATAAACGCACGCCGGGCGTGCAGGCTATTGAGCCACTGATTTTTCCGGTGCTGGAAGCCGTATATACCCGCAGGGAAAAACGGCTACGTCTGCTGGCAGAGCAACTGGGTGAGGCAGAGGGAGGATATTTTAAATTTCTTTCTCATCTTGTTGTGGCACAGCAGCAGATTTTGAAACATATGCCGCTGAGTGTGGCAGATGTTTCTGTTATTCGTGCTTTGCCAAAACAGGGATATGATCAAGATCAGCTTGAAAAGTTGTTGCTGGCAATACCATACTGGCAACAGGCGTTTTTATTTTTGGTACAGCAAGTAAAGTCTGTTGTTCCAGAAGAAACACGCATAATGTTGGAAAGCTACAGGCAGGATATACCGGCTTTAAAAAAGTCCGCCGTCCACCTGTTGCGCGGGAATTATACGCAGGTTGATGCCGGGTTGGCCGTTATACTATGGGCCGCTTTATCTGTTTCTTGGGCGCAGGCTGTTGGGCAGGACCAGAGATATATTCAGCAGACACAACCTGTTGGAGAGGCCAGATTATGCCCTTGTTGTGGTGCCCAGCCGGTAGCCAGCCTTGTATTGGGCGGAGACCGTGAGGGGTTACGTTACCTTCAGTGCAGTTTGTGTGAGACACGTTGGCACAGAGTGCGTGGCATCTGCGTGGAATGTGGTGCATCTGCTCATGTTGAACACTGGACATTTGAAGATTTAAAAGCCCCGGTTCAAATCGAAAGCTGTGGAGATTGCAAAACATATCTGAAGGTTTTTCGGTTGGATTATAAGCCGGATCTGGATGCCGTTGCAGATGATCTGGATAGCTTTGCTTTGGATACAGCCGTAGAACAGCAGGGGTTTTCGCGCGCAGGTTTGAATCCGTTCTCATTTCCGGGATAATGGCTGTATGGTTGGTTCTTTATTAGCCTCAGCTACTCCAGAACAAAAATGCACAGCACCAGATATGGTGGGGTATGATGAGGCACAAGCACTTCTTGCCGCTTGCATGCAAAACATACCATTACTTCCAATAGAGTTTGTATCTATTGCGCAGGCAGATGGGCGTATTCTTGCAGAGGATGTAAGGGCCGTGATGCCTCGCCCAGAAGCTGATATTTCAGCAATGGATGGGTATGCCTTCCGTTGTGCTGATATGGAAAAAGCGGGGAACACAGGCCTGCCTCTTGCTGGGCAAATAGCGGCGGGGGATACTCCACCCCCCTTGGGTCAAGATGTTGCGTGCAGCATTCTTACGGGGGCACGCCTTCCTGTAGGGGCTGATTGTGTTGTGGCGCAGGAACGCGCATCCATAACGGATGGACGTGTACATCTGCGGGAACAGAACGCCCGAAGTGGTTTGAACATTCGGCGGAAGGGGGAGGAGTTCTGTAAAGGTGATATGCTGCTCGAACACGGCCAAAAACTGGATTGGCGGCATTTACCTATATTGGCGCACCAAGGTAAGGAACAGGTAGCTGTATATAAACGCCCCAAAATGTGTGTTGTGGCCAACGGAGCAGAATTTGGCGCAACAGCAACAGATTACCGAACGGAGCTGAATACACAGTTATTAGCAGCAATGCTGCAAAGTAAAGGTGCATTGGTGACGCGTTATGTATGTGGCTCAGACAGTGCGAAAGATTTACATAAACTCCTTTATCAGTGCGTGCAGGAAGCTGATATTCTTATCACCACAGGCGGTATTTCTGTTGGGCAGACTGATCATGTTTTGTCTGTCCTTAAACAGATGGGGGCTAAATGTCTTTTTCGACGTGTTAAAATACGTCCCGGCAAGCCCATGACAGTCATGCAGTTCGGCCAGAAAATGGTATTCTGTCTGCCCGGCAATCCAGGGGCGGCAGCTATATGTGCGCAACTGTTTGTTGTGCCATTTTTGCGTTGTCTGGCGGGTGAAAAACAGGAGGAAAATGCAAGTATAGCAACAGAAGGCCAAAGCCGTTTTTCTTATGCTGCGGCAACAGATACAACCTGTTTTCTGCCAGTGCATTTTACAGAAAATAAAGGAGAAAACCTTATTAGCCTTGTGCCGTCTGTTGGGGCCTCTGATATTCTTTGTCTCACACGGGCTACCGGTTTTGTGAAAGTCTCGGCTGGTGAAACTCTACAGGTGGGGGATATGTGTCAGATGATACGTTTTACAGATTAGTTTGGTAATTTAAACGCATAAGCGTGCGCACGAATATATGCTGTAATAGCCATCGTATCATTCAGATCTAGAACAGTAAGATTGTTTGGAATATTTGGTATGTTGGAATTGTCAGATGCCACAGCAATAACTCCCGGCGTTTGCGGGAATAAAGGGGTTTTCCCTATGGCGGGTCTCCATACTTCCATGCATGTAGGTATCGTTGCATGAAAGCCTTCTATCAGTACCAGATCTACCGGTTCCATACGCTGGAGCAAATCAGCTATAGTGGGGAGGGTATTGCATTCATGCTGAAGCACCCATCGTTCAGGGGTAGCTAGCATTACTTCCGTAGCGCCATTTTGCCTGTGTACAAACGTATCTTTACCGGGTTTGTCCATATCTACACCATGATGCGTGTGCTTGATTGTTGAGACGCGCAAACCAAGATGACAAAAAGCAGGAAGCAACCGTGATATTAAATGCGTTTTACCGGCCCCACTGCGGCCGATAATGCCAAAAATAAGCTGCGTACGTTGAGAAGCCATGTTTGCAAAACCAGTAAGACATATAAAAATCCTTTAGATTTTAGAATGTGTAAAAAGTAAAAACTAGAATCAACAAGAAAGATATTTTCCAAAAGGGTGGAATGGGCATGAAAATAGCCGGACTGGTGTTGGCAGGCGGACAGGCGCGCCGAATGCATGGGCAGGATAAGGCATTTTTGGATACAGGGAATGGCTTTTCTCTAGATCGTGTTTTTGCACGGTTGCTGCAGGAATGCAGCGCCGTAGCTATTAGCGCTAATGGTGATTTTGCACGCTTTAGTGCCTGGCAATGCCCTGTTTTGCCAGACAGCATACATAATGTAGGGCCATTAGCTGGGGTGTTAAGCGGGTTGGAATGGGCAGAAAAGTGCGGTTACGATACGCTCATAACAATACCGGTGGATACGCCGTTTATTCCTGTAGGGCTTGTGGCTGCACTTGTGCCAGCCCCTTCGTATGCCTGTTGTGGAGAGCAATCTCATCCATTGGTGGCTGCATGGCCTGTTTCTGCCAAGCCAGTGTTGGCAGCACAGTTATCTTTTCTAACGGCGGAGAATAAAAAGCATCAAACACGTGTGCGTACACTTGCCCATGTTTTGAAGGCACGCGCTGTAGATTTTCCTCTGATAGAGGGAATGGATCCTTTTATGAATATCAACACGCCTGAAGATCTTATGCATGCGCAAAAATCTTACGCTTCTGTGCGTAACGTTGATACCGCAGGAGGGCATGGGTAATGGCAGAAGATATATCCTTTCCTGTAGCGCTTCCGTATGAAGCAGAGCGAATAAGCTGGCCGCAAGGGCATGAAAGCGCAGTTGTGACACGAGAGCACAACACGCTTATGGTTGCAGAGGAAACACCTCTCGCGTTGATATATAATGGTATTGATTATGCGGTAATGATGATAACACCGCATGATGTATATGATTTTATTGTAGGGTTTTCTTTTACAGAAGATGTTATTTCTTCCGATGCAGATTTACGACAAATAAAAATAACAGCACAGTCTGATAGCTTGCGGGCTGATGTGCGCGTAAATGCAGAATCCTTGCGCAGGGTGTTGGCACGCACGCGCCGCCCGATAGCAGGGCGGACAGGATGCGGGATTTGTGGTGCCGATATGGAAAGCATAACAAACCGTAAAAGATGTGGTGTAATAGGGCAGGAGCCGGATGCAAACGCAATCCATAAAGCATTGGAAAACTTACGAAACCATCAGGTTTTGAATAAAGGCGTTGGTATGCTGCATGCTGCCGCGTGGTGTTTGCCTAATGGGCATATTGTGCATATGCGAGAGGACGTTGGCCGCCATAATGCCTTGGATAAGCTGATAGGGTATGGGCTCAGGCATCAACTAGATTTCACGCAGGGATTTTGTTTTTTAACGAGCCGCTGTTCTTATGAGATGGCAGCAAAAGCTGTTGCTGCTGGCATGTCCGCCGTGGTGTCTCTTTCTGCACCTACCGCGCTTGCTGTGCGTACCGCGCGTGCCGCAGGATTGGTGTTGATTTCTCCAGCACGTGCAACCGGCATGTATATGGTTTCTCCTGCCCCACAGGATCAAGAAAGTATCTAGCGGGGCAGGAGAGTTGCAGGCTTACACTAAACCTTCTGCTTTAAGGGCAGCCTGTGTGGCTGGGCGGTTGAACACTTTATCTCGTAATGCGCGTGCTTTGGGGTAAGCGGCAAGATCAATATCCAAAGGGGCGGCCCAGCTTAAAATCACGGCCATAAGGGCATCTGGCTGGCTAAACCCAGCAGGAAGTAAATAGTCTGTGCCATTGCTTTCCAACAATTGTTCAAGTTGTTCCAACCGCCGGGTTACTGTTTTTTGGCAAAGTGCGCGTGTGGTATCAGGCAGATCAGGGGTGAAAAGCATACCAAAAGCACTATGCACATCTTCACAAAAACCCAGAGCTTCCAGCAGACGTGAGCGATCTAATGAGCCTTCTGCTGGCCGGAAGGCGGCAATATCAGAAAGGTTGCCAATATAGGGTAGAATAGCCACGTTTTGAGTAAGCACTACGCCGGGTGAAATTTCGATGGCAGGAACAGCACCACGTGGGTTGATCTTAAGATAATCTCGGCCATCTTCCAATGTCTTGGTTTTCAGGTTTACTTTTTCCAGACCGAAGGGCAGGCGTGTTTCATTTAAAATAATATGCGATGCTAAAGAGCAGGCACCCGGAGTGTAATATAATTTTATCATAGTGTTTTTGTCCTTTTTATCGAGTTTATGTCACGCGGAATTTGGCTTCAGCATATTAACGGCTGTTTTTGCTCAGCGTTCACCTTCTTATTTCGAATTATCATGAACGCCTCATATGTTGCGTGAAAGCCTTCGGTTTTTCAGGCTCTTGCGGAACACCAGCGATATTGATACAGAGGCTCCGTTCATTGGGGAGTAGCCACCCTCTGTTGTAGAGGGGTCTTCGTCAACACACTTGGCCAGCAGGCCATGGCGGAGACAGCGTTTTAGAAAAAACGCCCAGCAAGACCAACGGCATCATTGCCTCAACTGTGGCCGGGGGCGGTGCGTGCTGTTTTGCGTTTTGCGGCCCTTGGACAAGCTCATGACTGGTATTTTCACACTTGGCGTTTTGGGGCTTTCCCTTTCTGTGGATGCTTTTGCTGCTGCGGTTGGCAAGGGGGCCAGTGCTAAACACGCACGTTGGAATGATGCCCTGCGTATTGGTGCCGTGTTCGGGTTTTTTGAGGCCATTACCCCTGTTGTAGGTTGGGTGCTGGGGTTAGCTTTAAGCACGTGGATTGCCGCAGTAGACCATTGGATAGCTTTTGCACTGCTCTGCGGTATTGGTGGCAACATGATCCGCTTGGCAATGAAAGATACATCAGAAGAAGCGACTGAAGTTGAACAGCCCAAAGCTGTAAGCCGTGGCGTGTTGGGGTTGGTTGGAACGGCTTTGGCAACCAGCATAGATGCAACAGCGGTAGGGGTGAGCTTGGGCGTTATGCAGGTGAATATTTTATCGGCCTGCTTGGTTATTGGTGCCGTTACCACGGTTATGGCAACGGCAGGGGTTATGCTAGGGCGGCATGCCAGCGTGTGGATTGGCCGCTATGCAGAAATCTGTGGTGGGATAGCGCTTATGCTTATTGGCTGCTCTATCCTATACACACATCTTACCTCTGCTGCTGGGTAAGATAAAAAATTAGCCGACAGCAGCCGCAGCGGCACGGATACCTGCCGCTGCCATACCCGCTGTAAGCCGGGAGGTTTGATCAATATCAACCAAAGGGTTGCGCGCAATATACAGCAACCCTTCCAGAGCTGTTGTTAAAACAGCGGCTGCAATAAAATCCATGCGTTCGGGAGATGTGTTTTTCATGGGGACCAGCCTGAGCAGGTTCTGCTTCAGGTCATCCAGCATTTCCCGTGTTTCACTCATATTAAAGAGCTTGGCTCTGATATGGTGCTGATTCAGCTCCAGAAAATGCGGAGCACCATGAATGCTGAGAAGTTCCCGAAAAGCTGCACACTGACTTTTCTGGAGCATTGCATCCAGATCATCTTCCTCGCTTCGTGCCTGGCGTGCTGCGCCTCTTACGCGCTGCGCAACTTTTACGAGGATAATATCAAAAATGGCTTCTTTGGTTTTGTAATAATTATAGAAACTGCCGGGAGAGACATTGCTAAGAGCAACAATATCTCTAACCGTCGCTGCATCTAAGCCAATGCCAGAAAAAACTTTCCATGCCGCGCTTTCAAAGGCGTCTTGCTTGAATGCGCGTGTCATTTCGCGTTTTTGAGAAGCGCGATAGGACTTTTTGGGTCTGGTTGTTGTTGGTTTAGCCTTGGTAACGGGCTTTTGCGGGTGTTCCGTCAATTTTTTACAAACTCCAGTGTCCTTCTCGCTCTTTGTTTACAGTAAAATTCCTCCGTCTGAAAGCGGCAATAAAATAAGATTAAAAAAAGAGATATTTTTTAATACATCGTATGGGGGAGTGTAATATTTCCATCAATCAAAAAACCAACATGAAAAGAAATAAAAAAACAAAAAACATTACAAATTAAGCATTAAATTGATATATTATTTTCATTAATTATTTTAATTCTTACAATTGGTTTGTATTTAAATAACTGTTTCCAGTCATGATCCATTTTATGGTGTTCATCAAAAAAGAGGCGGTCGTTAGGGTTTGGTGCCTGCATCGTTGCAGCCTTCTTGTCCGGAATTGAGTGTTGAAAATGCGTTTTGTGGAAAACCATAAAAAATGAATAATATGTCAAATTATCATTTTTAAAATACAGCACTATTTTGGTTCTTATTTTCTTTATGAATAGGAACTATTTCCGAAAAATAATTTTTAATGAAAATTATTTGCAAGAAAAATAATTTAAATAAGAAGATGTTTTCATCAATTTAAAGTTGACGGATTATTCGATTTTTGTCTTCCTGCACAAAGCGCATTACGGTTCACGCATGTGTTTCAGAAATCTGTTCCGTAAATGTGCGTTGCATGCGCATGGCCACTTTAAAATGGCCACGGGGTCGGGAGAGAACCTACATGACTATAAAGCTGCACGACATGACACAGGTCATGCAGGATACAACACGTAGAGGTGTTGGGAGTTCTCGATGGCAAAGACCTGTTTACAAACACTTTTTGCCGCCTTGTAACCACGCCTGTCCTGCGGGGGAGGATATTCAAGGTTGGTTGGCGCATGCACAGGCTGGAGATTACGAAAAAGCATGGCACGCACTTACAGAAAATAACCCGATGCCAGCAGTACACGGCAGAGCCTGCTACCATCCGTGCGAAGGTGGCTGTAACCGGGGAAATTTGGATGATGCGGTTTCCATTCATGCTGTAGAGCGCTTTTTAGGTGATTTAGCAGTGCAGCATGGTTGGCGTTTTCAGTCTGCTCCATCCACGGGCAAAAAGGTGCTGATTATAGGCAGTGGGCCAGCAGGGCTTTCCTGCGCTTATCATCTTGCCAGATTGGGGCATCAGGTTGAAATACGTGAAGCCGCAGCAGAGCCGGGTGGGATGATGATGCACGGCATCCCGGCCTACAGATTGCCGAGGCAACCTCTGAAAGATGAAATTGCCAGAATAACGTCTATGCCGGGTGTTACGCTGCGATGTGGTGTGCGGGTTGATGATATTTCTCAAGCGCGTCAGCAAGGCGGGTTTGATGCCGTGTTTGTGGCCGTAGGGGCCCAGTTAGCCAACCATCTGAATATTCCCGCAACGGATGGTAAAAAACTGGTGGATGCCGTGAGCTTGCTGGATGATGTGAGCAAAGGTGAAAAGCCCCAGTTGGGCCGCAGCGTTGCTATTGTTGGCGGAGGTAACGTGGCAATGGATGCCGCCCGTACAGCAGAACGTTTGGGCGCCAAAGATGCGGTTCTAATTTTCCGTTATGACCCCAAGCACATGGAAGCCCTGCCGAGCGAAGCAGATGCAGCCTTTGCAGAAGGGGTTAAAATTGAATGGTTAAGCGTTGCAGACCATTTTGGTGCAGATGGGGTCACGGTTGAAAAAGTGACCATGAACCCAGATGGCAGCATCACCCCAACGGGGCAGACAACACATTTGCCAGCGGATGCAGTGGTTATGGCCGTTGGAGAGCATAGTGATCTGGCTTTGCTTAAAACAGCCCCAGCTATCACCATAAGTAAAAATGATACGGTTGCTGTAGATGCCTCAACGCTCATGACTGGGCAGGATGGCATTTTTGCCGGCGGAGATTGCATAGGTGGCGCACGCACCATGACAACCGCAACAGGCCACGGCAAGCTTGCAGCACGTGCCATAGATGCTTATTTGGCCGGGCGTCATTATGTGCACCCTGCGGCACACCCGCTTGTCTCATTCGATATGCTGCACCTGCCAGATTACGCGCAGGCAGACCGAAGCAAGCAGCCCGAGCGCCCCTTAACGGAACGGGCCGGGTTTGACGAAATATTCGCCGGGTTGGATGAAAAAACAGCACGTTATGAAGCCGGTAGATGCCTTTCCTGTGGCAATTGTTTTGAATGCGACAATTGTTATGCCTCTTGCCCCGAACAAGCCATTACGCGGCTAGGAGTGGGGAAGGGATATGCGGTTGCCATGGACCTGTGTACCGGCTGCGCAGTTTGTGCAGAACAGTGCCCCTGCCATGCCATTGAGATGGACCCTGAACCAGTAGAGGCCACGCCAACAAAGGGAAGTTTAGGTGAGCTAATTATGCCTACACGCTTCAAGGTGCGTGCATAAAATGGAGAATGTCATGGCCGAACAACTCCAGACAATGGATGGCAATACATCTGTTGCGCATATTGCTTATCGTGTGAACGAAGTTTGCGCGATTTACCCCATTACGCCGTCTTCCCCTATGGCAGAACTAGCAGATACGTGGTCTGACCAAGGCGTGCAGAATATCTGGGGAGAAGTGCCCGTTGTGCAGGAAATGCAGGCAGAAGGCGGCGCTGCCGGGTGTGTGCATGGTGCTTTGCAAACCGGGGCACTCACCACAACCTTTACGGCCTCTCAGGGCCTTATGCTCATGCTGCCCAACATGTTCAAAATTGCAGGTGAGCTCACATCAACTGTGTTCTATGTGGCAGCGCGTGCATTAGCTGCGGGTGCTTCTTCTATTTTTGGTGATCATCAGGATATCATGGCAGCCCGTACAACAGGGTTTGCTATGCTGGGTGCGGGGTCTGTGCAGGAATCTCACGATCTGGCGCTGGTTGCACAGGCAGCCACTTTGGCTGCACGTATTCCTTTTATCCATTTTGCAGATGGCTTCCGCACTTCGCACGAATACAACAGCCTTTCTGTGGTGTCGGATAATGTTATCCGCCAGATGATAGATGATCGGCTGGTGCATGCGCATCGGCAAAGGGCGCTTAACCCGGAACATCCGTTTATCCGCGGGACGTGGCAAAACCCAGATACCTATTTCCAAACCAGAGAAGCGGTTAATCCATTTTACGAACGTGTGCCTGCCATTGTGCAGGAAGCCATGGATAAGTTTGCATCGCTAACAGGCCGCCAATACGATCTGTTTTATTACACAGGTGCGCCAGATGCAGAACGTGTGGTTATTTCCATGGGGTCTGGTTCGGAAGTGGTGCGGGAAACTGCAAAATGGCTGAACGCGCATGGCGAAAAAGTGGGGGCGTTGCAGGTGCGCCTGTTCCGGCCATTTTCTGCGGAGCATTTTTTAAAAGCCTTGCCAGCAAGTGTAAAATTCATTGCTGTGCTGGATCGGACAAAAGAGCCCGGCGCCCCTATGGAGCCTTTGCATGCAGATATTGTGAGCGTGCTGGCAGAAGGGGTAGGGAATGGCCAGTTCTCGCATATGCCGCGCGTAATTGGTGGGCGCTATGGGCTTTCCTCGCGTGATTTCAGCCCGGGCATGGCGCGAGCCGTTTTTGATGAATTGAAGAAGCCCACACCCAAAAACCATTTTACGGTGGGGATTATTGATGACGTTTCCCATACTCATCTGGAATATGATGAAACTTTTGACATAGAACCAGAAAGCACAGTGCGCTGCCTGTTTTATGGCCTTGGTGCGGATGGCACAGTTGGGGCTAATAAGAACAGTGTTAAAATTCTAAGCGAAAAACCGGGCTGGTATGCTCAGGCTTATTTTGATTATGATTCCCACAAGTCTGGGGCAGAAACAGCATCTCATCTGCGCTTTGGCAAATCTCCCATTCAGGCACCTTACCTTATCCGGCATGCTGACTTTGTAGCCTGCCATAAGTTCGATTTTCTGTTTCGGCGCGATATTTTGGGCGCGGCTAATAATGGAGCTACTTTTCTGCTGAACAGCCCCTACGCGGCAGATAAGGTTTGGGAGCAGCTGCCGCGTAAAGTGCAGGATCAGATCGTTCATAAAAAGCTGCGGTTTTTTGTGATTGATGCCTCAGACGTTGCGCTTAAGCTTGGCTTGGGGCCACGCGTTAATACTATTTTGCAAACATGCTTCTTCCATCTCTCCAACGTTTTGCCATCTGATGAAGCCATTACAGAAATTAAAAAGTCTATTCAGAAAACATATGGCGCAAAGGGTGATAGCATTGTGCAGCTTAACTTCCGTGCAGTAGATGCCGCTGTAGCGGCGCTGCATGAAGTTGCTGTGCCAGCCAAGGCCGATGGCACATTGCCCATGCCGCCGGTTGTGCCTCCATCAGCGCCATTGTTTGTGCAGCAGGTGACCGCAGAAATTATGGCGGGCAGGGGCGAGAGTATTCCTGTAAGTCATATTCCGGCAGATGGCACTTTCCCCGGTGGGACAACGCAGTACGAAAAGCGAAATATTGCCGTAGAAGTGCCAATCTGGAACCCGGATACATGTATCCAGTGCGGCCAGTGTAGTATTGTATGCCCTCATAGTGTCATTCGTGCCAAAACTTACGAAGACAAGGATCTGACAGGCGCTCCAGCAAGATTCAAATCAGCTCCGGTGAATGCCCGTGGTTACCCAGATGCCCGCTTTACACTCCAGTTTTATGTGGAGGACTGCACAGGCTGTGGTGTGTGTGTTGAAAACTGCCCGGAAATCAGCCCAGATGGTAAAACGCGTGCCATCAACATGGGAGAAAAATTGCCTATTCTGGAACAGGAACGTGGGAATATTGCGTTTTTTGAACATCTTCCAGAAGTAAACCGGGCAGCCATTAACGAAGCCAACGTACGCGGCGTGCAGTTTTTGGAACCTCTATTCGAATTCAGTGGAGCATGCGCAGGATGTGGTGAAACACCTTACCTGAAACTGATCTCCCAACTGTTTGGAGATAGGTTGCAGATTGCCAATGCCACAGGTTGTTCATCCATTTATGCGGGCAATACACCCGCACATGCATGGAAAGCCAATGCACAGGGGCGCGGGGTTGCGTGGTCGAACTCGTTGTTTGAAGACAATGCAGAATTTGGCCTTGGCTTTCGTCTGGCCGCAGATAAGCAGGAATCTTTGGCTCGGCAGTTGTTGCAAAAACAGGCTCAGGTAGTGGGGCAGGATCTGGCAACGGCTATCCTGAATGCGCCCCAGATAACAGAAAGTGAATTTGCGCTGCAGCGTGAGCGTGTAGGCGCGCTGCGTAGCAAGTTAGAGGGTGTAAACACACCTGATGCCGCCATGTTACTTTCTGTGGCAGATTTTCTGATCCGACGTTCTATCTGGATTGTTGGAGGCGATGGCTGGGCGTACGATATTGATTACGGCGGCCTAGACCATGTGTTGGCTCAAGGGCGTAATGTAAACGTGATTGTGCTGGATACGGAGGTGTACTCCAACACGGGCGGGCAATCCTCCAAGGCAACGCCTTTGGGGGCTGCAGCTAAATTTGCTGCTGCCGGCAAACGTGTGCCGCGGAAGGATCTGGCCTTGCAGACCATTGCTTACGGCAATGTGTATGTGGCCCAGATTGCACTAGGGGCTAATCCAGAGCAGGCTATTATCGCAATGCGAGAAGCAGAAGCGTATGAAGGGCCATCTCTTATTCTGGCGTATTCGCAGTGTATTGCTCATGGCATAGATATGCGCACGGGTATGAAGCAACAGGCTCGTGCCGTGGCATCAGGGTATTGGCCGTTGTTCCGGTTTGACCCCACCATGCGCAAAAGTGGGCTTAATCCGTTCCGGCTTGATTCAACCCGCCCACGTATTCCATTGGAAGATTATGCGTATCGGGAACTGCGCTACAAAACGCTTACTCGTACGCACCCACAAAGTGCCGCGCATTTGTTGCATCAGGCGCAGGCGGCAGCCAGCGAGCGTTACCGGATTTACGAAGATATGGCCGCCCGTGATGGCAGCCGCTTCCTTCCGCATTGGGAAGATGTGAACTGAGGCGATACGGGAGCATTATGGTCATGGATATTCGTACACACTATCTTGGGCTGGAATTGGCTCATCCCGTTGTGGCTTCTGCATCTCCGTTAACGGCAGATTTGGAAGGTATTTTGCGAGTGGCAGATGCCGGGGCTTCTGCCATTGTTATGGCCTCTGTGTTTGAGGAGGACATTCGGGCGCAGGAACTGGCAGAAGCTGCTCTGTGGGAAACGGGAGAAAACTCTCACCCAGAAGCGGCAGGGTATTTTCCTGTCATGCCTCATGCTTCTCCGCTGGATGGAAGGCTGGCTGTGTTGCGCAGTGCGTCAGAAAGGGCGGGCGTGCCTATTATTGCCAGCCTGAATGGTTGCACACCAGCGGGCTGGCTGCGTTTTGCCAAGGATATGGAGCAGGCGGGGGCTGCTGCAATAGAGCTGAACTTCTGGCATGTTCCAACCAATCCGGATGAAACAGGCGCGCAGGTGGAAGAACGTTGCATACAGATATTACGGGATGTACGAGCGCAGGTTAAGGTTCCGGTCAGCGTTAAGCTTTCTCCCTTTTTCAGCTCACTAGGCAATATGGTGAAGCGACTATCGGAAAACGGAGCGGAAGGTATTGTTCTGTTCAACAGTTTTTATGAGCCGGGGTTGCGTTCCTTAACAGATAGCGCAGAGGTGGATTTTATTCCCAGTTCTGCTTACGAATTACGGCTTCCGCTGATGTGGGCCGCGCTGCTTTCAGAACATTGTCAGGCTGATTTGGCCATTTCTGGTGGCGTGCATTCCGGCACGGATGTTGCCAAATGCCTGCTGGCTGGGGCTGATGTAGCACTGGTGACATCCGTGCTGTTGCAGCAGGGGCCAAGCTATATCTCAACCCTTCTGGAAGAACTGCGTGAATGGATGTCTGTGCAGAAACTGGGGGCTGTAAAGGAATTTAAAGGGCGCATGGCAGCCAGAGGCACAGCAACCCAAGCTGAAGATTTTTTGCGCACGCAGTATAGGCACATTTTATCTGCTCATTTCACCGATATTGCCGGATAATTGTGAAGATGAATGATATGCACAAGATCCTTCCCAGCAAGACGCAAACTTCACAATATACGCATGATACTGCGGAAATGCCGGGCAGTTCAGCGCCAACCAGCCATCAGGCATTTGAGCAATTGGTCTCACGCGCTGTTCAATTGCCGGGGCAGGTGCCTGTCGGTATTGTCTGGCCGTGTGAACAACATGCCCTTGAAGGCGCTATGGATGCGGCACAACGGAATATTATAGAGCCTGTCTTGATAGGTGATAAAAGCGCAATCGTATCTGTGGCACAGGCAAGTGGTATTGCATTGGATAAGGCTGTTTTTATTGATGCCACAACACCAGCAGAAGCTGCCCAGAAAGCAACGGCTTTGGTAAGGGAAGGGCGCGTAAAAGCGTTAATGAAAGGCAGCCTGCATACAGATGTTTTTATGCATGCAATTGTTGAGGCCGAGAGTGGTTTACGCACCAACAGGCGTATTAGCCATGTTTTTGTATTGGCTGTACCCGGGTATAAAGATTTACTGTTTGTAACAGATGCAGCCATCAATATTTTCCCGGATCTGGATGTAAAGCGCGATATTGTTCAAAATGCGATAGACCTACACAACGGGTTGGGTTTGGGTGCCCCACGCGTTGCTATTCTTTCTGCGGTGGAAACGGTTAATTCCAAAATACCCGGAACAGTTGATGCCGCATGTTTATGCAAGATGGCAGAGCGCGGGCAAATACAAGGGGGTGTTCTGGACGGCCCCTTAGCGATGGATAACGCCGTAAGTATTGAGGCCGCAAAAATAAAAAACATTGTTTCACCCGTAGCAGGACGTGCGCAAATTCTGGTGGCCCCGGATCTGGAATCCGGTAATATGCTGGCAAAAAACATGATTTTTATGTCTGGCGCAGATTCCGCAGGCATTGTTCTGGGGGCAGCCGTTCCCGTATTACTCACCAGTCGAGCAAACAGTGTACAGGCGCGTCTGGCTTCCATAGCCATTGGGGCGCTTTATGCTCATCATCTTGCCGGTGGGCAGGGCTGAACGTCGCCTTATAACAAGGAAAAGTATCCGTGCAGGATGTAGTTGTTGTTTTTAATAGTGGTTCTTCAAGCCTGAAGCTGACGATTTACGCTTTTTCAGGCACGCGAGATCCGCAGGTTCTACTGCATGGAGAAATTGAGGAGTTTCCTGATTATTCTCAGTTTACAGCCAAAGATGCGGAGGGGAAGCTTCTTGCTCAGGAAAAATGGCAGGAAACGGGATTGCATATTTTCAGCCATCTTTTCCATTGGTTTGAGCAATATTCCGGCCAAGGGCAGGTAAGGGCTGTAGGGCATCGGATTGTGCATGGCGGGGCAGAATTTCTGCAACCCGTTAAAATTACGCTGGATACGCTTAAGCAATTAGATAAACTTACACCGTTTGATCCGCTGCATCAGGCGGCCACGTTGGCTCCTGCAAAAGCTATTTTTGAAAAGCGTCCTGATATTTTGCAGGTGGCCTGTTTTGATACCACCTTTCATCAAACTATTCCGGAAATGGCGCGCCTGTTACCGCTTCCGCGCCGTTATGCAGATCATGGTATTCGCCGTTACGGGTTTCATGGCATTTCATACAGCTATATTGCGGGCCAATTGGCAGAGGTTGATCCTGAACTGGCGCAGGGGCGTACTATTATTGCGCATCTGGGAAGTGGCGCCAGCTTGTGTGCATTGCGGGCAGGCAAAAGTTTGGAAACAACCATGGGGTTTTCTGCTCTGGATGGGTTGATGATGGGCACGCGCTGCGGGGCGATAGATCCGGGCGCATTGCTTTACATGGTTCAATCTGAAAAAGCGGATTGGAAAACTCTGGTCAGCACGCTTTATCATCAATCGGGGCTTTTGGGAGTTTCGGGCATATCGTCCGATATGCGTATTTTGCGTGCAACATTGGCGCAAAGTCAGGATGCCGTGCAGCGTAAGAATATTTCAGAAGCGCTCGGGCTGTTTGTGTATAGGATTGTGCAGGAAATTGGGGCATTAACTGCCATTATGGGTGGTTTGGACGGCATAGTTTTTACCGCAGGTATTGGTGAGCATGATCAGAATTTGCGTACCGATGTGTGCGAGGCGCTGGCATGGATGGGTGTGCAGATTGATGAAACCGCCAATGCCGCCCATGCGCAGGTTATCAGCGGAGCAGGTAGTAAAATAAAAGTTCGCGTCATACCTACAAATGAAGAACTACAAATCTACCGCAGTGTTCTTCCTTTTCTTGATTCAGGAAAATAGATTTAAATATATTTCTGATTTAGAGAAATAAATTTCCGTAGAATTTTTTATAATATTTCTGCATTCTACTTCCTGATAAAGGATTGGGAAAGGTACTTGTATGCCCCGTTGGGTATGGTTGGCCGGAAGTGTTCTGGCCGTTTCTGCTGTGGCTACTGGCGTGCTGCTTGCTGGCCTTCCACACTATAATCTGGCGCATATCGCTTCAGATAAAATAAGTGCGTCACTTGGCCGAAAAACCCAAATAGAGGCATTGCATGTGCGCTTTGGCCGGTGGGTTACGGTGGATCTGGATAATCTGCATCTGGCCAATATCCCCCAAGGTAGCCGTGCGGATATGATAAGCTTGAAGCATCTGCACGCTCAAATCCTGCTTAGTTCCTTATTTAATGGGCAAATGCAGGCGCGAGATGTGAAAATTGATGGATTTTCGGGCTTGTTCGAGCGTACGCTTACGCGTGAACCCAACTGGAGGTTTGGTAAAAAGGCATCTTCTGCGCCATCCAAGCCAAAGGAACCCAGTGGCAAAATATGGTTTCCCGGCCTGCGTGATGCAGCCATTACGGATAGTGAGGTTATTTACCGTTCAGCGCATGGGCATAGCTATGTAACAGGCCTGAAGGCAGTTGCCCTGCACTCAACAAGTGACAGCGCACCATTGGTGATGAACGTTAACGGGGCGTATAATGGCACGCCCGTAACATTGCAGGCCAATATGCAGCCGATAGATGTTTTGCGCCAAGCGGGTAAGCCTTACGGAACAGATATTCACGCGGCATCAGGGGACTTATCTCTGCATCTCAACGGCACCATGACAGATCTATTTGATTTTGATGGTATTGATGCAAAGCTGGATTTGCAGACAGCAACATCCCGGCCGATCATGGCTTTTGCTGGCGAAGCTGATAGCAAGATTACGCAACCTGTTACGCTATCGGGGCACTTTACGCATAAAGGGGATGTGTGGCATCTGGACCATACAACTGGTTCGCTCAAAGAAAGTCCGATTAGCACTGCGGATGTAACATTTACAGAAGGCGCGAAAGGGCAGCCTGATAAGGTTGCTGGTTCCATGGCGTTTTCCCGCCTAAACCTGAATGCTCTTTTGGGAAGCCCGTCCGAAAAACCCAAAACATCTACGAGCGGTATTGATGTGCCGCTGCTGGTGCCTTTACATCCTGATCCGCTTATTAATGTTACACTCGCGGCAGATACGGTGCTGTATAATACGCTTGTTTTCAATCAAGCCCAAATCAGCATAAGCCAAATGCCAGGCCGGGTGGATGTGAGCTCCATGAAAATGAATTGGCTTGGAGCCAGTATTCAGGCTTCCGGGCACTTGTTGGCTGGTCAGAAAGGCACGCGCGTACAGGCTACAGTAAATGTAGATAATGGGGACATTGATCAGTTTCGTAAGCAGGCAGGGTTTTCACCTTTTCCGGTGGGCGGAAAGCTGAATATTCGCGTGCTTACGCATGCAGATAATATCCAGACTTTAAATGAAGCCTCGCGCCAGGCCAATGTCACGGCTGCAGTGGGCATGAACACAGGAACAATCTCTCGCGAAGTGATGGATATTGCGACAACAGATGTTGGGGCTCTCTTTCGCCAAAGCAAAGGCAAGGCGAGTGTATCATGCCTGTTGGGGGCGCTAAAAATGCAACAAGGTAAAGGTGTTGTGCAGCCATTACGTATAAAATCGGATGCAGGTAGTATTGTGGGAAAAGCTGAGTTTGATTTGAACAAAAAAGCATTTGAACTGGTTTTTGCCAGCAATGGTGCCAAAGGCATGTTGGCTATGGAAATTCCCGTTATGGTGAGCGGCTCTTTTAGCAGCCCACATGTGGGGCTGGCCAAATGGTCTGGCCGCGGACGAGAACTTTTGAAAGAAGCAGATATGGCATCCTTTTTACCCCCTGAACTAAAAAGCTTTACGGCTGGTTCGGCCTGTAGCCATGGGATGAGCGTAAAATAATGATACCAGAGACATCTGTTTCCGAACAAAAGCCTGAACTTGCTACAGGAACGCGGCCTGTGCTGGTGGCTTTGTTTGCCTGCACCCTTGTGCTGGGGGCAGTGTGGATTTTAGAACCTTTTATTCCCGCTCTTATTTGGGCGGGCACCATTGCTGTAACCATGTGGCCATTATTGCTGCGGTTGCAAGGCTGGTTACATGGTAGCCGTAAAATGGCTATTTCCTGCACGCTTCTGGTTGCTCTGGCCTTGTTTGTTCTGCCATTCTGGATGGCAGTTTCTACAGTGGTGAAGCATGCTGATGCGTTCAGTAATATCATTCCCTACATTAAATCTCTAAAATTACCCGATCTGCCAGAAAAACTGCTCCATCTGCCTATGGTGGGAGAGTATTTGGGCAAATGGTGGCAACATCTGCAAAACATGAAGCCAATGGATATTGTGCAGCAGGCTGTGCCGCAACCAGACCAGATTATGCATTATCTTATGTCTTATGCGGGCAGTATTGGTATGCTTGCAGTGCAGTTTTTGCTTACTCTTATTATACTTACGGTATTTTTGGCAAAAGCTGAATATCTGATTACAACATCAGAAAGGTTGGTGGGAACGTTATCTGGCAAGCGTGGGCAGAATATGCTGGAACTGGCCGTGCGTACTATCAGAGGGGTTGCGTTGGGCGTTACCCTTACCGCCATTGTTGAAAGTTTGGTAGGGGGCGGTGGTATGTACCTTACAGGCGTGCCATGGGCCAGCATTCTTACGGCTGTTACCTTTATGGCTTGTCTGTTGCAAGCAGGGCCGGGGGTTACTCTTTTCCCGGCGGTGATCTGGGTTTACTTTGATAAGGGAATGGTGCCAGCAATTGTTCTGCTTGCCATAACTTTTTTAACCATCTTTCTGGATAACATGTTGCGGCCTTATCTGATCCGTAAACAGGCAGATGTTCCATTAGTTCTTATCATGATGGGCGTTATTGGCGGATTAGCAGCCTTGGGTTTGGCCGGTATTTTTGTTGGACCGATGATCCTTTCCATTACCTATACATTGATCAAGCAATGGATGGAAAGTAATCAGGAAGCCTGATTCAAAATCGAATAACAACCCCAATATCTTAATAAGTACACAAGATATTGGGGTTTATTTAAGAGTTATTTATTTGGCTTTGTAGTGAATACACAAGCGGCCAGAATAATCATAACAATCTGCAAGATACCGCTCTGCACCGCATCCTTTTTATCCTGATGTTGAACAGCTTTACGGCTACGCACACCGGCAATTCCGTGGCTGGCAATAAGGCTAAGGCCTAACCAAGGGCGGTATGTTTTGCCCCATCCATCCTTACGCAGGAGACAAAAACCTAGAATACCAACCAGACCGGCAGACCCCATGGTAGCGAGATGGACGGATTTTTCTTGGCCATCCAGTTCCTTATCCTTGCTACATGCTGCCATGGCTGTCCATGCAGCACTCAGGCCTATGGCGCTAACTTTAAGGGCGGGGAATATACATTTTTTAATAAGGCTCATGTAAATGCATCCTTTTAGCATAATTTTGATCCATTAAAATTTGGGGCTTTGATGCGGCATTTACAAGATTATCAAAGATACCCTGCCATGGCCTGGGAACAGGGCAGGCAGGAAGGTTGCTCCATGAAAGGGGAGGAAATGGATAACTGCAAAAAATTATGTTGATAATGATTCTTAATAATGTATTTGTGCAACGAGTTCTCCTTTAACTTGTCTGAAAGATAGCGTGGCTTTTTTGCATGAGGTTCATGGCTTTATATAAATGCATGCGAGGGGCAAGCATAACCACATCTTTCCTGCCCGAGCGGAATATTGAGGGGCAGCATGTTACCTGAATACATGATGTGGATTGCAACAGGAGCCACTGTTTTTGGGTGCTGTATGCTTTATGCCACTTGCCGTAATCAATATGTATTTACGGTTCCTTTGCGCCCCAAAGGTTTATTCAGAATGACGGGATGGGCGGGGCTGGTGCTTTCTTTTTGCTGTCTTTGGCAGATCAAAAGTGTAGCGACTGCATTATTCATGCAAATACTGTTGATGATGCTTGTATGGCTTTTGTTTCCATTTGCTGTTGCTTTGCTGAGGCAACGGTAGGCGTTATGCGTAAATATACTTACACAAGCCAAAACTGGTTTGCCAAAGTTACTGCGGCTGTCGTGCCGGGTAATATTCTTACATTTGGCCTTGTTGGTGTAATTGGCGTTCTCTCTCATGCAGATAGTGATCCAAGAACGGCATCTGCTCAGTTTTTAACATGGCTCACGGTTTTGCTGTGGTGCATTATTTTACCAACCTGCTTTTTGTTTTCTAACGGCAGGCGGGCTTGGAATTACCTATCCATATCTGCCTTATGTGTCTGGGGCCTGTTTTTTGTTTTAAGGGTCCTACAGGCATGAAAATACGCGCAGATATTGTACAAATGTATCGGGATATTCATAGTTGGGTGGGTATTCTGGCAGGGTTGTTTCTTTTTGTGGCGTTTTATGCTGGAGGCATCAGCGTTTTTGAAGGGCCTCTTCAAAACTGGCTCACAAAGCCAGCGGCTTTGCCTGCACCAGTAACTGTGCAGCAGGTGCCGGATCTGATGCAAAAAGCATTTGCAGCTTACCCTGAGGCACAGCAGGAATATACGGTTGTGCTGTCGCCCACCGCTTCTTTGCCTGCCAGACTGATGTGGCCCGTAGAGGCCGGGCAAAGGCATGCCGGACCAGTGGATATGATAGCGGCCTCACTAGATGCACAGGGGCATCTGGTTACGGTAAGACACAAGCCATCTGAAGTGGCGCATTTTATAGATGAGCTCCATGAAAATGTGGGACTACCCGTTTTTATGCCCTACAGCAGATGGTTCATGGGCAGTATTGCGCTGTTATATGCCGTTGCGCTGGTATCTGGTGTGATTGTGTTTTTGCCAATGCTGGCAAAAAATCTATTTGCCTTACGGCTGATCAAGGGGGCGTGGAAGAAATGGCTGGATATTCATAATCTTCTAGGCCTCTTTAGCCTGCCTTTTCATGTGGTTATTGCTCTTTCATCCGTGCTTTTTGCTTATCATGGTGTCATCCATAATGTGCAAACCATGATGTTTTCTGCTCCGGCGGCTATTCATGATCATCATTTGCACGCACGGAATATGAATCACGAGGCGGTTGCGCAGACTTCTATCATGCCTCTTGCTCCGGCAGAGATTGTGCAAGCTTTGCAAAAGCAGGCTCCGGGATTTGTGCCAGATGTTTTGGATTATGCCTCAACAGATAAAGCGCAACAGACTTTACGCGTAATCGGGCATGATGAGCACTATATGATGCGTGGCCCGGCTGGTGGCCTTGCCGAGCTTGACCCAGCTTCTGGAAAAATACTTTCTACAGAATATATGCCGGGGCTCCAATCTGCATCCTTTAGTATTTTAACTACCTTTTTTGCCCTGCACTTTGGGAGTTTTGGTGGGAATACAATTAAGTTTGGATACTTGATACTGGGTTTTGTGGGGGCATTTCTTTTCTATTCTGGCAATAGATTGTGGCTGATATCACGGTATCGAAAGGAGCAGAAAAACGGAGCAACAGAGCCTGGAAGGGGCACAAAATTTCTTACGTGTTTAACATATGGCAGTATTTTTGGATGTATTTCCGGCATTTCTGTTCTTATCAGCACAGCACTTTTAACGCCTTATTTCGGAAGTTATTTAAGTGTCAGCCTTCTTTATTATGCTATTTTTTGTATCTGCCTTGGGGGAGCTTTTATAATACCAGATACAGTGCGCATACGTGTATTGGGGGCGTGCGCTGTTATAACAACCCTTGTCATTCCCTTAATTTATGTTTGTAAATGTTTTGTCTTTTAGGTTTGTAAAGCTGCTGATGTATATACACCAGCAGCGCGCTTTGCGTTTTTGGGCTCTACCGCAGGAGGCGTTGGTTTAACGCGGCGCCAGCAGGCGGAAAAGTGGCCCGGTTAAAACGGTGGAAACAACTGCCAGCACCATTAAAGATGCAAAAGCAAAATCAGACAACATACCCTGTTCATGCAGAATAGTGGCGGCAACAATTTCCATCAGCCCTTTGCATTGTAGCAGCGCTCCAATACCCAAGGCTTGTCTGGGTTTAAGCCCCGGAGCAGGCGGAAACACATAAACTGCGCCAATCTTGCTCAGGATGGAAATACCAACCAGAGCAAAAGACGCAATAATGGAAGGCCATGTCAGGGCGTCTCCATTTATTCGTAGCCCGCTATGGCCAAAGAACATTGGCGCCAGCCAGATAAGAGCAAATGTTCCAACCTGTTCTATGGGCAGGCGTCTTACCCAACTGGGCGGCATGATTGCACCGGCAAAATATGCGCCTATCAGTTCGTGCAATCCAAGCTGCATGCTGGCCCATGATCCGGCGGCCAGATAAACAGGAACAGTCACCCAGATAACCCATGCGGGAGGATGACGGAAATGGCGAGAAGCCCAGTTGCCAGCAGCAGCCAGCCCAACCAGTAGCGCAATGGCCAGAAGCTCCAGCCCTGTCCAGCCATGAAGAGCTGCGGTGCCTCTGTGAGCAAACTGTAAAACAGCAAGGCCAACCCATAAGGCAGCATCATCCACCACAGCAAGCTTAAGTGCTAATTGCCCCAACGGACGTTGAGACGCATCAAGTTCTCTCACAACGCCAATCAGAACCGGGAGAGCGCTTACGGAAATGCACAAGCCGATAGAAGCTGCGGCAATAAGAGGTGAGGCCAGAGGAGCTTGCCATCCATGCAAAGGCAGAAAACAGGTGTAGGCCAAGATGGCCCCAAGCAAGAAGGGAATACCTAAAGCAACGCCTGCACCGGCTAACAGACGACCGAGGGAGGGGGAGGCAATGGCATGGACCGATGTATCACCCTCTGGGTGCTGCCACATTTCCAAGCCAGCAGTAAACGCCAAAACCAATACGGCAACCCACCCAATGGTATCACCATAAGAAGAAGGAATGCCCAGTTCTTTTATGGGGGCGTGCCATACAGCCAGCAGAATGCCAATAAGGATAGGTAATACAACAATAGGCAGTGCTTTGTGCAGAAGGCGCCACAGCACCCAAGGAAGGAAAACAAAAATTGTGGCATCTGTGAAAAGCGATGTCATTGCTGTGTCGTTCCGTCCTTTGTTGTTGAAAACTAATCCTTTGTAATCGAAAACCGCGATGGTATGCAAATTGCGCATATCAGTGCGTATTGATATGTTTTGTATGCGCAGGTTTGTGATACATTGCAACAGCATATGCATAAGGAATATATCAAAAGTATATTATAAATATAGACATTTATAATATATGAAAAACACATAAGTATTTCAGTTTATTTGGTTTTTGAAAAAATTTTGTGAAGACTTAATGAGTTTGCAAATATCTTATCTCATAATAGGTGCAAAAGTTTCTAACCAACGCACTGGGTAGAACTCAGGTTGCCTGCGTATTGAACGCGCAAATCCAATATTTTAGGCCCTAAAGGGGCAGAGAAGGCATTCAGCAGAGTAAATTGTGCTGAAATCCATGTTTATTTTGTGGTTAGAGGATTGCCATTTTGCGCACGGCATATTATTTCTAATTCGAAACGTACGTGTTGGTCTTACAACTGCGGTGAAGGCATCATGCTGCTGAATACTTTATTTGTGTTCGGCTGGTGGCAAGTGTGGATCAATACGTTTCGTGTTCGTCACTATTTCTGATGCGCAAGAGAAGTGATACATGCGACAGACCAAAACCGATCGAAGTGCCTTCAAATTTGTATTGCTATCATGCTGCGCTGCATTTTTGTGTGAAACAGGCACATCAGTAGCTCATGCACAAACATCTGCGCCTGCACAGGTTCAGGTGGGAGACATCGCCAAAACCCTTCAGCCCGAAGAGGCGGAAAAGGGTGCAGGTACCCCAACAGATGGAGAAGAGCCGCCTGCCACTTCTCTTTCTGAAGAGGAAGAGGCCATGAAGCCCAAGGCAGGCAACCTGTTCCATGTTAAACCCGGGCACACACCTACCTACTGGGAAGGTCTGGAAGGGCATGTCTCCATTGAAGCAGGGATTTCAGGAAACCCCTGGACCCGTTCTGGCCGCAACTTTGCGCAGTATTATTCAGATCGAGCCAATACGGTCACGCTGAATCAGATCATTGGCTCTCTGTCTCATCCTGTCACGTCTGTAGGCAGCGGATACGGCATCGGCTTTGTGCTGGAGGCCATGTATGGTTCCGATGCACGGTTTGACCCCACAATCGGGATGGGGTCTGGGTCTTTGCATGGTCTGTATCAATGGGCCCCCACACAGGCGCATCTGGATGTACATCTGCCGTGGATCTTCAAGCGCGGCATTGATGTGCAGATCGGCCAGATGTACGGCATTATGGGGGCAGAAGGCACGCCCGCTCTTGCACGGCCATTCTACACATATAACTACGCCTCAGATTATATCGTACCGTTTCAGACGGTAGGTATTCTGGCCACCATGCATCTGACACGCCATATGGACTGGATTTTGGGGGTGGATGCAGGGAATTCCACAACCTTTGGTGCCTCTGGCAACAACAACAAGCCCAAGGGCTATTTTGGTCTGGCGTGGAACAAGCTGATGGATGGCAAGCTGGATGTGCATGCCATCGGGCATTTTGGGCCGCAGGGTAACAATGGCCGCACCATTGTTTCACCCACAGGGTGGGTGAGTGCAGGCATTGGCAAGCAGGCCAACAGCCTTATGCAGTATAATGCGGATGTGATGGCCACGTATCATATCAATGACAAGATGACTGTTTCTGTGGATGGCACCTATCTGCACGATGATTCTTTGCGTGATGATGCTTATGGGGTGACAACCTATTTTTCTTACGACATTCACCCTTGGCTGACATTTAATGCACGCGGCGAAATCTTTCGGGACAATACAGGTGGGGTGATTACGGAATATTCCAGCTTTAACTCTCTCACGCAGGCTCTGAGCAACCAGCCCTTCCCATATTACAACGCCTTGCCCACAACTTATGGGGAGCTGACGGTGGGCGTCTCCTACAGGCCCGAGTTCGTGAACAAAAGGCTGGCGCTGGGCGGCTTTACGATCCGGCCTGAAATTCGGCTGGACAAATCCCTCAACGGCACGCATCCATTCAACCAGGCTGGCACTGTGCAAAACCCAACCGTTAATAACGGCACAAACAACATGCTTTGGTTCAGTTGCGATGCAACATGGTCGTTCTAAGGTGTTTTTAAAAATATAGAGGTGATAAGAATACGGGAGATATAAAAACAAAATCTCCCGTTTTTTTAGCTTTCTATTTTATACAGCAAAAGAATGATGCATCTGCCTGAATATGTCCGGCACTGCTATTTTAGCTTCAATAGAACAGTCAGCCTTACCAACTGTCTCACCCATGAGACAATTGGTAACATTTTTTACAAACTCGCGTGAAAAACAGGACAAAAGTGTGACGGCATTGTGTCCTTTTGTGTTGTGCAGGGCCATTGGCCGCTGCGTGAGCATGGTATCTCAGGATCATGCCGCCGTAACGGCTCGTGAAACTGTAGAAAGAGCACGAGTATGCGAGAGAGTCAGGCGAGGTTATTCTCGCTCATAACCTCTATTCTGCTTGCCATTGTGGGGCTTTTCCTCTTCTTTGGCGGCGCGGAACTTCTGTTCCTTGGTGGTTCCTGGTTTTATATTATTGCTGGCGGTGTCATGCTGGGGGCCGCTATTAGCGGCTTTCGCAAGCCTGCTCTGGCTATGCGCCTGTATGCTGCTTTGCTGCTTGTGGCCACTATTTGGTCTTTATGCGAAGTCGGGCTGAATATCTGGGGCCTGGAAGTTCGTCTCTTTACGCTTATCGGGCTAGGTGTTTGGCTTCTGCTGCCAGGGGTTTGGCGCTCGGGCAATAGCTGGCTGGGTGATAAGCGCGAAGTTCTGGGTTCTTTGGTGGTTTCCTGCCTTGTTGTTGTGGCAAGTTGCTTCAGTTCTTATTCCATTGATGGCACCGTACCGGCAGACCGCATGACAGCAAGCGGCCAGTCTGATGAAACATCAGCAGGTGTGCCAGATGGAGATTGGACGGCTTATGGCCGCACTGTTGGCGGAGACCGTTACACTCCATTGGGGCAGATTACGGCTTCCAATATCTCGCACCTTAAACGTGCATGGGTTACCCGCACGGGGGATGTGCAGCAGCAGGGTGAAGGTACTGTAGCTGGGCCAGACCAAGGGCATGAGTTCAATCTGGAACTTACGCCCATTAAGGTTGGTGATACACTTTACATGTGCACACCCCATAGCTGGGTGATGGCGCTGGATGCAGCCACAGGTAAAGTGAAATGGAAGTTTGATCCGCACCCCGCAACGGCAGATTTGGACAAGAACGTCTACCTGGCTTGCCGCGGTGTTTCTTACTACCATATTCCTGATGAAATTCAGACAAGCTGCCGTAACCGCATTTACTCACCAGTTGCCGATGTGCGCATGGTGGCGGTAAACGCAGAAACCGGCAAACCCTGTGAAGATTTTGGTGATCACGGCTTTATCTCCCTGCGCCAGTATCTGGGCCATGTGCCGCATGGGTTCCATTTTGTAACCTCTCCGCCAATGGTAGCCAAAAACCGCGTGATTACTGGCGGGTGGATTTTTGATAACCAAGCCAATTTCGAGCCCTCCGGCGCTATCCGTGCGTTTGACGCTACAACAGGTGAAATTGCCTGGGCGTGGGATGCAGGGCATCAGCCAGAAACATGGAAACCCGGCCCGAATGATGAGCTAACGCGTGATACACCCAATGCTTGGGGTGTTTACACGGCAGACCTCAACCTTGGGCTTGTTTACATTCCTACGGGTAACTCTCCGCCAGATAACTGGGGCGGAACCCGTCGTCCGTTTGACGATGCAACATCCTCTGCCACAATTGCGCTGGATATTGTAACGGGTGAACGCCGCTGGACCTATCAGACCGTGCATCACGATCTGTGGGATATGGATCTGCCTTCTGGTCCATCTATGGTGGAACTTCCCGGCGCGAATGGTGAGCAAGTTCCTGCACTGGTGCAGAGCACCAAGCGTGGTGAGTTTTTTGTTCTGGACCGTCGCACCGGCACACCTGTTCCGGGTTATCCGGTTGAAGAAAAGCCGGTTCCCACAGCAGGCCATGCGCCGGATGACCGTGTATCTCCCACACAGCCTTATCCTGTTGGCATGCCTTCTCTTACACCGGCCAATCTTAAAGAGTCTGATATGTGGGGGGCAACGCTGCTGGACCAGATGATCTGCCGTATCCAGTATCGTCAGTCTGCTTACGAAGGGCAGTTCACACCACCGCATGTGGGTAAAACAACCATTGTTTATCCTGCATTTTACGGTGTTGTAGACTGGCAGGGTATTACCATTGACCCGCAGCGTAAGATTATGCTGGCCAATGCAAGCTATCTGCCTTTCCGTATCAAGCTGGAAAAACGTACGGGAATGGAGCAGGCCGGTACGCTGCCAAAATGGACTGGCAGTGGGGAAGAACCTGCGCCTAAAGGTGATGCCCTTTCTGTTTCTCCAGATTACGGAACACCCTATATTGCGCTTACCAACCCTTGGCTGAACCCACTACAGATCCCTTGTAAGGGGCCGGTTTGGGGCACGCTGACAGCAATCGATCTGGTTACCAAGAAGATTGTCTGGCAGCATCCTGTTGGCACAACGCGTGATACCGGGCCTTTCCGTACCCATAACAACCTGCCTTTGCCTACCGGTATGTATAATATTGGCGGCAATATTGTTACCAAAGGTGGCGTTGTGTTTATGGGTGCCACAGCAGATGATTATCTGCGGGCATTTGATCTGGCGAGCGGTAAGGTGATCTGGCGTGATCGCCTGCCAGCAGGCGGCCAGGCTACCCCCATGAGCTACGAAGCTGGTGGCAAGCAGTATGTGCTGATTGCAGCCGGTGGCCACGGTGGCCTTGGTACCAGAAGCGGTGATTACATTATCGCTTACACGCTTGATGGTGAGAAAGCTTCTCCCGCTCAGTAACGCGTTAACACATTGGGGTTCCAGTTTATCTGGAACCCCGCATCACGCGTTTCTTTGATTGTTATTGTTGCTTATCGGAATATTCAGATGCGTTTGATAGAAGGCGGGGAGCGTCTGCTTTCCCTCGTGCGTTTCGTCATGCCTACAGTGATTGTGTGTCACGTAGTTCCTGCGCGAGCTGCGGATATCACGTTGGGCATTATTGGCCCCCATGAATATGACCTACCTGTGGATTTCAAGCCATTTAACGTGCTGGTGCAGTATGGTGATGGAAACGCCGCAGGCCATAGTTACGGAAGTGGTGGGCAGCGTACGCCAACAGGCGGCAGCCATACATGGTCGGGTATGACAAAATATGTGCACTTTCGTAGTTTTGAGGCCATTCCTCATGTTGGGTTTGCTTTTGAGTTGATCCAAACCGAAAGCTACAAACTGGCAGATGGCACAAATTACGGTGGGCTAGGGCCTACTATTGTTGGGCCAGCAGCATGGTTTAAGCCCAACAAGCACAGTACTTTTGGCATACAGACCTTTATGCAAACGCCATATGGCACAAGAGATGCAACATCTACAAATTATTGGTCAAATATATCCAGTTTAATATTTGATTATGAATGGAAACACTTCAGTTTTGATGGTGATGCCGGCACGGTTGTTGGCTCTACAAAACATCAAAAAGACCAGCATAGCTATTCACCCGGTGTGGTGTTTTACACCAACTTGCGATTTAGCTGGAAAGCGACCAAGAAGTTCGAACCATTTCTTGCATTTGACTGGCAGAATGTAACAGGAACGCGCGATAACACGTTACGCCAGTATCTGGATAATTCTAACAGCCGTGAAATCGCTCTGGGCCCGGGGCTTATGTATAATATTAACCAGCACTTTTCGCTAACGGCCCGCTACTCGCATTCTCTTGAAGGGCGAAATACACCAGAAACTAATGCCTATTACATAAAGTTTGTTTACCTTTGGCAGTAGGTTTTATTTTTGAATAACAAAAAATTTACTTGGAGAAGATAGGTAAAAAATAAAATACATAAATTACCTATGAGAGTTATATTTTTTATGTATAAGAGAAAAACAACGTTAGAAAAGCCTTTAATATGTCCTTGTCGGATATGGTAGAGCCCTCGCGATGAATACACGGCCTTTTTCTCAACATACTGTTTCCAAAGCAGAAAGCCCGGAAGAAACAGTACAGAAATCTTGGATACGTTGCGAGACATCCTACCAGCTTGATCCTTCCCAAAAATGGAAGGCAGACGTTCTGTGTGGTGCAGAATTTCGGCATGTTAGCAGCCGGTCCGCATTGCTTTTGCGCCAAGCTTCGGAAGAAATGCAGCACCTTTTTACTTTGGTGCAAGGTTTGGGGCTTATGGTATTGTTGGCCGATCCAAACGCCATGATTCTGGCACGCTGCGCAGATGAAACACACCTTTCCGTTTGTCGCCGCCTTAATCTGCGTGAAGGCGCTATCTGGAGCGAAGAGATAGCAGGCACCAATGGTATTGGAACATGCGTAGAGGATAGATGCCCCGTTTTTCTGGGGCGAGGCGCGCATTGGCGCTTTTGTTTTTCTTTGCTGATTAGTTATGCTGTACCGATATTCGATGCACAGGGGCGTGTTGCAGGAGCCCTAAACCTTGCCTCCATGAATGGCAAAACAGCCCAGCCCATTGACAAACTGCTAATGGAAACACTTGCCCAATCTGGCCGGCGTATTGAAGAACAGCTTTTCCGTAACAGTTACGCAGGGCAAAAAATACTTACCTTGGGTTCTGTAAGGGGGTGCTCAGCACCTTTGGTTTCTATTAACGACCAAGGGGAGATTACAGGCGCCACGCATGCTGCGCGTGAATGGATGGGCTGGACAGATCAAACCATTGCCCAACACCCCAACCTGTTAACCGAACTGGAAGAGGGATCGGAAATAAGTTTCCAAAAGGCGGAAGAAAACGTTATCCGCTCCGCTTTGGCGGTTTCTCAGGGAAATGTTACGCAGGCTGCACGTGGTTTGGGAATTAGCCGTGCAACACTTTACCGCAAGATGAAGGGCTTTGGGATTAACTAAAAGCCTTTACTGGAACGGGAAGTACCGGAAAGTTACGTAAACTGTATTGCCTGATGTTGCCGGGTCTACGCTATCGCCATGTCCGTCATTGCCCTTAAAGGCGAACTTGCGCACAAAGGTATATTGCAAGCCTGCCATCATGCTTCCGTAACGGCCTTGCAAAAAGTGCCACCAGCCGCCAGCGGTAAAGGAGGCAAGGGTGTGTGTTTGTGCACTACATACCCCAAATTCCACATCGCACCCAGCCAGATCCAGATCGTTTACGCCGTAACCATATTGCTTGCCATCTGCGCCAATATAACGTTTGCGACCAGAAGCTTCCACGCCCCCATAAGTGTAAAGCAGCACGGAAGAATTGGGGTGCCCCACTAAGCCGAGTGATCCCATAATTTCGGGAACAGGCGTAAGCTGCCCACGGCCGTTGAATGTTGTATCTGGTATTTGGGTTGGTCCATAACGGCCAATGCCATCACCGGCCAGAACATCACCGGTAAGGTGTAGGCGGTTCGTGCCCAAGGGGGCTGTCATACCAGCACCTACGCCGCCACCAAAATGGGTGTGTTTTTTGGTTGTTGTTGTCCCCGGTTCCACAGCAAGAGAGCGGAACCAGCGCGCAAGGCCGAACACTTCATAATGACCGAAGGACGTATCTGCCGCTGCCTTCAGAATCATATCCGGAACAGGGTTGTAAGAGTAATTTGTGGCTGCGTTTAGCAGCATTCCCCCGGTATTGGCATAGTAAACACGCGCGCCTTCTGCTTGCCCCCGCGCAGCAGGAATGGTGCTGCCAGAACTGATAGTGGAAGAGAAACCAACGGTAGCCTGAGGGTCTTCAATAGAAAGGCCAAGCCAGTATTTCTGATTCCAGTCCTTGCCAATTCGGATTTGAGGCACGCGTGTAAAAACAATACCGGGCAACTGGTTGTTATCTGTAACTGCGGGCAATTCTTCTTGGCGGGGAATAATGCCTTTGGCGTAGTTGGTAGCCAAGCTCCATGCTTGCCCCATAAGAATATGTAAGCCCCAATCCTTTTGGGTGAACGTAAAGTAACCTTGCCGCAGACGCGGCGTGTAGCCATTAATCTGCACGCTATTGGTTGTGCTGCCAGAACCCGCAAAATCACTTTCAACATAAGCCTGCAAGCGGGAAGACTTGCTGGGGTTAGCTTCCATTAAAATTGACAGGCGGCTGAGCTGGGCAGAAAGCCGTTCTTCAGACAACCCATGGTTGGGGCTGTTGGCATAAGGAAAGTTGCCCCAGCCCGTTGCGGGGCCGCTGGTCATGTTCGAACTACGCCAGATATTGGACATATCTATAAAGCCACCCAGCTTTACAGATATGCCACCAATACTGAAAATGGGCGGTAATCTATCAACTTCTGTTTGCGTAATGGCAGTAGGGCTGGAAGATGAAAGATCGATTGAGGAATGGCTTTTTTCTTCTGTGTCTGCGGCAGGGGGTAAGTCAGAGCCAGAGGCTCCGGGCAACCATTTAAAGCCCAAACCGCTTTTTGCAGTTCCGCCTTGCGTATTGGTGGCAGTTTTAACTGGTGCTTCATCTGGTGAGAAGCGGATGGAAGGATCTTCCCGATCTGCTTGATTTGCGTAAGCAGTGGCAAGCTTATTGCCAGTATGTGCGCCTGTAGGTGTGTTGGCGCTATGGGCAACATTACGGGTGGGGGCGGAGGTGCCTGTATGCCGCTTAGCCTGACGGGATTCAATTGCTTCCACCTGCGCAGCCAACCGGCGCATTTCCGCCTTAATGGCGGCCAGTTCCTGCGCATCATCTGCCAGAGCGGGGGCAGAAAGCAGTATGGTGCAGGTAAATACGCTCCCTGTCAGTAACAGTTTTCTCATATTTTCCACGGTATGTGCATGTTGAATGCTGTACCATTTCACGATGAAATTATTTGCATGATAATTTTTTATGGAATCATGCATTGAGCCAAGTTCATGAGGGCGCAACATGTCACGCCCTTTTGAATGATGTAAACAAAGCGTGTAGAATAAACGTTTGGCTATAGCAAGTCTATGAAGTGGCCATATTCATAGCAGAAATGCATCTTGGTTTTTCTAGCCCTTACTTAGTAAAGGAGTTAGTGAAACGATAGATATAAGTAAATTTCAAAAATCTTATAAATATCTGATTGAAAATCATCATCGTCTAAATGTGATGGTCGTGGCCTCATTTTTAGATGCGGAAGAGGTCTATGCTGCTCAAACCAGAAAGCTGGCTGAACGTCACGAGCCAGCAGGGAGGTAATGTATCATGAGCAACAATCCGCAAATTCGTTTTTGTCCTGTAGGTATTCAGGCCACAGGTGTCCGGCAGGAACGGGATTCAATGGGAACCATAGATGTTCCGGCAGACAAATACTGGGGAGCACAAACCCAGCGCAGTCTGGTGCATTTTTCCATTGGCACAGAGCGTATGCCTCTACCGCTGTACCATGCTTACGGCATTGTTAAAAAAGCGGCTGCGTTGGTGAACGCGGCAGAAGGACGTATGCCGCAATGGAAGGCAGATCTGATAGCCACGGTTGCAGATGAAGTTACAGCAGGTAAGCTGGATGCACATTTTCCGCTGTTTGTTTGGCAGACAGGGTCTGGCACCCAAACAAATATGAATGTGAATGAGGTTATTGCAAACCGTGCCATTCAGCTTGTAGGTGGCAAAATTGGCTCTAAAACACCCATCCATCCCAATGATGATGTGAACATGGGCCAATCCAGCAACGATTCATTTCCAACGGCCATGCATGTTGTCACATTGCTGGAAATTGAAAACCGACTTTTGCCCAGCGTGGAAAAGCTTATAGAAGCTTTACGGCAAAAGGCCGAACAATGGATGGACGTTGTTAAAATTGGCCGCACCCATTTACAAGATGCTGTGCCTTTAACGGTAGGGCAGGAATGGTCTGGCTGGGTGCAAATGCTAGAAGATGCGCTTTGTGGCCTGCGTAAAGATCGTGAAGCTTTGTTCGAGCTTGCTGCTGGCGGCACTGCTGTTGGCACGGGGCTGAATGCACCAGCAGGTTTCAGCAAAGCCATAGCTGCGCGCATAGCAGAGCTAACAAAGCAGCCATTTGTTACGGCGCCTAACAAATTTGCTGCGTTAAGTGGGTTGGATGCCATGGCCAGAACATCTGCCGGTTTGCGCGGCTTGGCGGTGCCATTGCTGAAAATTGCCAACGACATGCGCTGGCTGGCCTCCGGCCCACGTTGCGGGTTAGGCGAACTGCATCTGCCCGAAAATGAACCTGGCTCTTCTATCATGCCCGGCAAAGTGAATCCTACTCAATGTGAAGCAATGGTGATGATTGCAACGCAGGTGTTGGGGAATGATAACACCATTGCTTTTGCGGCTAGTCAGGGCCAGTTGGATCTGAATGTTATGCGGCCGGTAATACTGGCCAACTGTCTTGCCAGTATCCGTATTTTGGCCGATGGCTGCCATAACTTCCGCATTTTTTCTGTTGAAGGTACGCAACTAAACGAAAAGCGGCTTAAGCAGAATGTGGGTGGGTCCGTTATGCTCGTTACGGCTTTGGCCCCTGTCATTGGCTATGACAAGGCTGCGGAAATTGCACACATTGCCATGGAGCATGATCTTTCCCTCAAGGATGCGGCCCTTAAATCTGGTTACGTAGATGCGGCTACCTTCGAGAAGGTGGTAAACCCACTTGATATGGTGGGAGAAGGCGTTGCCGGGGCCTGAATACTAAATATTTCAAGCCTTAACGGAATGGGGAGAGTTTTTCTCTCCCCTTCATTTTACGGTAAAATCAAAAACCACCACATTGGCCAGAAATGGTGCAGCAAATTTTTTAAAGGCATCATGCGCGGGGTCAAAACATCCGCTCGTGTGTACAATCGGGCGACCTACATAGTAATTACGATCACCTTCTGAACGGAAGGTAACAAGATACCCATAATCCAGCCCGTGGTCTGCATTTTCACCACTATTTTGCGGCCCAGATTCTAAGTTGGCAACAACCAGTTTGCCATCCGGTCGGCGTGAGTGTGTCGCCAGTTCCAGAAAACGACGTGTGACTTCCTGCCTTTCAGCAGCAGTTGCCGTGGTGCGGAACTGAAACATCACCATGTGCCGCACAGTGCCGGGGCGAAAGTCTGGCGCAGTAAAGCGCTGTTCACCTATCTGTTTCACCAACGCATGTGTGGCCTGTGCGGCTGTATCCAGCGTGAGGGTTTCATTTGCACAGGCGCGGGTAGAGTAAATGCCTGATCCGGCAAAAAACAAACCTGCTATCAAGCCCAGGCGGATGGAAAGAGGAGATGTTATGGTCATCTGTATTTCATAACACAGATTGCTGCTGGCTCACGTAATGCGACAGGCTACCTCTCTCAAATATGGAAGCGCGTTTGGCTTTTTGACAAGCAGGGCTTGTGTTGCGTAACAGGGCGACCGTGAAGAGAGATTTTGTATCCGCCGTAGCCAGAAAAGGAGGCAGATAGCGTGACACAGCGTTTTACGCCGCCAGAGGTTAAAGGGTGGTGTCCGGGTCTGTTTGCCCCCATGCAAGCCAAGGATGGATGGTTGGTGCGTGTAAGGCCACCGTTGGGCCGGATAACCGCGGCGCAGGCTGTTTTTCTGGCACAGATTGCAGAGCGTGAAGGCAATGGGCTGATCTGCCTTACCAACCGCGCCAGCCTGCAATTACGTGGGTTCTCTCATAACAACGCCCTGCGTTTTCCCGAACTGGCCGTTCTGGCAGGTTTAGGTATGGCCAATCCTGAGCATGAAAAGCGTTTGGCGTTATTGGTATCCCCTTTGGCGGGGTGTGATCGATCCTGTGCCCCAGATACGTTGGAATGTGCCACAGCTTTGCGCGTGGCCTTGTGTCATGCCGATAACCTTTCTGTATTGCCCGATAAGTTTGGCTTTGCCGTAGATGGCGGAGGGCTGTTTACTTTTGGGGTGTTGAAGGCAGATATCACGTTGCAAGCCAATGGGGCGGGGCTGTGGTCTGTTGTATGTGGCAATCAGAAAAGCAAGGCTGCACCCGTTCAGGCCACAGTTGAATTGGCTATAAAACTGGCTCAGGCTTTTACCGCTATCCCGGAGGGTAAACGGCCAGCACGGCACCCAGAAACGGGTAAAATGCTCTTTCAGGCCGTTAATCAGCCTTATTATCCAGCAGAAGGTACGAGTGCAGCCGCGCCGGATCCGGCTTTATTAGCGGGCCAAATAGGCTCTGCCTTATATGCCCTTAATGCGCCATTAGGCATTTTAACATCCACTATGCTGCGTAGCTGTGCGCATCATGCACGAAACGGAGATGGCATCCTGCGGCTTACGCCGTGGCACAGTCTTATTCTGCACGGTATGCCTTACGCGCCGCATGTGGCGGATATGGTGGATACAAGCACCAATCCTATTTTACGAGTTTCTGCCTGCATGGGAAATGCAGGGTGTGCGCAAGCAGAAGGTGCAACACAAGCACTGGCAAAAACACTGGCGCATAGTTTGGGGGCAGGGGAAAGCCTGCATGTATCTGGGTGTAGTAAAGGATGTGCGCACCCAGCAAAAGCAAGCTGGACGGTTGTTGCCGCCCAAAATGGCTATGGGCTTATCCGCAATGGCACGGCATCGGGACCTGTCATGCGCTTTTTTCCAGATGACACAGCAGTCGAAGACTATTTTATAGGCACCAAGCCACAGGAAAGGATAATGAATGGCCGCGTATGAGTATATCAAGGATGGAGCAGCTATTTACGAACGCTCCTTCGCGACCATTCGGGCAGAAGCCGATCTGTCTGCTTTTACGCCGGAAGAAGCGCAGGTTGTCGTACGTATTATTCATGCCTGCGGCATGGTGGAAATGGCGCAATCTGTTAGCATGACGGCTGATTTTGTTACGGCTGCCCGCACGGCCCTGAAAAAGGGCTGCGATGTTTTGTGCGATTCCGAAATGGTGGCACATGGGGTTACACGGGCGCGCCTGCCTGCTGATAATGCCGTAACCTGCACGCTGCGCGATAGCCGCACCCCGGAATTGGCGCGCCAGATTGGCAACACCCGCTCTGCCGCAGCGCTGGATTTGTGGGGTGAAAAGCTGGCTGGGGCAGTGGTTGCCATTGGCAATGCACCGACAGCACTCTTCCACTTGCTGGAAATGTTGGATGCAGGCGCACCGTACCCTGCGGCCATTATCGGGCTGCCTGTAGGTTTTGTGGGTGCCATGGAATCTAAGGAAGCTCTTTCCCTCCGTAAGGATGTGCCTTGGCTTGTCGTGCGCGGTCGGCCGGGGGGCAGCGCCATGGCTGCTGCTGCTGTAAATGCTCTGGCTTGTGAGCGTGAATAAATGACACGCGGCAAATTGCAGGTTGTTGGCGTAGGCCCGGGTGATCCGGAACTTATGACAGTAAGGGCTGTTCGGCTGGTGCAGGCGGCAAAGGTCGTGGCGTATTTCTGCCGTCATGATAGGCCGGGCCATGCGCGTACTATTGCACGCGCACATATTGCGCCCGATGCCGAGGAGTTGCGGCTAGAATATCCATTCACAACAGAAATTTCCGTTGCCAACCCGGCGTATCATGGTGGCATGGGCCAATTTTATGATGACTGCGCGCGCAATCTGGCTCAGCGGCTGGAAAAGGGGCAGGACGTCGTTCTGTTATGTGAGGGCGACCCCTTTCTGTATGGTTCGGCCATGTATCTTTTTGATCGGCTGAAAGCTGGTTTTGAAACCGAAATTGTACCCGGCATTATGGCTATGAATGGCTGCTGGACACAGGCACACCTGCCCATAACGCACGGGGATGATGTGCTGTGCGTTCTTCCTGCCACGTTGCCAGAAGAAAAGCTGACCAACTGGCTGGAACAGGCAGATGCCGCAGTTATCATGAAAACAGGCCGTAATATGCCACAGGTCAAGCGGGCGCTGGAAAAAGCGGGGCGTTTGGAAGATGCCGTATATGTTGAACGCGGCACGCAGGAAAATACCCGTATGTGTGCCTTGCAGGAGCAGGCAGATAACGTGCCTTATTTCTCGTTGGTTCTGCTGCCGGGTCGGAAAGGTGTGAGATGAAGGGTAGCGTTACCATTATAGGGTTGGGGCCAGGTAATAGCCTCCAGCGTACGCCACAGGCAGATCAGGCCTTAGCTCAAGCAACAGATCTGGTTGGTTATGGCCCGTATGTAAACCGGGTAGAAGCCCCTCCGCACGTTGTTCGTCATGCCTCAGACAACAGGGTAGAACTTGATCGCGCTCGCCATGCGTTGGAAATGGCAGAGCAAGGGCGGCATGTGGCAGTTGTTTCTGGTGGAGATGCAGGCGTATTTGGCATGGCCAGCGCTGTGTTTGAAGCATTGGAGCAAGGGCCAGATAAATGGCGTGCGCTGGATATTAGCGTTGTTCCCGGCCTAAGTGCTGTTCTGGCTGCGGCTGCGCGGCTGGGTGCCCCGTTGGGTGGGGATTTTTGTGTGATGTCCCTTTCAGATAACCTCAAACCCTGGGATGTCGTGCTGGAACGGTTGCGGCTGGCTGCACAGGCTGGATTTGTGATTGCGCTGTATAATCCTCGGTCTCATGCTCGCCCGTGGCAGTTGGGTGAGGCATTGGAGCATTTGCGCGGTGTTTTGCCAGCCACTATTCCCGTTGCTTTCGCGCGCGCCATTGGGCGGCCTGATGAAGCTGTGCGGCTTTCCACCCTACAGGATGCCAATGCGGAATGGGCCGATATGAGCACATTGGTGCTGATAGGCTGTAAAGCTAGCCGTTTGGTGGATCGGCCCAATGGTGAACCGTGGTTCTACACTTTGCGGCGGGTTGATGCAGCTTGATGCGCCTGTAACCATGCCATGGCTTGTTGAGCAGTTTCTACTGTAGGGATATGAGGGCAGGCCACTGGGCGGTCAATCATCAGGACGGGAATACGCAACAGGCGTGCAGCTTCCAGTTTGGGGTATGTAGCGCTGCCCCCGGAGTTTTTGGAAACCAGGAGTGTGATGCCGTAATCCTGCATTAGCTTGGCTTCACGGCTCACATCAAAAGGCCCGCGATCCAGCAGAACTGTTGCATTTGGAGGTAAGGAGGCAGGATCTGGCGCATCAATGGAGCGAATGAGGTAATGATGTTGGGGCGCAATTTTAAACGGCGCTAATTCCTTACGGCCTGTTGTTAAAAAAATGCGCTGTGGTGCTGTTCCCCATTTTGGAGAATTAGCTAACAGGCTGGCGGCTTCTTTCAGATCAGCTGCATGGAACCATTTATCGCCTGGCATTTCCTGCCAACCAGGACGTTCAAGACGTAGTAGAGGTGTTTGGGTAGTGCCGCAGGCTGTGGCGGCGTGTTGGCTCATAGTGGCCGCAAAAGGGTGGGTGGCATCTATGAGTGCGCTGATGCCATGTGTTTTAAGCCATGTGCTTAACCCATCAGCGCCCCCAAAACCACCAATCCGCACGGATAGCGTAGGTAAATGCGGCTGTTTGGTTACTCCGGCAAGGGAAAGCGTGGTACTGATGGAGGGGGTCTGCTCCAGATCACGGCACAAGGCAGAAGCTTCTGTGGTGCCGCCGAGAACAAGAACGCGAAAATTATTGGAAGATGAAGGCATACGGGCAAGCTTTACAGCATAAAAAATAAAACTGTTGTAAAAGCCCAGCCCATTAGCGTGCAAGTATGTGCCAAAAAAGGAATGGATAAATGACCGAGCAACCCCAACATGCGCCACAAACCCCGTGGCTCACCCTGATCGGGATTGGGGAAGATGGTGTGGAGGGTCTTTCTCCTGTTGCGCGTTCCATTCTTACACAAGCGGTTTTTGTGGTCGGAGGGGCTCGCCATTTGGAACTGGTGGCTTCCTTAGTGCAGGGGAAAACACTTGCTTGGCCCACACCCTTTGAACGCGGAATAGATGCCATTCTTGCCCGAAAGGGCGCGCCAACTGTAGTATTGGCCTCTGGTAATCCATTCTTTTTTGGCGTGGGTAATACACTCGCGCGTTCTATTCCACCGCAGGAAATGCTGTGCTTGCCTGCTCCATCTTCTGTGGCTTTGGCATGTAGTCGGCTTGGGTGGGCAGAGCAGGACTGCCGGGTGATTTCTCTATGTGGCCGCCCCATAGAGCAGCTTTATCCAGCTTTGCAGCCATCTGGCCGTGTGATTGTACTGTCTGCTGATGAAAATACGCCGCGTGCTTTGGCCAACTGGCTTAGCAGTAAAGGGTTAGGGGCAACGCGCTGCCATGTGCTGGAGCGGCTGGGTGGCCCACATGAAGCCATGCACAGTTTTTACGCCAGCAAAGGTGCCCCGGATAAGCTTCAACGGCTTAATCTGATCGGGTTGGAGATAGATGCCCAAAGCGCTCCGCACACATTGCCTCTTACCAACGGGTTGCCCGATACGTGCTTCGAACATGATGGCCAGCTTACAAAGCGGGAAATTCGCGCTGTTACACTATCATCCCTAGCGCCTCGGGCAGGGGAGTTGTTGTGGGATATTGGGGGCGGGGCTGGTTCCATCAGTATTGAATGGATGTTGGCATCTCCCTCTTGCCGCGCTGTGTGTGTTGAAGCGCAGCCAGAGCGGGTTGCACGCATTGCACGCAATGCTGTGGCTCTTGGTGTGCCGGGGCTAGATATAAGGCAAGTCCGTGCGCCAGAAGGCATGGAAGATTTGCCAAAGCCTGATGCTATTTTTATTGGTGGAGGTGCAAGCCGCGCTGGTGTGTTGGAAACTGCATGGCAGGCTCTTAAACCCAGTGGTCGTATTGTCGTGAATGCCGTGGTGGCTGAAACAGAAGCGCGCTTGCTACGCGCTATGCAGGAGTGGGGCGGAACGCTTACGCGTATCTCTGTGTCTCGGTTAGAGAAGATAGGCTCTCTGCACGGTTTCCGCCCTGCCATGCCGGTAACGCAATGGATTGCGCAAAAGCCCAGCGTTGCATGATATTTCTAGGTATGGGTTGGAACAGCAGGGCGACCTTAGCGCAGGCTCAGGCGTGTATTGAACTCGCCTTGGCGCAGCAGTTTGGTAAAGAGTTGTCAGCTCTTGCTGTGCCTGCATTTCGGCATACAGAAAATCTGCCGTTACAGGTAGCAAAATGGCTGGATATTCGAATTGTCTGGATAGAGCTTGCCGCCATGCGGCAGATGAATGCGCAATGCCAGACAGTATCAGCCCGTAGCATGCAGCATACTGGCGTAGCCTCTGTATCTGAAGCCTGTGCATTGGTTGCGGCTGGCCCACAGGGCAAACTTATTGTACCGCGTTGCAGCATGAGTGGTGTGACATGCGCCGTGGCAGAAGGAGATATTTGAATGACCGTGCATTTTATAGGGGCAGGCCCCGGAGCAGCTGATCTGCTTACCATACGCGGAAGGGATATTTTGGCATCCTGTCCAGTATGCTTGTATGCAGGATCTATTGTGCCGCCGGAAATGCTGCAATTCTGCCCGCCTGATGCGCGTAAGGTTGATACAGCCCCCATGACATTGGACGAGATTGAAGCCGAATACGTAAAAGCCCATCAGCAAGGGCAGGATGTGGCACGCCTGCATTCAGGTGATCTGTCTGTTTATAGCGCTGTGGCAGAGCAAATCCGCCGTTTGGACAAGCACGGTATTCCGTGGAGCATGACACCGGGCGTACCAGCCTTTGCGGCAGCGGCTTCCATATTAGGGCAGGAATTAACCATACCAGGCGTTGCCCAAAGTGTGGTGCTCACGCGTGTAAACGGGCGTGCTTCCGCCATGCCAGAAAAAGAAACGCTGGCAGCGTTTGGCGCTACAGGGGCTACATTGGCTATTCATCTGGCAGTGTATGCGCTGGATAGAATTGTAGAAGAGCTAACACCATTTTATGGGGCGGATTGTCCGGTAGCCATTGTGGCCCGAGCAACATGGCCAGATCAGCTTGTGCTACGAGGAACACTCGCTAACATTGCAACCAAATTAAAAGAAAACCCCATAGAACGCACCGCACTTGTGATAGTGGGCCGGGTATTGGGGGATAAAGATTTTAGGGAAAGCGCTTTGTATAACCCTGATTATCGGCGGCGTTTTCGCGGGCAGGACTAAGCTTTCAGGCTTGCCCAACCAGATTGCCTGCACGGTCAAACACCAGCACATCGGCTTGTATGGGGGCGGGGTGTAGAACGTCCTTAACGGTTTGTAAGGCAGAGCGGGCAATGAGGTTGCCTAGCGGAAAACCCTGCTGACTTGCGTGCAAAAAGGCCTCTGCTACTGTGGGGCTGCGCGCAATAGTGTCTGCTATATCGGGTTTTCCGTTATGCGCGAGAACAAGCGCAGCCAACTGGCGCATGTCTGCTGGGCCTCGTTTAGAATGCAGGTCCATAAAGCCTTGGCCAAGCTTGGTCATTTTGGCGATGCCGCCAGATATCGTAAGGTGTGGCACAGGGTGTTTGCGGAGGTATTTTAACAGGCCACCAGCAAAATCCCCCATTTCAATAAGCGCACTGTCTGGCAGATTATAGAATTTCTGCACGCCTTTTTCAGAAACATTTCCGGTGCTTCCTGCCAAATGCGTCAAGCCTTCAGCGCGCGCAACATCCACTCCCCGATGGATGCTTTCAATCCATGCCGAGCATGAAAAAGGCACTACAATGCCGGTTGTGCCCAGAATGGACAAACCGCCCAAAATGCCTAGCCGACTATTTAACGTACGTTCAGCTAGTTTTTCTCCATTTTCCACACTGATACTCACCTCTGCATCTGGGCAGATACCTGCATTTGCTTCGGTTAAAGCTGCACGGATCATGGCCCGAGGTGTTGGATTTATGGCTGGCTCCCCCACCGCTAGCGGTAAGCCGGGGCGGGTGACAGTGCCTACACCGGGGCCAGCTTGAAATACGGTGCCGCAACCAGCAGGCAAAGCTTTGACGGTTGCACGGATAAGCGCCCCATGCGTGATATCGGGGTCATCTCCCGCATCTTTAATAACTTCAGCAAAAGGTGCATCTAGCGTGCCACCGGTACGGGCAATGGCGAAACCAACATGTTGGCCGGAGGGTAGGGTGATATTTACGCAGGCCGGAGCCGAATGGCCGTTTAGGATCAGCCATGCTGCCTTTGCAGCGGCTGTTGCACAGCTGCCTGTTGTCCAGCCTCGCCGGAGGGGATGAGTGTTGGGTGCCATGCGGCATGATGTAATTCATCTGCGTGTTGCAGAACATAAAAAAAGCCCCATCCACTTCTGGATGGGGCCTTTTGCCAGCTTTGCATATAAAGCAGAGCGGATTCAGGATTGTTTGCTGAGAGAAAGTTCTTCAGCAATATCACCACGGGCTGCCGCAGCACGCTTCTGTTTCTCCCGTTCGGAGATTTTTTTCAGGTAACGGCGTGCTTCGGGTGAAATGGTCAGGCACATGGTCATCAGGGCAGAGGCAACATACAGACCAGAGAAGATCCAGATAATACCTTCAACGCCGTGCCAGGATTCAAACCACGTTACAATGGCCGGGCCAACCCATGTGCTGGCGCCAGCGCCCAGCCCAAGAGCTGAAAGAGCCGCAGCTTTTTCCTTCGGGCAAATCTGGGGCACCAAACCAGACAGAGGCACAAAAGCAGCTAAGGATGCGCCATACAAAGCGCCTACAATAGCAGCAATCATAAAGTTACCGGGGAACATCTGCGGCACATAATAGAAGGCAGGCACCATAATGGCTGCCCCAATGCCGCCACCAAAAGCCACAACTTCGCGATGGCCAAATTTGTCTGCTGAAATGCCGGAAAACAGGTTTACCAAAATATTGGACAGGAACACGATGGACAGCAGCTGCAACCACTGAGAAAGCGTAAAGCCAATAACCTTGGTAAAGAAGGTCGGCATAATCACCAGAAACGCATATTCGGATGATGTGTTGATTGTGCGTACCACCATGGCCACAAACGTTTTGGGTTCGCGCCATAGAATACTGATAGAACTGAAGAAGATTTCCTTGGCTGGGGTGCCGGGGGCTGCCAGACGCTGAGAGCCTGTGGGTTCACGCGTAAGCAGCAGAGCCAGCAAGCCACCAAAAACAACCATCCCCAGAGAAGACCAGAAAGTGGCCATTTCTCCGATAACGGGGATAGCAAAGCTGGCGAACAGAGAGCCCAAGGTAGGCAGACCACCAGAAAAGGCAAACCAGAACCAGCCTGCAGCAGAACCCAGCTGACGCGGCGGTGTGGCAGCAGCAATCCAGACCAGAAAGCCGTAGGTGAACAGCGGATACCCTAAACCACGCAGGGAATAGGCCAGCAGCATAATGGGGTAGCTGTTAACGGCAACACCACAGGCCAGAAAGATAACTTCAAAAACGGCCCAGATCGCCAAGCCAATCCACATGACCCGTTTGGGGCCCCATAGATCAGACAGTGGGCCAGATAGCCATGCGGAGATAGAAACTGTAACGCCGTAAATAGTGAACAAAAGTGCGGTATTACCGGCTGATGTACCATGCCCTTCCAGATAAGGGGCAAGGTAACCGGCTTCTACACCATCACCGATCATGAAGAACAGAAGCCCCACAAAGCCCCAGAACAGGGGTGCGGGAATTCCAAGACGATCTGCAAAAGATGCAGGCGGAGGCGACAGAGAGTCTGTCTGTTTCAAGGGGAGATACTCCTCTTTACACAGGCAACCGTCATTTTGACGGGATATTCCACCGAAGTGCGGAATATGCTGGCTGACTGCAATTCTCCGGGTGATGCCAAATGGCCGTTCACTCCGGAATCTTGTGGAAAAATACGGTTCGGAGGGAAGTCCGCGCCTGAATGGTGAGAGCCAATAGGGGCTTCTAACCATAAAAGCCTCAGGACATGTGTCTGAGGGAAAAAGAGCGCAGCGGGTCTGCGGCACTATGCGATAGCTGGATGTATCTGCTTGCCAGATGGGAGAAAAGGAAAAATCTGAGAGTAAACAGATTATGGTTTTATATTATTGCAATAATATAAAACAGGCGCCCATCTAAAGACCACAAGAAAACGAAACCATTTGATGTTAGGGAAGAATTACAATTCTAAAGGAAAGGCCTCTCCTTATGCCAGTTGTCATAACATTGCCTTGATAATGTTTTCTGATGAAATTTTCAACGGAAAAGTTTTACAATATATTATTTGGTCGTAATTATAAAATGTGAAAATAAATATACAATTTTATAATAATTTAAAAATTACTTTTTAAAAAATATAATTTATAAAACAATTACTCATGTATTATTTTTCATGTTTATTTATATACAAACTTTTCCTGTGTTTGTGATTATGAATTCTCAGAAAATGCAACACAGGAAAAGTTTTTTATAATCAGACGGCTATAGCATCCAGCAAGGCAATGCCCGAACGCTTGGAAAGCGCCTGCCTATAGTTCTCCACCGCAGCGGGATAGGTAAGCCCTTTGATAATGGAAAAACTGTGCAGATGCGCAAACAGATGAATATCATCATATGAAAGCGCCCCCTGAAGGGCAGATGGTTCAGGCAGGAGAGGGGCCAAATCTTCTAACAATGCATTTAACGGGAGAAGGGCTTCTGGGCCTTCATTAAAAATCGTGCAGAATGGGCCAGTTGAAGCCTCTTTTTTGCGAATAAAGTATGCGCGTCCAGATGTGGTGGAAAACTCCGCGAAAGGAGCCGCTGCAGCGCGAGGCAGAAACTGCCTATACAGCACCGAACTGGAGCGGCTGATCCAATCAGAAACTTCTGGCCGGGAAGGAACTGTAAGGAGAGGTGTTCCTTCCCGGTCTATCTGCGCAATAATATCCAGACTTTCCCCCAGATAGTGTCCGTTTTCTTCCAGAATGGGCAGCATTTTCTGGCCGATCATGCCAATGGGTGTTGCTTCATCATCATTTTGAAGAACAACAATCTCGACAGGAATGTTTTTGAGGCCAAAAATCATTCTGGCTTTAATGCAGAATGGGCAATGATCATAAACATAAAGTTTACGCATAAGAGACAACTTTCTGATACAGAGTGTAGGACTGAATATCCTGCAAAAACAGGGTGTTCGCTTTTCTGTTTACGCACTAAGCATAAAACCTATCATAAATGATTTTATAGCAGAAAGAGGCCAAAATGGATGCACAATTCTGGAATATGAAATGGCAGAAAAACCAAATTGGCTTTCATCTTTCCGCAGTTAATCCGCTTTTGGTCAAATATTTCCCTGCCTTGGAGCTTAAAGAGGGTGCGCGTGTTTTTGTGCCATTATGCGGCAAAACACTGGATATTCATTGGCTGCTGCAACGTGGGATGAAGGTGGTTGGAGTAGAGCTTAGCCAGATTGCGGTAGAACAGCTTTTTTCTGAACTCGGTATAACGCCACAAATCTCTAAAGTGGCCCCCAATCTGCTGTGCTTTAAGGCTGAAAACCTAAGCATATTTGTGGGTGATATTTTCGCGCTCTCTCGTGCATTACTCGGTTGCGTGCAGGCAATTTACGATCGGGCCGCTCTGGTAGCCTTGCCGCCCGCCATGCGTATAACTTATGCAGAGCATCTGATAGATATTTCGGGCAAGGCAGAGCAACTTCTTGTTACTTTAGACTATGATCAGTCTTGCATAGCGGGGCCGCCGTTCAGTGTACCCCAGCAAGATATTCAGCGGTATTATGGGGCGCATTATGCCATCACGTGTTTGGATAATACTTCGGTAGCAGGAGGTTTAAAAGGCGGTGTGCCTGCTGCCGAGAGCGTATGGTTTTTGAAACCTGAATAGTCTGTATCAGGAATTTACCAAAAATTGGACAGGTAATCATTTGTATTGTTAAGTAAAAGATACGGTTAAGAAATAATTTTGCTTGTTTTACAGCTTTGACCTCTTGCGTCTTCTTCCCTATATGAGCCTTCTTTTTGACAAGTTTCATGCTCCAGAGGGAGAAGAATGACAGATGGCAGCGGTTGCTTCACCCACTAATACCAAACGGCGCACCTACGCTATCCTGATTGCCCTTGTGCTTGGCATTCTGTGCGGGCTTGCGGTGCATGATCTGTTTCCGGCCTATATTTCGGCTGCGCATCAGGTTGCAACCTTGTTAACGGGGCTTTTCCTGCGGCTTATACGCATGATTATTGCGCCGTTGGTGTTTGCAACATTGGTAAGCGGTATCGGCAAGCTGGGGGACGATACCTTGGTGGTGCGCGTGGGTGGGCGTGTTTTGCTGTGGTTTATCACCATGTCCTTTATTTCGCTGCTTATTGGCTTGTTTGCAGCCAATATTTTGCAGCCGGGGCATGGGTTTTCTGCGCCTCTGCCGTCTGATATTTCATCTTTAAAGCACCCTTTTCAGCCTGTTGAATTTTTACTGCATGTGGTGCCAACCAGTGTCATGGATGCCATGGCGCGCAATGATATTCTTCAGATCGTGGTATTCTCGGTTCTGTTTGGTGTGGCCTTGCCCGCAGCGGGCAAGGCAGGTGAAACCATGCTGAAATGGACCGAAGAGCTGGCGCATATCATGCTGCGTATGACAGACATGGTGATGGTACTGGCGCCACTGGCCGTATTTGGCTCCATTATGGGCACTGTAGCGCAAAGTGGCGCTGGCATGTTGCTGCATTTTGGACGGTTTTTAGCAGAATTTTATGGCACGATTTTTGTGCAGTGGGGCGTTCTCACCTTTATTGCTTTTCTGGTTCTGGGGCGCAGCATTAAAAGGCTGGTGAGCGAGCTTGTGCAGCCTGTGCTGTTAGGTTTTGCCACGGCCAGCAGTGAATCTGTTTATCCGCTGCTGCTTGAAAAGCTGGAAAATTTTGGCGTACCCACCCGGATCAGTGGTTTTGTGCTGCCGCTGGGGTACAGCTTTAATATGGATGGCTCCATTCTGTTTCAGTCTTTCGGGGCCATTTTTATTGCGCAGGCTTATGGCATCCATATGCCGTGGTCTCAGCAGTTTCTGATGCTGCTGGTGATGATGCTAAGCAGTAAGGGCATTGCGGGCGTGCCGCGTGCCTCGCTTGTTACGCTTGTGGCTGTGCTGCCTCAGTTTGGTCTGCCGGAAGCAGGTATCGCGCTCATTCTGGGTATTGATCATTTTCTGGATATGATGCGCACAGCAACCAATGTGCTGGGCAATGGGTATGCCGCTGCAATCTCGGCTAAATGGGAAGGTGCGCTTTCTGATGGGCCAACAGAGGATACGCTTTAAGCTTTATAAGTGCCCGATTGCCCGCGTTAAACGCCAGAAAACGCTATATGCAGGGCACCTATTCTTTTTTCCATACCACAGGGCAGAAATAGGGGGCGTATAATGCCCCCATGAAAACACAGCCTTCTGCCAGCAGCCCAGCCGATATGATTTGCGTCCGCGGGGCACGTGAACACAATCTGAAAAACGTTTCTGTTTCTGTGCCGCGCGATAAGTTTGTTGTAATGACCGGCGTTTCAGGGTCAGGCAAATCCTCGCTGGCATTTGGCACAATTTATGCAGAAGCCCAGCGTCGGTATCTGGAATCTGTTTCTCCTTACGCACGTCGGCTGTTTAATCAAATGCCAGTGCCGGTTGTGGATGCCATAGAAGGCCTGCCCCCAGCCGTAGCATTGCAACAGCAGCGCGGGGGCAGTAGCAGCCGATCTTCTGTTGGTAGCCTGACCACACTCTCAAACCTGTTGCGCATGCTGTATTCGCGGGCTGGTACGTATCCTGCTGGCATGAGCCGTTTGGAGGCAGAAGATTTCTCGTCCAACACGCCAATGGGGGCATGCCCACGCTGCCATGGGCTAGGGCGTATTTACGATGTAACAGAAAAAACATTGGTTCCAGATGATACGCTCAGTATCAGGCAAAGGGCCGTTGCCGCATGGCCGACTGCATGGCAGGGCCAAAATTTGCGGGATATTCTGATCACGCGTGGTGTGAATGTAGATATTCCGTGGAAAGATATTCCCAAGGCCACGCGGGACTGGATCCTTTACACAAAGGAAACCCCAACAGAACCCGTTTACCCTGGTCGCACACATGCGCAAGTGCTGGAAGCTATCAAGCACGGTGTTCCCGCAGATTATAACGGCACCTTCACCGGTGCACGCCAATATGTGTTGAACACATTCACCAAATCTCAAAGCGCTAAAATGCGGGCGCGGGCTGCATCGTTCATGGTGAGCAGCGTGTGCCCAGAGTGTCATGGTCAGAAACTCAAAGTCGAAGCACTTCAGGTGTTATTTGCAGGGCGCAATATTGCCGAGCTTTCATCTTTACCGCTCAAGCAAATTACAGCCATTTTGCGCGAACAAAGCCAGCAACTCAAAAAGCAGACCGATGCAACGGGTCTGGCCGCTTATGGTATTGTGGAAGCGCTGATAGAACGCTTGCAAACTTTATTGGAATTGGGGCTTGGCTACCTTCAGTTAAGCCGGGGTGTGCAAACACTTTCCCCCGGTGAATATCAACGTCTGCGCTTGGGCACTCAAATCCGTTCCAATTTGTTTGGTGTGCTGTATGTGCTGGATGAGCCAAGCTCTGGTTTGCACCCATGCGATACGCAGGCCCTCCTTAAGGCATTGCATGGATTGTTGGATGCAGGAAATTCGCTCTTGGTGGTAGAGCATAACTGCCAAGTTATTCGCCATGCAGAATGGCTGGTGGATGTGGGGCCAGATGCAGGCGAAAAAGGTGGGGAAATCCTGTATAGTGGCCCGTTAGACGGGCTGAAGTCTGTTTCTCGCTCCCGTACACGCCCTTATATTTTTAATGAGATCAAGCACGGGCAGATGGTTCCGCTCAAGCCTGAAGGGTGGCTTTGCCTGAAGAGTATCAATTGGAACAATTTACACAATGTCACGCTAGAACTGCCCTTAGGTGTGATGACGGTAGTGACGGGTATTTCTGGTTCCGGAAAATCCAGTTTAACCGGTCAGGCATTGGTCAGCATCGTTTCCAAGGCACTTGGGCAGAAAGAACCCGTTGAGCAGCCTGAAACCGGTGAAAACGATATTCCAGAAGTGGCGGAAAGTGCTGAACCAGAAGGGCGGGTGGTCAGCGGGTTACAAAATATTCGGCGCCTTGTGGTGGTAGATCAAAAGCCCATTGGGCGCACACCTCGCTCTAATCTTGCAACCTATACGGGCCTGTTTGATCAGATACGGCAGGCTTTTGCTGCTGTGCCGCAGGCCAAGCAGCACAAAATGGATGCCGGGTGGTTTTCATTTAATGTGGCAAAAGGCCGCTGCCCGCGTTGTGAGGGCGTGGGTTCTATTGAAGTAGAACTCCTGTTCCTTCCTAGTGTGTATGCCCCGTGCCCGGAATGTCATGGCGCACGTTACAAGCCGGAAGTGCTGGCTATTACCCTTAAAGGGCGCAATATCGCCGATGTGCTCAATATGAGCGTTGATGAAGCACATGAGTTTTTTGCAGACAGCCCCAATATTGCTCATGGATTTGATACCTTGCGGCAAGGTGGCTTGGGTTATTTACGTTTAGGCCAGCCTGCCACAACGCTTTCCGGTGGAGAGGCGCAGCGTATCAAGCTGGCGACAGAGCTTCAGAAAAAGCGGGCAGGGCATATATTATATGTGCTGGATGAACCCACAACGGGATTGCATCCGGCAGATGTAGATCGGCTTATCCGGCAGCTTCGGCAACTTGTTGCACAAGGCCATACGGTAGTGCTGGCTGAGCATGATATGCGTCTTGCTGCTCAAAGTGATTGGATGCTGGATATGGGGCCAGGCGCAGGAGATGAAGGGGGGCAAATTGTTGCCAGTGGTACGCCCGCAGATATTGCCAAAAATCCAGAAAGCCGCACCGGCCCGTTCCTGCGTGAATATCTATAAACTCGTTTCTAACCCCAACATGACAATCCGGTAATAATTTTTTCTGATTTTTAGAGTTGACGACGTATGTTTATGGGGTGTAGAAGCTGCTTCACCGAGACGGAGTGGTCTTGGCGGGTTTAGGAAGATCTGCTAGGTTATTCGGC
>NZ_JBNIEW010000016.1:0-33422 GCF_050106715.1 Acetobacter sp. AAB5
CCGCCCTCATCAGGCGGGTTTTTTTGTCTCACAACTTATCTCAAATGCTAAAAAACCCGCAATGGTGTCCGCGGCGGGATTCGAACCCACGGCCCCAGGATTCATACCACTGAGATAAAAGTGACGGTAAATCTGATCTGGTTAATCAGAGTAATCTACGCTAGCCATTATGGATGTTAACGCGCTCTTACAGTTTGCTTCAGTCAGTGGTCTTTTGGCCGCTGGTGCTGCTTGCTCTGGTTGCGCGGCTAACATTTGGTGGAGTTGTTTCCCCAGCCGCTTTGGTTGAAGATCCACTCAAAGACCTCATAAAACTGAGTATTCTTTGCGAGGATCAGACACCCCTTTCTGATCCTGATGGACAGCATCACCACACAACAGATTCGCAGGACGATAGTTTTCTTCTTTCCGAAGTGCTTGAGCTTTTTTTACTCAGTGTTGCGTTCTGTATTTTTGCTGGGCTTATTGCTGAAGGTGTGTGTCGAACATGGATGTTTGCACCTATCCGTGGGCCGCCTGCGCCAAAACGTACGTCTCTCTGTCCGCAAGGACCTCCCGTCTGACCTGAAATTACAGGGCCGCTCGCGCGTTTTGGCACGCGGGCTTTTCGTGTTGTTCATTCAGGTTCAGAATCATGTTTCATGTTTATGGCACTCCCCTTCGGTTTTCCGGAGTGATGGCGGCTGTGACTCTTTTTTCCGCAGCTCAGATGGCCCATGCACGTTCTCAAATACAGCATGGCAAGCTCGTATCTCCGGTGAGGCAGCAGGCAAAAACCGAACAGGTTACGGTAAAGGGAAATAGCCGCACTTCCGCAATGACGCATCCCGCAGGGCAAACAACGTACCATTCTGATCGAGGCAATTTTGGTAATCAGGTCGGGCAAAGTGTTGCGGATATGGTTGTGACCATTCCTGGCGTGAGCTTCACGCAAGGGAATGGCCCACGGGATACAGTGGTTTCTGTAAGAGGTTCGGGAGACCGTCAGTCTTACGGGTTAAAAAACCTACAGGTGCTTGAAGATGGCTTCCCGATGACACAGCCTGATGGAACCGCTCGTGCCGATCTTATTGATCCACATGCTTATGCGGGTGTGGATGTTTTTGAAGGCCCAGCATCAACTCTCTATGGCAATTATGCCATTAACGGTGCGATCAATTTTCGTACCCGAAAAGGAGCCGATATTCATGGCCTTGAGGTGGGTTCGGATTTTGGTAGCTTTGGGATGTTCAATAATTACGCAACGTTGGGGCTTGGTAATAAACATTATGATCTCATGATCTTTGGGAGTGACGTGCGGGGGAATGGGTTTATTGCCAATAGCCGTTACAACACTTCAACAGAAAACGTGCGGCTGCGTGTTAACCTCACATCATCAGATCGGCTTATCCTGAAATTTGTAAACAACGTTACGGATGCTTTTTTACCCGTGCGGCTGTCGCTTAACCAGTATCGGGCTAATCCCTACCAGCAGGGATGTTATAATGCTGTAAATGCAGCAGCCGGATGTGCATCCGTTAATCTGTTGGTGAATGGTCGTTACGGAACAAAGGAAGCCATGAGCCCAGAAGCTGCTGGTTTGGGCCGTTTTGACCGCCGGACAGTTGTTGGCTTGCGTTGGGAACATGATTTCAATGCGCGTACAATCTGGCGTAATCAGTTTACCTATGATCAACGCCATATTGATCAGCCAACATCGCCAGTAGCGTATGTTGGTCCGTACAATTCCTACAACGCCAGCAGCGATATAACAAACCATGCGCGTCTTGGCGGCAAATCACTGGAAACTTTTGGCGGGATCAGTTTTGATTATCTCGACTTTGGCTCTCAAACCTACAATATCATGCCGCTTGGTGGGGCCACTCGTGGTGCAATGAATTCGGAATCCTATGGCCACCAGTGGAATTTAGGTGCGCGGTTTCAGGAGGACTGGCATTTTGCCCCCAACTGGCACGTAGTGGTAGGGCTTGGGGGAACATACTCCGATATTGGGGCCACCGAGACGCTTTACAGTTATTCTGCTACAGGCCGGGATCAGCGCTATATTACGGCCAATCGCTTCTACTTCAATTTAGCGCCCGAAGGCGCATTGATTTACACACCATCAAAGAAATGGACATTTCATACCCGTGTTGGCATTGCTTATGGAACGCCGTCATCTTCAAATCTGTTCATTACGCCGCAGGGGCAATATGGTAACAATACACAACTGAAAAGCCAAACAAGTGTTGGTATTGATCTTGGTGCTGATTGGCATCCATCTTCCAATATGACTATGCAGGCAACGGGTTTTTACGAATTTTATAATAATGAACTCGTTAGCCAGTCTGCCGGTGTGAATACCGTGGGTTCCTATACGTTTAATGCGCCGGCATCCCAGCATCGGGGGATTGTTTTGGGGGTGGAGTGGAAGCCGCTTCCTACAATGCTACCGGGGGGACGTATAAAGCTCAGTTATACTTATGATAATCAGGTTTATACAAATTACACTGAGGTTCTTTCAAATAGCACCGTCTCACGCAGTTTCAGTCGTAAAGGAAATTATATTCCGGGCGTGATTCCCAATTTTCTCAATGCGCGTTTTTTGTACGATCAGCCTGATGGTGCCTTGGAAGGGCTCGGCGGTTACGCTGAGGTGACATGGCGGGATTCCTACTGGCTGGATAACGCCAATCGTTTGAAAGCTCCCGGTTACGCATTGTTGAATCTGGAAGTGCATTATGATCCGCCAACACGGCTTGGGTGGGCACATCGGTTACACTGGTATTTCGAAGTGCAGAATGTCGCAAACCAAACCTATATTGCAGGGGCAACCAACATTAGTGACAGTTTGCAGAGCAACGGACAGCAGGCAACGGCGCGTATGCTCATGAACAGTACTGGTTCTATCTATGCAGGCTCACCCAGAGCGTATTTTGGTGGCGTGCGTATCCGGTTTTGATGAAGGGCTGATAAACTCTCATGACGGATGATTTTTGGGTGGCGGTAAAAGCTGTTTAAGCTCAAGTGCAATTTGATGGGCGCTGGAATCTACCGGTATCATGCCAGCCAGATGGTTCTGGCCGTCCATCAGATACAAGAGCGAACTATGATCCATAAGATAACCAGCCCCATTACTTGCACGACGCCGTGCAGAGACATGAAATGCAGCCATTATAGGCTGCAGTTGCGCTTCGGTTCCGGTTAGACCCACAATACGTGGCGAAAAACGTTGGATATATTCTTTTACAACAGCCGGTGTATCTCGTGCGGGGTCAACCGAGATGAAAACGGGGGTAATATTTTGCCCGAGCGGCCCGAGCTCATCTAGCGCAGCCGATACGGTTGCAAGTGTCAGGGGGCAAACATCTACGCAATGTGTGTAACCAAAGTAGATGAGCGTATAACGACCTTGAAAATCAGTTTGTGAGACTACGTGCCCGTTTTCATCAGTCAGGGCATAGGGCCCACCAATTTGGGTATGGGAATGTGATGTTAGGACTGCCCGCAGCCCTGCTGCCCCGATAAGCAAAGCAAAGATAATTCCCATAACAGGCAAAATTGTTTTCCAATTTTGTTGGCGTGGCGAGGGAGGTTTTCTCCTATCAGATATGATTTTGCGTGAGCTCTTCTGGGTCATGACCACATTATAGCAAAGAGTGGATATACGTGCAGCAAAGCATTGTCAGTGCATTATAGAAGAACTTTCGCTTGTAAGCGGCCCGTATATTTTGGGGAGGGATAGGAACAGGCCTTGTCCATTCAGCGTTAACGTTTGGGCAAATATTTTTGTGCCTGAATAATTGTTTCTTCGGATAAAGATCATGTCGAAACCTGTTCTTATTATTGGTGCAGGGCCTGTCGGTCTCACCATGGCTGTGGAGCTGACCCGTTACGGCGTGCCAGTCAGAATTATCGATAAGTTGCCAACACGCACCACTCAATCTCGGGCGCTGGCTATCTGGCCTCGAACTCTGGAGTTGTTGCAAGCTGCTGGTTGTGTAGAGGTTTTTGTTGCCAATGGGCTGCACGCAAAATCCCTTAGTATCCACTGGGGGAGTAAGACTCTCGCCCGTATCCCATTTAAGACAATAGCTTCTTGTTTCAATTATTTACTGATGCTTCCACAATCTGAAACCGAGAGATTGTTAGAAGAACACCTCGAAACTCTTGGCTGCACTGTTGAGCGCGAAACAGAGCTAACAGACTTTGTTAACGGGGATGATAGCGTTTTGTGCACTCTTACACATAAGAAAGGTGAGAGTGAGACCTTGGAAGCGACATGGCTTATTGGCTGCGATGGTGCCCATTCTTTCGTGCGCGGCAAACTTGGTATGGTCTTCGAAGGAGACACTCTTCCCATAAATTTTGTTATTGCTGATGTGCATGTGGAGGGGCTTGCGATACCGCCTGATGAACCAGCTATTTTCTGGCATCATGATGGTGCAATCATGATTTTTCCGATATCGCGAGATCGCTGCCGTATTATAGCTGACCTTGGTTCTGCCCCATTGCATATGCCGGACTTGGAAGAAATGCAGGTAATCATAGACCAACGTGGGCCGGGTGGGATTACTTTATCCGATCCGATATGGCTATCAGATTTTGGTATTAATGAACGTAAAGTTCATGCGTATCGCAAAGGCCGGGTATTTCTGGCAGGTGATGCAGCACATATCCATAGTCCTGCAGGTGGCCAAGGCATGAATATGGGCATGCAAGATGCCTTTAATCTTGCATGGAAGCTAGCACTTGTAGAACAACAAAAAGCTAAACCCTTCTTGCTTGAGAGTTACAGTATTGAGCGTAGTGGCGTGGCACAGCAGATATTGTCAGATTCCAGCCGTATGACCAAAGTTGTGCTGCTCAGAAATCACCTCTTGCAGAGAGTGCGTAATCTTATTGTAAAATTGATTTTTCGCATTCCGATGGTTCGTCGTGCTGTTGCTAACAGACTTTCTGGTGTCATGATCAGTTATCCTAATAGCCCTCTCAACGCGGGTCGAATACGTGGATTATATGGCCCCTATTCAGGGCAAAGATTGATTTTGAAGAGCAACTTTCAGAACGACAATACTCCTCGTTTTTCGCTTGTGGCACGAGATAATATGGAAGCACGAGCTATGATATTACGTTATCCATTTTTATTAAAACCAAAGGTATATTCATCATCTCACAAAAACGGTATCTGGCTTGTAAGGCCAGATGGTTACATCGCAGCTACTGCACGAAGTGGAGAATGGAGAGTTATTGATACATTTTTATCCAGCATAGAGATAAAGCAGTAGGCAACGACATTTTTTCTCGTTGCCAACGCCTGCAGAGTATGTCGGCATTATTTGTAAATCATAATATATTTGGTAATTTAAAATATTAGCTCTATTTAAAATTAGGTATATTTAGAAACTTTCATCCACCATCAAATTTTTTTGTTCAAAGCATAGGTCTTCCTCCAGTTACGGGAAGAACAGCGCCTGTTGTATAACTTGCTTCATTTGAAGCGAACATGACATAAGCAGAAGCGAGTTCCGCTGGCTGCGCAGGCCGACCAAGCGGTGTATTTTTACCAAAATTGGCAACATCTTCTTTTGGCATTGTAGATGGAATAAGAGGTGTCCAGACGGGCCCCGGAGCAACGGCATTAACGCGTATGTTTTGCTTGCCGAGCATTTGAGCAAGGCTTGCCGTAAAATTAGAAATGGCGGCCTTTGTCGCTGCATAGGCAGGAAGGTGAGGGGAGGGCTGGACAGCGTTTATTGAGGTTGTGTTGATAATGGAAGCACCGCTGTTTAAATACGGCAAGGCTGCCTGACATAGAAAGAACATACCGTAAAAATTTGTGCGGAATGTTGTATCAAGTTCTTCTTCATCAATTTCTGAAAGATCTATTACGGATTTTTGGTGTGCAGCATTATTTACCAGAATATCGATCTGCCCGAATGCATCAATTGTGCGTTTTATTATTTCGTTACAATGTGATTGCCGCCGGATATCTCCCGGAAGCAAGATAGCTCGACGTCCAGCTTTTTCTACCCATTCAGCGGTTGTTTGGGCATCTTTGTCTTCGGTATAATAAGCAATTGCGATATCTGCACCTTCACGCGCAAAAGCAATAGAAACTGCCCGCCCTATTCCGGAATCTGCTCCAGTTATTAAAGCAACTTTTCCAGAAAGTTTACCAGACCCCCGATAACTTTTCTCTCCATGATCTGGAATAGGATTCATTTTATCCGTTTCACCAGGGACAGTCTGATGTTGAGAGGGAATTTTTTCTTCATGTGCCATCATGTTTCCTCCTTAGGACTATAAATTATCTTGCATTTTTCTTGCGAGTTTCAGCCGCCTTTCGTGTGGAGTCAGAACGTTCTTCTGCTGTGCGATGGGTGGAAGCTTCTCCGCCAACCTTGCCGCCTTTGCGTGATGGTTCATGCGTTACGGCATGGCTTCTTCCGGAGCCACTTTTTTTACCACCTCCAGTTTCTTTATTGACAGTAGCCCAAGCTCGGCGCTCGGCTTCTTTTTCGCTTACACCACGTTGCTCGTAGTTGTTTTCTATATGCTCGGCTTGTCGTTTTTGCTTGTCTGTGTAAGCAGATTTGTCACCACGAGGCATAGTTTATGCTCCGTTTTCTAAGGTTTTAGATCTATTCTCGTATCTTACGAGATAGAAATAGATGTTTGATAACAACGCTAAAAAATAAGAAAGGTTTTCCTGAGATCAGGGTCTTTTATATTGGTGTGCTGGGGATTTAAGTTCCAAGAAGTTCAAAAAGTAAAACTGACCGTTCTGTTAGGGTGAAAACAGTTTTTTGTTCAAAAACATCTTTTTCTATGTCCTTGCCAGCATTAGGGCGGTTAGTATCAAGGAGTAATTTCCAGGCTCCGCCTTCAGCTTCAGGCAAGGTAAATTCTATACTATCTGTCCAGCCATTTAAAACCAGCAATAATGTAGTATCTCCACCACGTTGTATGATGCCGCTAGGTTGGGCACGGCCATCCAGCATCAGGCCAAAGCATTGTGCATAATCCCACTCTTCTTGCATCATTTCCGTACCATTAGCGCTGATCCAAGTGAGTTCTTTAACATCCAATTCCTTGTTGTAGGCTTCAGTAAGAAAACGGCTACGTCGTAAAATAGGAAAATGTTTTCTAAGGCTTAGTATTCTTTGGGTGAAAGTTTTTAGGATTTGTCCTTCTTCTTCAATGTTCCAATTTATCCATGAAATATCGTTATCTTGGCAATAAGCATTGTTGTTTCCATTTTGCGTGCGGCCAAATTCATCTCCGGCCAATAGCATGGGAGTGCCTTGAGAGAACAGAAGGGTTGCCAGCATATTTCGGCATTGCCGCCAACGCAGAGTATTAATGCCTTCATCATGTGTGGGGCCTTCAATACCATAATTGCAGGAGCGGTTGTTATCTGTTCCATCCCTGCCATCTTCACCGTTGGCATTGTTGTGTTTGTCGTTGTAGGAGACACAGTCTTTAAGCGTGAAGCCATCATGCGCTGTAATAAAATTAACGCTTGCCCATGCTTGCCGCCCGCTATGGTTAAAAAGATCTGGGCTACCAAGAAGGCGTGGGGCTAAAGCTGCGGCACGAGCTTCTCCACGCCAGAAATCTCGGACAGTGTCACGAAACTGGTCGTTCCACTCTGCCCAACTGGGAGGAAAATTTCCAACCTGATATCCGCCGGGACCAATATCCCACGGTTCGGCTATCAGCTTCAGATGCGCTAGGGTTGGGTCCTGCCGGCAGACGCGCAAAAAACCAGCTTGGCAGTCAAATCCGTTTTTTTCCCGTGCTAAAATAGAGCCGAGATCAAAGCGAAAACCATCTACGCCCATTTCCTCAGCCCAGTAACGCAGGCTATCAGCCACAAACTGTATGACATGCAGGGTATTCAGGTTGAATGTATTTCCCGTGCCTGTATCATTGATGTAGTAACGGAAATTATCAGGCATAAGCCGATAGTAAGAGGCATTGTCCAACCCCTTAAAGGACAATGTGGGCCCAAGCTCATTCCCCTCTGCTGTATGATTATAGACAACATCCATAATAACTTCCAGATTGGCTTCATGACAGCGCGCGACCATCTGCCGGAATTCTGCAGCCGGATCAGTATGGTTTGCCGCGTAGCGTGTATCCGGAGAGAAAAAACCAATGGTATTGTAACCCCAATAGTTTGTAAGGCCTTTTTCTATAAGGGATTGGGCATTTACAAAACTTTGAATAGGCAAAAGTTCAATAGAAGTTACACCCAGAGACTTAATATAATTCAGTACAGAGTGATGACAGAGGCCGGCATAGGTGCCGCGCAGGTTCTCAGGAACCAAAGGGTTGTTTTGTGTAAAACCTTTAACATGTGTTTCATAAATAACAGTGTCAGACCAACGTATTTTTAAGGGCTTATTGTTTCTTTCTGATGGTGTGGGGATAATACATTTGGGAATAAAAGGCGCACTGTCTTGTTCATCAAAGCTTAAATCCAGATCAGGATGGCTGAGTTGATAGCCAAAAAGGGCAGGGTTCCATTCCAGATTGCCTAAGTGACCCCGAGCATATGGGTCTAAAAGAAGTTTGTTTGGGTTAAAACGATGCCCAGCATCAGGTTCGTAGGGGCCATGCACACGCAATCCATAAAGCTGGCCGGGTTGTAAATCTGGTATCCAACCGTGAAAAACTTGGTCTGTGTATTCCGGAAGACGAATACGGTCTGTTTCTGTTTTTCCGTCTTGGTCAAAAAGACAGATATCTACAGCCGTAGCATTGGCCGAAAAAACAGCAAAGTTAACACCGGATCCATCATATGTAGCCCCAAGCTCAATGGGGTTTCCTTCACGTAGGCGTTGACGAAGCGGAAGACTCATTGGCAGTGTCCTAACTTCAGGCAAAAGGTCCATCCATTCTCCGCCCCTTGGCGAAAATCATGGCATGCGTAAGGCTGTAACGCGCTGTTCCGGCCAAAATTCAGTAACATAATCGTGTGTGTGAGACATTTTAATACAGTCGGCGTTCTGTACGTAATTGCCACTGATAGCCGTGTCATATCTGTCAGGGCGGAATATTCCATGCAAAGCATACAAAAGGGATGAGACATGACGCAGACATCCGTTGCAATGCTACCAGCTAATCTGAATGTTCTTTCCGTGGCATCAGAAATGTATCCACTTATAAAAACTGGTGGCTTAGGGGATGTCGTCGGGTCTTTACCCAGTGCTTTGCGTCCGTATGGAATAAAAACACATACATTATTGCCTGGGTATCCTGCCGTTATGGAAGCTTTGGAAGAACGGCAGGTTATCAAACAGTTTGAGAATGTCTTAGGATATACAGTTACTCTTTGGGAGGGGGTAACAAAAGACCGTGCGTTGTTTGTGGTTGATGTGCCTGCTTTGTATAATCGTGTGGGAAATCCCTATGGCAGCCCAACGGGGCTGGATTGGCCAGATAATGGCATACGCTACGCCGTTTTTGCGCGGGTGGGTGCATTTATTGCTCAAGGATGCTTAGACCATTGGCAACCTTCGGTGGTGCAAACTCATGATTGGCATTCTGCGTTGGTTGCAGCTTATTTACACTATGATGGTGTAAAGGCTTCGCCTGTTTCTCATGTTATTCATAATTTGGCGTTCCAAGGTATTTTCCCGCGCGATAAATTGGAAGCATTTGGATTACCTGCGCGCGCATTTGCTGTGGAAGGTTTAGAGTATTATGGGCAGATAAGCTTTTTAAAAGGTGCTCTGCTGTTTGCAAATCGGTTAACAGCGGTATCTCCTACATATGCAGAAGAAATTCAAACGCCAGAACATGGCATGGGGCTTGATGGCCTACTGCGCAGCCGGTCTATTGTATTGAATGGTATTCTGAACGGTTTAGATCTTTCGGAATGGGATCCCATGACAGACCCAGCCGTGACATTCCCATATGCAGTGGGTGATAATGTAGGGCGTCGTGCTAATAAAAGAGTATTACAGGCCGAGTTTGGTTTGCCACAAAAGGCGGATGCATTTCTTCTTGGGCTTGTTAGCCGCTTAACCACTCAAAAAGGTGTGGATATTCTGGCTGAAATTGTACCACGCTTGTTTGAATGGAACATGCAACTTATTGTTGTTGGGGTAGGGGATCGGGAAATTATGCGATCTCTTGCAGAATTGCAAAGCCGTTATCCGCATCAATTGGCGTGCCATCTCAATTATAGCGAAGTTCTCGGCCATAAACTGCATTCTGCTGTTGATGCTTCTCTTATCCCGTCTCGGTTTGAGCCATGCGGTCTAATCCAGTTGCATGCGCTGCGCTATGGGTCTGTGCCTATTGCGGCTCGCGTTGGAGGGTTATCAGATACTATTGTAGATGCAAACTCTGCGGCTATAGCAGAAGGTGTTGCAAACGGTATTCTATTTTCTCCAACAAATAGCGAAACACTTTTGGCAGCTGTAAGACGGGCATATGCTCTATTTCAGCAAAAATCTGTTTGGGCACGTTTGCAGCGTAATGGCGCATTGCATGATGTTTCGTGGGAAGGAAAAGCTGCTGGCTATGCACAAATGTTTAGAGAACTGGCAGGATATTTACCATCACATCATAATACTCACGATGAAATTGCACCACGCAGAGGGGATATTTTACAGCGTCCATTCCGAACATTGCGCAGAATACAGCCTGCCCGTATGCCGCTTGGTGGCCAAAAAAGTGAAAACCTGAAGCGTACGGGCACTCATGCTTGACCGAAATATGCGTCATTATTCTGCAAGGTGAATCCGGTATGTATTGCAATGTCTGCTAATTCTATATCGAAAAACCGAAAAATGGCTGATTTAGTTCTTCAAAAGAAAATTGAAGATCTTGCTGAGGGAAACTGCTCCAACCCCTTTGCTGTGCTGGGCCGCCATCCTGATGGACGTGGTGACATTGTGCGGGTCTTTTTTCCGGATGCATTTGAAGTCCGGGTGGTCATTACCTCGGCAGATGGTTCTACGCTTGAGCGGCAAATGCAGCGTATTCATCCTCATGGCGTATATAGCGTTACTATTCCTAAACGTAGCCAAAGTTATTTTGTGCGGGTGAAGTGGGCTGATAGTTGGCAAGATGTTGTTGATCCTTACAGTTTTGGCAAACTGCTGGGTGATCTGGACCTGCATTTGTTTTCTGAAGGGCGTCATCATTCTCCAGATGAAATTATGGGCGCGCATTGTATCCGGATAAACGGTGTAGAAGGCGTGCGCTTTACAGTCTGGGCGCCTAATGCGCGTAGGGTATCGGTTATTGGAGATTTTAATATATGGGATGGCAGGCGCCACCCCATGCGATTGCGGCATGAGGCAGGGGTGTGGGAACTGTTTATTCCCGGCCTACTAGCTGGTGAACGTTATAAATACGAGATTCTTTCTGCCGACAGTCAAGTTTTGCCAGCAAAGGCAGATCCCTATGCCCGTTTTACGGAAAAACCTCCAGCAACGGCATCACGCGTTGCAGCCCCAGAAACTTATGAATGGCATGATGAAGACTGGATGGCGCAAAGGCATAAACGGCACGAGGTAAATGCTCCGCTCTCCATTTATGAAATTCATGCGCCTTCATGGAGGCTGCCACAGAGCGGACAAGGGTTTATGTCCTGGAGCAGTTTGGCCGATGCGCTTATTCCTTATATTCAGGAACTTGGATTTACACATATAGAACTTCTCCCAATTACAGAATATCCTTTTTCCGGATCATGGGGGTATCAGCCAGTAAGTATGTACGCTCCAACGGCCCGGCATGGAGAGCCTAATGAGTTTGCTGCATTTGTAGATCGGTGCCATCAGGCTGGTATTGGGGTGATTATGGATTGGGTGCCAGCTCATTTTCCTTCCGACCCGCATGGGCTTGCATGTTTTGATGGGACGCATCTTTACGAACATGCTGACCCGCAGGAGGGATTTCATCAGGATTGGCACACGCTTATTTATAACTTTGGCCGAAACGAGGTACGAGGATTTCTGCTGGGAAGTGCCTTTTACTGGCTTAGGCGCTTTCATATTGATGGTCTGCGGGTCGATGCCGTTGCATCCATGCTGTATCGCGATTACAGCCGGAAGGAAGGAGAGTGGAAGCTGAACATTTATGGTGGACGTGAAAACCTTGAAGCTGTCTCATTTTTTCACGAACTCTCTGCACTCATACGGGATACGCATGATGATGTGGTGCTGATAGCCGAAGAGTCCACTGTATGGCCGGGTGTGACCATGCCTTCTGAAACAGGTGGGCTAGGATTTCGGTTTAAGTGGAATATGGGGTGGCTGCATGACACTTTGCGTTACATGCAGCGGGATCCCCTTTGGCGCAAATACCATGCGAATGATCTCACCTTTGGCATGATCTATGCTTATTCTGAGCGATTTATTTTACCGCTTTCCCATGATGAAGTCGTGCATGGCAAAGGTTCTCTTTTGTCGCGTATGCCGGGGGATGAGTGGCAGAAGCATGCCAACTTACGGTGCCTTTATGCGCTTATGTGGGCGTATTCTGGCAAGCCACTGCTTTTTATGGGAGGGGAGTTGGCACAATGGGAAGAGTGGAACCATGATGACCAAATTGCCTGGCACAGGCTGGAGGAGGCATTAGGCAAGGGGGTGCATAATACGATTGTAACCCTTAATCGCCTCTATCGCTCTTATCCTGCCTTATATGCGGATGATTACCGCCATCATGGTTTTCAATGGGTGATTGCAGACGATACGCAGAATTGTGTTTTTGCCTGGTTACGTTATGCGCCGGATGCAGCACCAGTTCTTGTTGTTTGTAATATGACCCCAGTGCCTCACCATAATTACCGAGTAGGTGTGCCGCATGGTGGATATTGGCACGAAATTCTTAATACAGATGCGGCATGTTTTGGTGGCTCTAATGTTGGTAATGCTGGCGGCCTGCATGCGCAGGATATGCCTGCTCATGGTATGTGTTGTTCTCTAGAGGCAACGCTTCCACCGCTTTCTGTTTTGTATTTTAGTCCGGTTGTGTCCTAGGCACGTTATTCTTTCTTGAAAGGCTGCTGAGCATGCGTGCATTTCATTTTAGAAAAACTTTTGGTGCAGAGATTTTGGATGACGGGCGAACTGTATTTACTCTTTGGGCGCCATCAAGTGAAGATGTTTTTCTGAAAATTGATGGTATGCAAAATCAGAAAATGCATTCTGATGGGTTGGGGCATTTTAGTATTACAGCATCTTGTAGCGCAGATGCGCGTTATTGCTTTTGTGTTTCTGATGGTCAATGTGTCCCAGATCCTGCAAGCCGCAGTCAGCCTGATGGCGTGTTAGGTGCAAGTGAGGTGATAGATCCAAAACAGTACCAATGGCAGCATCCTGAATGGCAGGGAAGGCCATGGCATGAAGCTGTCATTTATGAGCTTCATGCGGGTTTGTTGGGGGGGTATGATGGCATATGCCGACAGCTAGATGAACTAGCGGCTTTGGGCATTACGGCTATTGAACTTATGCCAATAAACAGCTTTGGGGGCACGAGAAACTGGGGATATGATGGTGTTTTGCCATATGCTACAGCAGTGTCTTACGGGCACCCAAATAAACTAAAACATCTGATTGATGCCGCACATGCGCGTAATATTATGGTTATTCTTGATGTTGTGTACAATCATTTTGGACCTGTAGGAAATTTTCTACCTATTTATGCAGATGATTTTTTCGATCATGATCAGCATTCAACATGGGGAATAGGCATTCATTTCAACAAACCTGACGTAAGAGATTTTTTTATAGAAAATGTGCTCTACTGGATTATGGAATATCGGTTTGATGGTGTACGGATTGATGCTGCATCTGCCATTTCTGATCATACATGGTTTGGGGCTTTGCAGGAACGGGTTCAGACCACGATTGAGCCTGGACGCCATGTGCATTTAATACTCGAAAACGAAAACAATGATGCAGGCTTACTCAGGAACGGTTTTACCGCCCAATGGAATGATGATGGCCATAATGCCTTACATGTGCTTCTGACCGGAGAACATGAAGGATATTACAAAATGTTTTCTAAAGACCCGACAGAGGATATGGCTCGGGTTTTGGCGGAAGGTTTTGTTTATCAAGGGCAAATAAACCCTTATTCTGGCAAAAACCGAGGAATGCCAAGTGATGATTTGCCAGCGACAAAGTTTATTCTTTTTTTGCAAAATCACGATCAGACAGGCAACAGGGCATTTGGAGAGCGATTATTAGTGCTGGCAAAACCAGAGGCTGTGAAAGCCGCTTACGCGTTGCTTCTTTTAAGCCCGATGATTCCCATGATTTTTATGGGGGAAGAATGGGGGTGTATCACGCCATTTTATTTTTTCTGTGATTTTCATGGTGAATTGGCAGAGCGTATTAAGGAAGGGCGACGAAACGAGTTTTCTCAGTTTTCAACATTTCAGGATGAGACGATACGGAAACAGATCCCAGACCCCAATGCATTAAGCACTTTTGAGGCGTCTAAGCCAGATAGAAGCTTGCGAGATACAGATTCCGGCAAAGCGTGGCTTGCCCTAACGCATCATTTGCTCGCATTACGTAAAAAATGGATTATTCCTTATTTACATCATGCGCAGAGCGCAGGTGTAAAGATAATAGGAATAGGCGCTATATGTGCGCGTTGGTCTTTAGATAATAAAAAATTACTTACTATTTTTATAAACCTTTCTGACAAAGAATACGAAATTATAGAACCACATAGCCTCATTTACACTGTGCCAGATACAAGGCAGGCAGGCGTATTACCTGCATTCAGTTTTGTGGCTAGTCTGGAAAATATGCCATGAACAGACCATTACGTGCGACATACCGCATTCAGTTTCATAAAGATTTTACATTGTATGATGCTGTTTTGCTTGTGCCATACCTTGAAAAGCTTGGTATCAGCCATATTTATGCCTCTCCGCTCTTGGCATCAGTGCCGGGGTCTATGCACGGTTATGATACAATCAGTTGGGATTATATTGATCCAGAAAGAGGGGGAGAGGCTGGGTTAAAGGCTTTAGTAGATGCGCTGCATGCGCATAATATGGGTCTTATTCTTGATATTGTACCAAATCATATGTCCACGAACCATCAGAATTTGTGGTGGCAAGATGTTTTGCAATACGGAAATAAAAGTAAGTATGCAGATTACTTTGATATCGATTGGGCCGTATCTCAAGGACAAAAGAAACACCGTATTATTCTTCCATTTCTTGATAAACCCTTGAGTGATATTTTAAAAGAAAATAAAATTCGTTTTTTGTATCATAATGAGGAAAAATCTTTTATTATTGCATATGAGGATAGAATTTTTCCTGTAGCCTTAGAAAGTATGGACTGGGTTGTCGGTTTTCCTGGTTTTAAAAATGCGGAAAAATTTCCTCTTTATTCAAAGCAGCTTTTAATAGATTTCTTTTCTTCTGAAACTTCAGAAGGCAGGCAAAATCTTTTGATGTTGTTACAAAAGCAACATTATCAACTGGTTTGGTGGCGCAATGCGGGTGATTTGGTAAACTGGCGTCGTTTTTTTGATGTTACATCTCTGATTGCGCTTCGTATGGAACGATCAGAAGTTTTTGCGCGCACGCATGCCTATGTATTTGATTTATACCAACGTGGTTTGATTGATGGTTTGCGGATTGATCATGTTGATGGTTTAATACAGCCGATTGAATATTGTCAGAATTTACGAAAAGAATTAGAAAAATTAAATAAAAAAAGACCAGAATATTTATATAATACCCCTATTATTTTTGCGGAAAAAATTCTAGCTGATAAGGAAACCCTTTCAAAAAAATGGTCAATTTCTGGCACGACAGGTTATGATTTTCTTGAGCAGAGTTCTCTCCTTTTGCATAATCCAGAAGGAGAGAAAAACCTGAATATTTTATGGGAGAAATTTGGAGTTTTTCCTTATAAACAAGTGCAGAAAGCAGCACGAAATGAAAAACTGAATTCTTCATTTTATAAAATGTTTCAGGATCTCATTCAGGCTTTTATAAATATTTTTCCACCAGAACAGGATATAACGGCACATTCTATAGAAACTGTGATACGAAAAGTTTTGTTAGATTTTCCTGTGTATCGTATTTATTTTTCAGGATGTGTAATAAGTAAGGAAAGTCTTTTATATTTGCAAATGGGATGTAAGGAGGCTCGTAAGGAATTACCTACTTATCATATCCCATTACTGAATAAAATTGAGCATATTTTAAGCCAAACGGTTTATCAATCATTAGATAAAAAAGGGCCTGAAAATTTATTTGTGTGCCTAACAGCCCCTCTAGCTGCCAAAGCTGGAGAAGATACAGCATTCTATCGTTATGCTCGTTTATGGTCTCGGAATGAGGTTGGAACAGATCCGAGTATTTTTTCAAAAAATTTAGAAGCATTTCACCAAGCCAATATATCTCGTTTTTCCTTATATCCGGATGCATTGTTGTGCACATCTACGCATGATCATAAACGTGGGGAGGATGGAAGGGCACGCCTTATGGTTTTAAGTGAACCCGAGGTGAAATGGCCTGAAATTGTAATGCATTGGTTTGAACAGAATGCTGACTTGCGTAAATATTATGATTTAAAAAAAACTATTTCTAGGGCGGATGAAATATTTATATACCAAACGCTGATTTCTGCGTGGCCATTAAATGAAAATGATTTTTCTCAAAGGATACAGTCTTATTTAACTAAAGCTTTACGAGAAGCAGGTTTACGCACCAGTTGGGATACACCTGATATGGCATATGAAAAAACATGCCAGAATTTTATGATGCAGCTTTTACATACATCATTTGTAAAAAATCTTGCTGCATTTATAAATAGTATTTCGCCCGCTGCTGCCATTAATAGTCTAACGCAGGTTATTTTACGTTGTGCAGTTCCTGGGGTACCGGATTTGTATCAGGGGCGGGAGGAGTGGGATTTTAGTCTTGTAGATCCTGATAATAGAAGGCCGGTCAATTATCGCAAATTGCAAGAAAATTTACAGCAAGAGGTGGATCTATTAGCGTTGGCTACCAGTTGGCGTGATGGAAGGATTAAGCAAGCTATAATATGCAAATTGCTTGGATTGAGAAAAAATTATCCGCAGATTTTTACAAATGGTCGATATGAAGAAATTTTGGTGGAAGGTCTTTTATCAAACCATGTTATTGCATTTGCAAGGGTTGAAAAAAATATAAAAATTATTGTAATTGCAACAAGGTTTAATTTTTCTCTTAACATCAATGAGTCTTTGAGAAGTTATCATAAAGGCTGGAATGAAACTAAAATTTGCTTACATGATGATCTGAAAAGTGCACTTTTCAAAAGTATTTTATGGGGAAATACTTTTGAAAACAACGATATTTCTAATCTTGCATATTTTTATGGATCGCTACCATTTGATATTCTTATAGCTCATAATCTTTCATGATATATATGTAAAATACAGCGTCCATTCAGATCAAATCTCATGTTGGGAACACATGCGTGCATCTACACGTTGTCTGATCTATAGCTGAATTGCAAAGAGATAAAAGTGATGACAACAATACTTATAACAGGTGCAGGCACAGGATTTGGTCGTGAAGCTGCGCTTCGATTGGCTGCAAATGGCTTCAATGTGATTGCTGGTGTTTAAATTGTCGCGCAGGTTTATGCATTGTCTGAGTAAGCTAAAAAGCGCAGTATGGCTTTGTCTGTTGAGAAATTAGATGTTACGTGTGCGGCGGATCGCCTTAAGGCAGCGAAGTGGGATGTTGATATTCTGCTGAATGTTGAACCCAAGGAAATTATTAGCTAACCGAAGGTGCAACAAGAGGCTGCATGGAATCAGAAAGTTACTGATAGGCTTGGTGCGCGCTCGGCCCTTGTGCGGAAAGCTTACGATATCAGACCGGGAACTCCGGCCTGATACAGTTCTCAGAATTTTATGGATGAATATCTTCGGTAGCAGCTTTACGGAAAGCAGGCAGAATGTCTGCCCATTTGGCCTCTTAATTACGGTATGAACAGTGCTTAGGAGGCCAGAATATGTTCGAGCTGTGCTGCGATACGGAAAAGAGTATGATCTTCTGCATGACGGCCCATAACCATTAGCCCTACCGGTGCTTCGCCCGTCTGATGACACGGCAAGCTGATGGCGCATAAATCAAGAAAATTGGCGATAGTGGTATTGCGCAATAAGAGCAGGTTGGTTGCCACATAACGAGTGTTATCATGCATATCGCTGATTTTTGGAGCGATAATGGGCACGGTTGGCAGAATAACAGCATCATAATGGTTCATGATATCGGCTGCCTGTTGGATTAATTTGGTTCTGCTTTGCCGTAAAGAAATGTAATCCACAGCGTTCTGCTCGTAACCTCGTAGAATACGTTGCAATACAAAAGGATCGTAAACGCTACGGTGCGTTTCTAGCAAAGGTTGATGCCAAGCAAGAGATTCAGCAGCGGGAAACCCGCCCTTGCTGTTGGCTTGAGGAATTTCTTTAAGGGGTGGGCAGGTAAATGTTTCCAGCATAACGCCGTTTTTGGAAAGTCTGCGTAAACAATTTTCCCATGTATGGGCAACCGTGTCGTCCATATTTTCCATAACAGAAGTGCCAAGAATACCTAAGCGCAGTGTGCTGCCTTCTCGTCCGGTTGGAGCATCTTGTATACGAAGTGTTCCGGTTGTCATCAGGCTATCTGCAGCCCAACAGCACTTTACGGTGCGGCCAATACTTCCAATGGAATCCAAGGTAGAAGAAAGAGGAACCGTACCTTTGGTAGAAATGCGGCGTGCAGTAGGCTTAAAGCCAACAAGGCCGGTAAGTGCTGCTGGAATACGACAGGAGCCGCCTGTATCGCTGCCAATGCCTACAAATGCCATGTTGTCCGAGACCGAAATGGCAGCTCCAGAGGAAGATCCTCCGGGAATGCGTTTTTCATGCCTGTGCCATGGATTGGCCGGAGTGCCAAAATGCGGATTGATGCCAATGCCCGAGAAAGCAAATTCGGTCATGGTCGTTCTGCCAATACTAATAAGTCCTGCTTGCTTCAGGCGTTCAATAGCAGGCGCATCCATACTTGCAGGCGGGGCATCCGCTAACACCATGGAGCCAGCTCTGGTAATGGAACCAGCTTCATCAAAGAGATCTTTAACAGAGATGGGGAGCCCAGCTAAAGGAGATGGCGCTTGTCCCTGATACCGCAATCTATCTATGGCATCGGCTTGCCTGCGCGCAGCCGCAGCATGCACAGATACGAAGGTGCGTGCTCCTTCTCCATGAGGTTCTGCAATGTTGGCTAAAGCATTTTCTACCAGTTTGCGGGCTGTTGTGCGGTTATCAGCAAGTGCCTGCGCTGCATGAAACATGGAAGAGAAGGAAGAGGACATCGGGGCAGTTCCGTGTTTATTGGCTGTCGATCCATGACAAGAATAGATTTAAGTGTATCATGGTTGGCCTATAGCCAAAGCAAAAGACAGGCAATGCAAGCTTAATGTGAATATTTGCCCAAATTGTTCATGGTGTATGAAGCTAAGCTTTTAATTATTGAGTATCCATAATCTGTGTACCTGGCCAGTTTTGCGACATCACCATGCTTTTGGCCAATTTAATAAGAATATTTCTAACAGCAACGCCTGCTTCCGTTTCAGGAATACTTTCTGGCACACACAAAGAAACGTCTTCCTGAATAACAGGGCTGCGGAGTTCATACACGCGGGATTTGCCCGGAACAATAATTTTGCTGGCAACAGACCAAGGCAAAATAGTAAAACCAATGCCAGCAGCAACAGCATCCTGAAGTGTCAGAAGCGCTTCAACTTCTGCAACAATATGCGGTTTTATCTGTTTGCGTGCAAAAGCTGTGTTGATGCGCTTACGTACAAAATTGTAATCTGGGGGCAGTAAAAGAGGAACTTCTGTAAGCTCTGAAAGCTTGACGGGCGCAGATCCTCTTTCTGCAAAAGCAGAATCTTCTGGTGCAACCAGGAAAAAGTTTTCTTTCATCAAGGGTGTGAAATTTACGCCTTTGATGGGTCCAGCACCGTGGATAATGGCCATATCTAGCCGGCCAGTCATAACCATTTCGCTGTAAATATCATCAAAGCTTTCTGTCAAATGGAGTATGATACCAGGCAGCTTGGCACGTACTTCTTTTAGAAGAGCTAAAGACAAAGTAGAGCCGGAAGAATACGGAGAAAGACCAACGGATACTTTCCCGACCAATGGGCCACCACCACTGCTGACTTCCGTCATGGCGCGATCAAGCTGTTTGATCATGGTTTGTGCGTGGCGGTAAAGCTCCAGCCCTGCTGCTGTGGGGGTTACCCCCATTTTACTGCGGATAAGCAGTTTTTGTTTAAATGCAGTTTCAAGAGAGGCTAACTGTTGGCTAAGAGCTGGCTGCGCGATGTTTAGAATATCAGCCGCTCGGGAAATGCTCCCGATATCAATGATTTTTACGAATGCCTGTAGTCGCCTGATGTCCAATTTGTGTCATCTCCATGCGCTGCATTTCAAATTATTGTTACCGAAATTCTGGCAGCAGTCAATAAACATTCGAAACGAATTTCTTGACATAATTTTCATATTTCAGGGCATGTTTATTTGAACTTTCATATAAAAATAAGTGACTATGTATCATAAATATAAAACAATAAGAAAATTATTATTATTTACATGTTTTTATATTTGTATTCTTTCCATAATATTCTTGTATGGGGGTAGAAGATTTTCAATGCTATCTCTTAAGGGCTGGTTTGGCGTACATTCATTTCATATTGATAATTGACTGAATATTCTTGCGTAGGCGCGCAAGAATATCTTCGGAGTGTATGTAATGCCGGGTTTTGCCGATCGACTTAACGGAATTGCCATTTCTGCTTCAGCCGCAATGACGGATAAAGCAACGGCGTTGAAAGCTGAAGGTATTCGGGTCATCAGCCTTTCGTCGGGGGAGCCGGATTTTCCTACACCCCCACATGTGGTTGAAGCTGCGGTTGAAGCTGCACGAGCTGGCGATACAAAATACCCGCCACAATCCGGCAAACCTGCACTTAAAAAAGCAGTTCAGAACAAATTCCTGCGTGAAAATAATCTGAACTATGCGTTGGATGAAATTCTGGTTGCCAATGGCGGCAAGCAGATTATTTTTGATGCGATTATGGCAACCTGCAATACGGGTGATGAGGTTGTTTTGCCAACGCCTTTCTGGATTAGCTATGCTGATCAGGCGCGTCTTGCTGGGGCAAGTGTGGTGCAGGTTCCATGCAAAGCAGAAAATGGTTTCAGGCTCTGTGCGGAGGATCTGGATGCAGCCATTACAGAGCGTACCAAATGGGTTATTCTAAACTTTCCTAACAACCCATCTGGTGCCTGCTGCCCTCGTGTAAATATGGAAGCTATTGCTGCAGTTCTGCTCAAGCATCCTCATGTTTGGGTCATGACTGATGATATCTATGAACACCTTGTGTATGATGGTTTTGAATTCTGCACGATTGCTGAGGTTGAACCACGACTGAAGGATCGTGTTCTCACAGTTAACGGTGTTTCTAAAGCCTATGCCATGACAGGCTGGCGCGTTGGATATTGTGGCGGCCCCAAAAATCTGGTTGCCGCTATGAACAACATGCAAGGGCAATCAACAAGCGGTATTAACACAATAGCACAGGCAGCAGCCGTGGCTGCCCTGGAAGGGCCGCAGGATTTTCTCAAAGATCGTGCGCAAGAATATCAGGCGCGTCGTGATCTTGTGGTAGATTTGCTGAACGCTATCCCGAATGTTTATTGCCACAAACCACAAGGTGCCTTTTATGTATATGCAGATATTAGCGCATGTATGAATAAGGTTTCTGCTGGCGGCAAAAAGGTTGCAACTGATACAGATTTTGTAATGGGGCTGCTTGAAGAACAGCAGGTTGCTACAGTGCAGGGAACAGCTTACGGAATGAGCCCGTTCTTCCGTATTTCCTATGCAACAGATGTTGAAACATTGCGCGAAGGCTGTGAGCGTATTGCAAAGTTTGTTGAAGGTTTGAAGTAAGAGAAATTTTTTACTTCAAGGGTTTGTTAAATAACCCCATCTCTTAGTGAAATGGGGTTATCTTTGTTTGATTGCAAAGTTGTGGAAAAGAATAGAAAATTAAGCAGCTTGAAGCTTTAGAATGGGTTGGCCATATCCGACCAAATCACCTTCTTTGGCGAGAACGTGCGCAACTGTACCATTGCCTGATGCTGTAACAGGTACAGTCATGTCTTCTATTTCTAATATGGCAACAATTGCACCTGCACAAACAGAACTGCCAACTGGCGCAAATGTTTCTTTTGTAACGGGGTTATGCAGTAACAAATGGCCAAAATAAGGGGCAGTAACAGTTATATCTGTTCCCGCTTGTGTATTAAGTGATAATAGCTCCGGTGTATTCTCAGGTTTGGAGCTATCTGTAGCTGTTTCAACGCAAATACAAAAGCGCGTGCCCTGTGCGTTAGAAAGCTCCAGAGAACTCAGGCCGGCTTCATTTAGCCATTGGCTGATCTCTATAACCTCTTCTGAGTTTGGTAGGCTTTCAAATATCGGCAGAGACAGGGGCTTTGTCATCAAGGTTTTTCCTTTTTTCCAACCAATGTTCTAGATGATGGATATCAACGCCACCTTTCAGAAACTCCGGATCACACAGCAATTCCTGATGAAGCGGAATATTGGTTGCTATTGTTTCAACCTGCATTTCAGACAAAGCGACTTTTAGCCGTTGAATGGCTTCATTTCGCGTTGCCCCGCGTGCAATGACCTTGGCAATCAATGAATCATAATAAGGCTGCACCACACTGCCCGTAACAATATGCGTATCCATACGAATACCAGCCCCACCGGGCAGATCCCAACGGCTGATTTGGCCAGGAGAAGGCGCAAAGGTAAACGGGTCTTCTGCGTTAATCCGGCATTCAATGGCATGGCCAGATGTCTGAATAGCGCTTTGTGTGATATCGAGTGGCTTGCCCTGAGCAATTTCAATTTGCGCACAAACAATATCAATGCCTGTGGTTTCTTCTGTAATAGGGTGCTCAACCTGTAGGCGCGTATTCATTTCAATAAACGCGAAAATTCCGTCTTCATACAGAAACTCAAATGTGCCTGCACCACGATACCCAATATTGCGGCAAGCCTGTGCACAGCGTGCCCCAATTTCTGCGATAAGTTCAGGCGGAATGCCCGGCGGTGGCGCTTCTTCCAGCACTTTTTGATGGCGACGCTGCAAGGAACAATCGCGTGCTCCCAACCACAAAGCGGCGCCATGCGTATCGCACAAAACCTGAATTTCAATATGTCGTGGTTTTTGCATGAAGCGTTCGAGATACAGGGTTGGGTTGCCAAACGCCTGTTGTGCTTCTTTGCGTGTAAGAGCGACCGCTTTGATAAGTTCATCAGCAGACCAAACAACACGCATGCCACGGCCACCACCGCCACCAGAGGCTTTGACGATAACCGGAAAACCCACAGAATTGGCAAGTTCCAGAATAGCACTTTCGTCTTCTGGTAATGGGCCATCAGATCCGGGCACACAGGGCACGCCGGATGCCTGCATGGTTTGTTTGGCTGTAATTTTATCCCCCATCAGGCGGATAGAATCAGGTGTAGGGCCAATAAAGGTTATGCCTGCTTTTTCAACAGCTTCTGCAAAATCAGCATTTTCTGATAGAAAACCATAGCCGGGGTGAATGGCAGATGCCCCAGTAACTTTTGCTGCCAGAATAATGGCTGCCGCATCCAGATAGCTGCGTGCGGCAGAAGCTGGGCCAATACACAGTGCAATATCGGCTTCCAGAACATGGCGGCTCTGGGCATCAGCTTCCGAATAAACAGCAACAGTTTCTAGCCCAAGCTGCCGACAGGCGCGTTGAATGCGCAGTGCGATCTCGCCACGGTTGGCAATCAGAACGCGGCCAAAGCGTTGTAGCGCGCTCATGATAGACGCATCAGAGGCTGATGAGCCTCAACTTCACTGCCATCGGGCACTAAAATAGCTTCAACACGCCCGGCAATTTCTGTTTTAATAGGTGTGAAAACTTTCATGGCTTCAATCAGACCTACCTGTTGTCCGGCATGAAGAGCGTCCCCCACGGCCACAAAAGGCGGTGCATCGGGGGCGGGGGATAAATGCAGCGTCCCATACATAGGGGCAGTTACCAGTTTTTCTTGCGGAGGAACTGCTTCAGCTTGTTCTGTAGGGGACGGCGGTGTTGTAGGTGCTGCTGGGATAGCAGCGGGGAGGGAAGAAGCAGGAAGCGTTAAAGCCTGTGCCTGCTCTGCCCGCGTGATTTTAACAGTCTGGCCGCTTTCCGAAATCTCAAGCTCACGGAGCGGAGCACGGCCAAACAGGTCTATCAGCGCTTTAAGAGCTTGAGTATCCATGGTTATCAGCTATCAGGCTTTGGTGGGTTTCTTTGCAAAGTTCAGGCCGCCAACAACCTGCATAGTTGGCAGCACTTCCATAAAGCTAACATTCATGCGCTGTGGTGCCGTAATGGCAAAAGCAATGGAATTGGCCAGATCTTCTGGCAGTAGTGAATCGTATTCATCAAAGAAACGGCGCTGCGCTTCTTCCATATTGCCAATCAGGCGGCCAAACACTTCTGTTTGCACGCGGGCTGGAGAAATTTCTGTTACGCGAATATTTTTGCCAAACAGATCACACCGCAACTGTTGGGAAAGAGAATGCACGCCAGCCTTGGTGGCATGATAAACCGTGTTGCCACCAGCAAAGGCATAATGCCCAGCAATAGAGGTGATGTTGACCACGTGGCCACGATCTCGGGCAATCATTCCGGGAAGAGCTAGGCGGGTGAGTTGCAGAACAGCACGCAAATTGATGTCTACCAGGCCATCAATATCTTCTTCCGTGGTGTTGGTAATATTGCCTGTACGAGACTGACCAGCATTGTTGATAAGAATATCAATTTCGTGGTCTTTAAAAATGGCAGCCATAGCATTAAGGTCAGCAACACTTGCTGCATGCACAATGCATCCGGTTTCTTCAGCCAGTTTGTCCAGACGTGCCTTGTCACGCGCAACAGCATGCACTTCCAACCCAAGTTCTCGCAGGCGGCGTACGGTTGCGGCACCAATGCCAGAGGAGGCGCCGGTAACAAGTGCTGTGCGATAAGGCTGATTTGTCATGGCATAAGTTCCCGATAAAATATGGATTGATCTGCTTTTGATAAAACACAGAATTCACCAAGTCATTTCACTTTAGAGATGAAATAATGCGTTGACCAAGATGAGTTCGATCTTGCGTCATAAGATTATCCAATGCGTCCAAGTTGTGAATTGGTCATAAGATTATTGTATAGCATCACACAAAGATAATGTTAGCCGGGCTTTGCTCTCTCCCTTTATCGTTACGAATACAATACGTAACGCCGTAAACAGGATGTCTTTGGTGGTAGCTCTCTTATTTCAGTGCTCGTGTTGTTTATCCTCCAAGCATACTTGGGGTGATAAGGCGGTATATTCATGACAGACACTCTCTCCATGTTGGAAAACAATTCATCAGGGCATTTAGCAGACACGCCAACTGTCAGCATGATTGGCACACGGGCCATGCTGTTTGAGGCTCCGGGCGCATTCACGCTTGCCTGTCAGCGGCGTATCTGGGCGCTTATGGATGCTTGTGCAGAGCGGGCGGATATCGAAGAAGTTATGCCGGGTGTAACCAACCTGATGCTGATTTTCTCAGTGCCACCAGAAGACCCGGAAATTATCGCAAACTGGTTACGTAAGGCATGGGAAACACTGCCAGAAAAGCATATTAAAGGCCGCTTGTTTGAAGTGGGCGTGCGCTATGGTGGGGAATTAGGGGGCGATTTACCACGTGTAGCAGAGCATTGCGGTATGTCTGCGCAGGACGTGATCACATTACATCAAGCTCCGCTTTATACAGTGTGTGCCTTGGGCAGTGTGCCCGGGTTTGGCTACTTGCATGGATTGGACCCACGCCTTGCCACACCACGCAAGTCTGTTCCTTCTTTAAAAATGTTAGCTGGCACTGTCACTATTGGCGGGCCACAAGCAGGTATCTCTGCCTTAACAGGGCCGAATGGTTGGAATTCCATAGGGTTTACAGATCTTGTCATGTTTGATCCGGAGCGTGATCCGCCAGCTTTGTTTGCTGTGGGGGATCAGATCCGCTTTTATGCCGAAAGTATTGAAGCGTGATTACAGTTCTTGAAACAGGTGTACTGAACAGTGTGCAGGATGCTGGCCGGTTTGGCTATCGGCATCTGGGTGTAAGCACTGCTGGAGCCATGGATCCGCTGGCTTTGCGCTGTGGCAATACATTGTTGGGAAATGCTCCAAATGCGGCCTGTATTGAAGTGCAGACATTTCCATTCAAAATTCGCTTCGATAAGTCTGTCAGTTTTGTTGTGACGGGTGGAGAAGGCGCGTTAACGCTTGGCGAGAGAAAAATTCTGCCTTGGTTCGTGGTATCTGCACAAGAAGGGGATACCCTGACGGTTGATCATCCTACCATTGGTGCACGGATGTACCTTTGTGTGTGTGGTGGCATTGATGTGCCCGAGGTTCTTGGGTCTCGCAGCACACAGTTACGTGGTGGGTTTGGTGGCTATCATGGGCGCCCCTTAGAGCAGGGAGATCAACTGGCAGGTGCCGGAGGATGTGTGCTTGATGGTTTTGGCGCTATTCCACCTTCACAGGCTCTCAATATGGTCTGTGAGAAGGAAAAAACCGTAACATTACGGGTGATTCCAGCCACGGATTATTATTTGTTTACGGAAGAATCTCGTAAGCACTTCTGGAATGCATCATGGCAGATTACAGCACAAAGTAATCGTTTGGGTTACCGGCTAAAGGGCGGAGCGTTGAAGCTTCTGCATCCTGTGGAATTACGTTCTTACGGTGTTATCCCGGGTCTTGTTCAAGTTCCTCCTGCGGGGGAGCCTATCGTGCAGATGGCAGATGCCAATACTGCTGGTGGCTACCCACGTATTGCAACAGTGATTGATGCTGATTTGTGGCGGCTCGCGCAGGCGCGTATCGGAAGTTACATTCAGTTTCAGCAATGCGATCAAGCAGAAGGCTTGCAGGCCATGCGAGATGTTGATGGCTATCTGAATAATATTCAGGATATTGCAGCACTTTACAAAAAATCGCTCATCAGAAGGGATGCTGGAAAAACCGGCAAAAAATCATGAAGATTGATTTGAACGCTGATATTGGCGAAGGCTTTGGCCGGTGGACTGTTGCGAATGATGATGCCCTGATGAAGGTGATTTCATCTGCAAATATCGCGTGCGGTTTTCATGCGGGCGATCACCTTATTATGGAGCGCGTTGTAAAAGCTGCCAAGGAGCAGGGGGTAAGCATTGGGGCGCATCCCGGTCTGCCAGATCGCATGGGGTTTGGCCGGCGCAATATGGTGGTAAGCCCGGAAGAAATGGAAGCTATGTTGGCCTACCAGATTGGCGCGTTAAAAGGTATTGCAGCCAGGCATGATATGCGTGTGGGCCATGTAAGCTATCATGCGGCTTTTGGTAATATGGCGAATGCTGATCAGGATTTGGCAGACCGCTTAGCCGTTGTAATTGCAAAAATTGATCCTGAATTGGTTATGTTAGCCATGGAAGGGCACCCTATTGATCTTGCCGCCAGAAAAGCAGGTTTGCGCGTGCGGTATCTTTTTCTGGCTGATCGGGCCTATCAATCCACCGGAGCATTGGTGCCGCGAGGGCAAGAAGGTGCCGTTATTCACGATCTGGGTAAAGTTAAAGAGCGCGTAAAACAGTTTTTGGAAACAGGGGATGTGACCACGATTGATGGCAAGTACTTACCCATCAAATCGCGTTCCATACTTGTGCATAGTGATACAGCGGGTTCGGATAAATTGGCAGAAGCCATTGCAGCTCAGGTTACGGCAATGGGCGGAGAAGTTGCTGCTGCTGATAAAGAATAAGTTTTTAGAGAATCAGGAATTCTCATGAAAGGTGATTCATCCCCAAACTTGGGGACGAGCGATATCGACACAGTAAGTTGCCATAACTGTGTGAAGACATGTGTGCTTAGAAGCAAGAGATAAGAAAAGGGCTATGGTTTTGAACGCCAAAGGGCAGAAAAAAGCGGATATGTTTCTGTCCAGAGCAGAGCGATAATGGTGATGCAACATAATTTGGCGCGTGGTGCTTATCTGCTTGCATTGGCAACACTGTTTACGGCTCTGCTCAACGCGCTTCAGAAAATTACAGGTTCGACACTTTCTGTTGTTGAAATTGTGTTTTTTAGAAACCTCTTTTCAATGCCGTTTGTTATTGCCATCGCTTTACGTGGCGGATTGGTTTTAAAAACGCACCACTTTGGCGGTCATGTTATTCGTTCTGTTGTGGGCCTTATCAGTATGATCATGACTGTTGTGGCTGTCACACATTTACCGTTAGCTGAACAGCAGGTTCTTTCTTATACACAACCCCTTTTTCTCATCCTGTTGTCTATTCCATTCATGCATGAACGGCCATCTGTTCAAAGATGGGTTGCGGTCGGCATTGGATTTATTGGGGTTATTGTTGTCGCAACTGGCAAAGGTTTATTAGGGGCTGGCCATAGTGCGGTTCCTACATGGGCTTATGCTGTTGCATTAGGGCAGGGTGCTGTGGGCGCATTAACAACCATGCAGATCCGGCAGCTCTCAGCAACAGAAAAAAGTACGACTATTGCAATGTGGCAGGCCATTTTAATGACAATTGCTACCGCCGCAGCTTTACCTTTTGTATGGCAAATGCCCACACAGGCCGATGTGTTGTGTCTTATTGCAGTGGGTGCTTTTGCCGGAATTGCACAGGTTTTGCAGACAGAGGCTTTTGCCTCCGCTCAAGTTTCAGCCATTGGGCCATTTGCATATTGCGGTCTGATTTGGGCAGCTTTGATTGGTTGGCTAGGATTTCATGAGATTCCTGGTGTTGCTATGTTTGTGGGTGGTCTGCTGATTATTGGTTCAGGCCTATGGATGTTGAGGCACGAAAGACCACAAAAGCAAAAAGTGGTTTTAGAAACAGAATCTTCATCTGGCGCGTAATCCGGAAGACGTTTTTGCTTTTATCGACAGGCGTATTGCGCTCATAATGTTTCGGTATCGTAAGTAATATTGATGATCTGCGCGATGCAGGGTGGTTCTTGGGGCCATGAAGTTGAAGGGTAGAAAAGATATGAACAAAGCTGCGGGTTCATCAAGATACATATTCTTCACTATGATTTTTCTGATGTATGTCATCAGTTATGGAGACCGCGCAGCCCTTTCTATTTCTCTTCCGGCATTGGGGCAGGAATTTTCATTGTCTTCTGTGCAGATGGGGTGGGTATCCTCCAGCTTTCTCTGGTCTTATTTCTTGCTGAATTTGCCTTCAACAATATTTCTAGATCTTGTTGGTGCACGTTTGGTTGGTAGTTTGGCAGTTTCCGTTTGGTCATGCGCTATGGTGCTAGGGGGGCTGACGCAAAATGTTACACAGTTCATTCTATCACGCATGTTGTTGGGGGTAGGTGAAGCCCCCACATTTGGCGTTGGGGCAACTATTGTTCGGAACTGGGCCAAGCCGCATGAACGCGGAACAGTGATGACAATATTGCTGACGGGTATGCAAATTGGGTTGGCCGGAGGCACAATTGCCGGAGCGTATCTGATTTCAAAAGTGGGGTGGCGGTTTGAATTTATGGCCTTGGGTGCCATTGGGCTGGTGTGGGCCCTTGCATGGTGGCTCCTTTATAGGAATCCGGCTAAAACTGCTGCGCAACCACGTGTTCGGCCTATTCAGCTTTCAGAGGTTTGTGCACTTTTTCGTTCTTCAACATTTTGCGGCATTTTGGTGGTGCAATGTACCCAGAACTTTCTGAATTTTCTGTTGATGTCCTGGGTGCCATTTTACCTTATTCATGAACTACATGTTAACGTTATTGGGTCCGGAAGTGGTGCAGCAGGATGTTACGTTCTGGGCGCAGTGGGGGCCGTTATCTTAGGGCGTATTGCTGAGCATATCGTATTTCGCAATCATTCAGATCCTAGTCATCGTCGGTTTATCGTTGCTTTTTGTATTATAGGCAGCGCGATGATTGGTATTCTCCCTTTCTTTCATCAGGCAACGCCAATTCTTATTGTCTTGTCCTTGTCTCTTTGCTGCCTAATTGCAGCAAACGGCGCTAACACAGCCATGTTGGCCGATATGTTGCAAGATGGTCAGAAAATAGGTTCTGTTACAGGGGTTACACTTACTTTTAGTAACGCTCTTGGTCTGACTGCACCAATTCTGACAGGATATATTGTGTCATATACAGGAAGTTTTAATATGGCGTGGTATAGTTGTTCGGTTACGCTGGTTTTGGCCGGCCTGATTTCATTGCTGACAGTGCGCAAGCCCATTGTTATGAGATGAGTGTTTAAAAGAGGAATATAGATACTTTAGAGTGTCTATTTTATGCGTGAGGAAATCCCTGTGAAAGCTGTGAGTGCAGTTTTGCAGGGATTTTTTATGGTGCAAAATCCGGGAGTTACTATCCGATACAAGCTCTGTCTTGAATGCAGGGGAGATATATCAATATTAAATATGACGTCAAAACGTAACGGAACCGTATCATAATTTCATAAGATATTTTCTTAATCCTACCGGATTTGAGGGTGATGCGATGGCCAGGATCTCAAAGTTTGAATTGTCGCTTGTCGCGAGTGTGGCATTCGGTGCTCTCATTCCGGCAGAAAGTGGTTTTGCTGCAGATACAACATCTACAACGGCAAATGCACAAAAGGTTCTTGTAAAAAAAACCAAAAGTACAAAAGCAGTTTCAACGCGACGTACCAAGAATCTTGCAGCATTACGTGGTGGGGAAGAGTCTGTGGAGGTTGGTGGGCATTCCAGCAACTCTGTATTTTCCCCAGTAACACAGAAGCATAGCACCACGCAGGTGACTGTGGTGACGGGCGCTGAACTGTTAAAAACTGGGCAGACAAATGTGCTCTCTGCATTGGCGCAGGCAAATCCGGCTATTACAACAGCCGCTTTGCCGGGTGGTGGTGCCAGTTCATTTGTGCAAACCATGCAGCTTCGTGGGCAGTCCCCAGATGATACGTTGATTTTGGTAAACGGCCATCGTCGCCATATCGGGGCAAATTTCAATTCAAACTCTGGTACAAACTGGGGGAGTGAACCCGCTGATATTTCTCTCATTCCAGTTTCAGCCATTGATCATATTGAAGTTGTTACAGAAGGTGCATCTGCTCTTTACGGTCAGGATGCCATTGCTGGTGCCGTAAACATTGTGCTCAAGCACGATACACATGGTGGCAGCGTCAATTTCAAGAACAGTGGTTATTACGCGGGTGATGGCCAGGCTCTGGATGGTTCTGCCAATTATGGCATGGCTCTTGGGCATAATGGTGGGTATCTGGATCTGGCTGCGCAGATTTCTCATCAGTTGCCAACAACACGTGGTGGCGATTTTTATGGGACAATGTTTGATGATTCCAGAAATGAAACAGCAAACCGCAATGTTCAGCGTGGGTTAGGCATTCCAAAATCCACACTGGAAACGATTAGTGAAAACATGTCTGTGCCATTGGCCAGCAGCGGGTTTAATTTCTATAGCACATCCACATTTTCTCACAGACGTGCCAACGTGCCTGAAACCTACCGGGCCAACACTGCTTCTGATGAGTGGATTAATCCTGATCTGTATCCTGCTGGCAACCAGCCTTATATTGCAATGGATCAGTTGGATTTTGAAACGGATAACGGCATTAAAGCCCGCAAGTTTGGTTTTGCGTGGGATGCTTACGTGACCTACGCACGTGATAAGCAAAATTATCGCACAACCAATTCTGAAAATGTTTCTATACCGGGTAGCACACAAACATCTTTTTATGATGGCGCGTCAGTTGCAACAGAACTAACAGCTGGTTTGCGTGGCTCTCGTTCGTTCCGCCCAGATTGGGCGCCACGTCCTATCAATTTGCGGTTTGGTGGTGAATATCGCCATGATACCTTCCAAATGGTTGAAGGTGAAATGGCGTCATGGAGCGGGATGGGCGCAACTGACCACCCCGGGAATGTTCCCATGGCGGCAACCTATCAGAACCGCGATGTTTATGAAGGTAACGTTAATCTTGATTTCTATGTAACCAAGCAGTGGGAATGGACATTGGGTGGGCGTGTTGGCAGCTATAACAACATAGCAACCGTAGAAACAGGATCTGTTGGCACACGCTATAACTTTAACAAGCGCTGGGCCATTCGTGCGAACGTGAATACGGGGTATCGCCCGCCTACTTTGGGCGCGATGAACTACTTCTATTCTGCGCCATATCCGGGCTATACGGTAGATCAGATTCCTGCCGGAAGTGATATTGCCAAATATCTTGGTGCGGGCAGTATGAAGGGTGAATATTCCCGTAGCTACTCTATTGGTTTTGATTCAACACCGGTTGATGATTTCCATGTCACAGGCAACCTGTATTACATTGCCATTAACGGCAGAATGGGAAGCACCAAAACCTATTCAGTAGATCAGAATGACTCTGTGCTTCTGGAAATGCTCAAAAATGCAAATCTGGAAAGTGCAACATCACTTTCATATTATGCAAACCTGTATAATACGCAGACATTTGGTGGGGATCTGAGTGCAGACTATACCCTGCACACAAAAAATCTTGGTCAGTTCCGATTTGCCATGGGTATCAACTTCTCGGATAATGAAATTCGTTCTGCAAAGTCTGATCTGGTGAATGAATATACCAAGATGATGGTTTTGCATTCTGCTCCAAAAAATCGTGAGCAGATCAGCGTAAATTGGACGCGTGGAAAATGGTCCTTTATGGCGCAGGAACTTCGTTATGGCTCTATTGTCTATATGGCATCCCCAACGGGGGCAGGCAGTGTGCCTTTCCAGCAGAATCCCGGTTTTATTACCAATCTAGAAGTTGACTATAAAATTTTCCCTCGGTGGACAGTTGGTGTCGGGGCTAACAACGTAGGAAATAAACATCCTACCCGTGTGCCAAGCTCCATTGCCAATACCCAGCAAGGCCTTGCCAAATATGCATCCTATTCTCCGTATGGGTTCAGTGGTGGGATGTATTATGTGAAAACTTCTTTGGATTTCTAAGGGAAAGGAAGGTGTTCACATTTAAGCCTTTAGAATCATGGCTGATACACCTTGGGTTGTTCAAACAGACAACCCAAGCCAGCGCAAAAACAGCGAGAGCATAATGCAGAATATTTCAGAACATTCCGAAAAGCTGGAAAGTGATGCTGCTCAACAACTGGAGGGGAAGGAGCGTTATGTTCTACGCGCTGGTGGTGCGGTTGGAGCTGGTGCACTTATAGCGGTTCTTCTTTTGCATGGAGCTGGTGTGTGGGGTCTGATGTATGGGATGGGCACGAAGGCAAGCGTGCCTGTTGAGCATCCGCCGATCAAGGCTGAGATGCTG
>NZ_JBNIEW010000017.1:0-32852 GCF_050106715.1 Acetobacter sp. AAB5
GAAACATCCCGCCAGCAGAAGCTGAGGCACGCTTTTATGCACAACAGAAATCACATGCATTAGCCGCTTAAATCAGATAAAAAACGTCTCCACAAAACCCGGGGCAATTCACTCTAGAGAATCTGCAAAATATCTATCATTACACATTAAGTATTTATTATTTACTTAGGTTATATTCTGTTTCATCTTTGAATGCATCAGTGTAAAGACAGTAATTGATGATCCTAATGCGAAAATTGATGCCACAAGAAGTGCTACGGCAAAACCATAAGAGAAAGCATGATGTGCATGCTGAATGGCGATTTCTTGATTGGAACCCTCTAAACCGGAAATAGCACTGGGTAGATCACCGGCAACGATGGCATCGGCGAAGTCTGATGGATGATGGCAACCAGTGCCACATCCAAAGGCGGCAACCCATTTCCTTACCATTGTTGCGAGTATGCCGCTAAGCATGGCAAAACCAAGCAAAATCCCGGAAAATCGTGAAGTCGTACTGATCCCTGACGCCATGCCAGATCGTTCTTTTGGCACAACACTCATGATAGCTTTTTGTGTTTCCCCATTGAGAAGGCCGCCCCCACTTCCAATGACGACCATGCCAGCCATAACAATGATCCATGATCCGACATATGCTCCCCATGCTGTTATTCCATTGCCAATGGCGACGCATGACAGACCACCGGCTAGAATACCGCTCGAAGAGATATGGCGTTCCAGAAGACGTCCAATATGTGGGAAAATCAACATTGCCAGGGCAAAAGGCAACATGGCGAAGCCGGCCTGAAGTGCTGAGCGGCCTAAGCCGTTTTGGAGAAATAGCGGAAGCATTGAGGCCATAACCTGAGCGGATGCTGCATAAGCAAACATCGCCCAGACAGCTCCCAGAAAACGGGGATTGGAGAATAGGCCAAGATCTAACATCGGACGTGATTGGGCACGTTCAGATGCTATGAAAATGCCTAAGGAGATACTTCCTCCAATAAAACCATTCAGGGCGTTCCATGAGGTCCAACCGCTTGCCTGACCGTTAATCATTCCCCACGTCAGACCGAACATGAATGCAGCGAAAAATATAATCCCGACCGGGTCCAGTCTTCGGGCATCAGTATCACGTGATTCTTTGACCAGAATAAAGACTGCGCCAGCAAGTAGGACGCAGATTGGAATATTGATATAAAACGCCCACCGCCAACCGAGCGCATAGGCAATAATACCACCAATAATAGGAGCAAGAACCATGGTAAGGCCCATGATACTTCCCCAAATGGCCCATGCGCGGTTCCGTTCATCTGGATTATGAAACGTATGTCCGATGATCGCTAAAGCAGGTGCTAACAAAAATGCAGCACTTACGCCCTGTAAAGCACGGGCCAGATATAGTGCTGTGGCAGATGGGGCGGCTCCGCAAAACAACGAGGTAAGGGCAAATGTCGTAATTCCAATCAGATAGATGCGACGGCGTCCATACCGATCTGCAATGGCTCCAGCGGGCAACAGGAGAGATGCGAAGCACAGAACATATGTGCTGATAACCCATTCAATATCCGCGAAACTTGCACGAAACTCGCGAGCAATGGTTGGCAGGATGATTGCCACCACATTGGTATCAAGCACAGTCAAGGCACAGCCAGTTGAAGCCGCCAGAAGGACAAATAACGGATTGGTTACGCGCGAGGATGTCATCGAGGTCCCCATCGCTTCACGATAGCATTAGAAGTTCCGATAATCAGTTCATCATGATTGGCTTGAAAGAGTTGTGTCATGGCGATGTTCCGTTGCAGAGCGCATTAGTCTGTAACGCTAGGTCATGCCTTGGTTCTCGTCATTGGTGGTTATTTTCGTTATTATTAGGTTTTGCCTAATAATGCGGGGAGGGGGATAGAGGAATGGAACTGAGACATCTCCGCTATTTTGTGGTCTTGGCGGAAGAACTTCATTTTACACGGGCGGCAGAACGGCTGAATATTTCCCCGCCCACTCTGACTGTGCAGATACAGGAAATTGAGCGCACATTATCAGCTCAACTTCTCAACCGAACAAAGCGTTCTGTGACGCTTACATCTGCGGGAGAGGTTTTCCTTTCCGAAGCACGGCGCGTGCTCAAACAATTTGCAACAGCGGAGAACGCCGGTCGTCGTGCTGGGCGCGGTGAATTGGGTCGGATAGAGATTGGTTATGTTGCGTCAGCTGCTTATACGGGGATACTGCAAGACCAGATGAACCAATTTACGCAGAATTATCCAGACGTGCTTTTAAAAGTACGTGAATTCCCCATGGATAAACTGCCTCAGTTGGTTGCGGACGGTGACGTAGATATCGGTTTTGTAAGGCTGCCTATGGCGATGCCACAGCTATTGAGTCACCATGTATTGATCCGCGATCACTTTTGCCTGGCACTTTCCGTGATTCCTGGTGTCGAAGAAAAGTCGGAAGGCCCGGTTACGCCGCACGAAATTGCCAACGCATCTTTTATATTGCCCGAGCAGGCTTTCGGCACATTTCAGGTCGCAAGTCGAGGTGGATTTACGCCCCGTATTGTTTCTACGCCAGGGAGCTTACTGGCTGTGTTGACACAGGTCTCAATTGGCAATGGTATTTCGGTTATTCCCAGTGCTTTACGAAGTGTCGTCAATTTGCCGGGCGTTGTTTTCCGCGATATTGTGGGAGAACCAATCGTTTCAGAAATTGCCGCCATTTTTCGCTCAGATGAGGTTGCACCAGCCGTACGTCATCTGATTTCTCAGATTCAAACAACAATAGCCTGAAGATTATCGGGATTTGGCATCCAGCCACGCACTGACTTTGTCGACGACATCATTTTCAATGCCAAAATACCCATGAGGTGTTAAGGAGCCACAATTCTTTTTTGATTTTGTTATTCCACCAGAAACCATGAACACGCGCACTTCAGGGCTTGCTGTCATGCCGGAAGCAATCTGTTGGGCGGCTTGAGGCGGTGCGACATCGCATCGATCATCTTGGTTGGCCACAATAAGAACAGGTACTGTCACTTTTTGCGGGGTTGCACTAAAAACAGTTTCCTTGCTGCCTCCCATGACTGATACAGATTCACTGAGCACGACACCTGCAATAGTTCCTGAAGCTGCATGCGCGGTACCGTTTACGGCAGCGATTGCGCCTTGGCTGGTTCCAAAAAGAAACACAGGCACTATTGCCTCTTCATGTGCAAAAGCAATGATACTTTGGATCAGTCCTGCATAGGTCGCGGAACTGCGCTGTCCTCTTAGATTAATATGATTGATTGTATCTGGAATAATGACTGCGTAGCCTTGTCTGTTCCATAGCCGGCGTGTTCTGACAACAAAGTTATGATCGTGTCGGATTACGCCATTTTTCCCAAGGCCAATATCACCAGAACCGCCAGGAAACATGATGATTGTTCCTCGGTGGGTTGCCGGGATGCAAAAGAGCACTCTTACGTAACCACCTCCTTTAAAAGGTATGCTGTAAACCTGTTCATTTATATCAGAACGTATGGTGCTGACAGAGTGTGACTGCTCAGGACGAGCATAAGCTGTCGTGCAAGGTATTATTAAAAAAATAATTGATACTAAAAAGACATATAAATATTCAAGCATTGCTCAGCCACAACGGAATAAGTTTCTTCATTTTTCTTACTTGTTCTAAAACAGATTTGCCACAAGGCAATAAAGTCTGAACTTGCGTGTTGTGCACAATGCTATGAGTTAAATCGTAGTAATGTGGAGACAATTGTTCTCACAGATAAGCGGCTGCGCTATGCATTGCATGGATTGTATGGGATGTAGTGCAATACAATCTTGTCGAATATATGGAAGCCGCCACGCATGTCAGCCTATCCTTATCTGGCTCACTGGAAAGAAGAAATCAGTCAAAGCCCGAATGCCATTTACCTGACACTTGCTGATGCCTTGGCTCTTTCCATCCGGAGAGGTGATTTGCGGGAAGGGGATAAACTTCCCCCGCAAAGAACGATTGCAGATTATCTTGGTACCAACCTGACAACTGTAACGCGTGCATTTACCGAGGCAAGGCGTCGTGGTCTCATTGATGCAACCGTAGGGCGGGGAACCTTTGTGCGCGTCGGTGCCGGTGAAAGCCATTGGCGCCATACCGGACCTGCGGTGGTTGATCTTACCATGAATCTGCCGCCTATTCCTCAGGATCCACCGCTCCAGCGTATTATTCAGAGTGATATCTCCGCTATCTTGAAGCAGCAGGATTTGAATAGTCTCATGTCCTACAGGGTAACTGGGGGCACTATTGAGGAGCGTCAGCTTGGCGCAAAATGGATAGCACCTGTTATCGGTCATCGGCGCATAGAAGAAGTTCTGGTTTCTCCCGGTGCGCAAAGCGCATTAGCAGCAATTGTCAGCACGCATACCCAACCAGGAGACGTGATTGTAACGGACCGTATTGCCTACCCAGGGATCCGAACCATTGCAGCGCAATTTGATCTTATTCTGGTTGGTGTAGACAGTGATGCTGAAGGCATGATGCCAGATCAGCTAGACCGAGTGTGTTCGCAACATCATCCACGACTACTCTACTGTATTCCCACCATTCATAATCCCACCACAGCGACAATGTCACTGCAAAGGCGCAAGGATATTCTCGCAGTGGCGCAGCGTCATCATTTGCACATTGCCGAAGACGATCCTTACAGCCTGTTGATGGATGAGCCACTGCCAGCGTTGGCAGCTCTGGATCATAGTCGGGTCAGTTATATTGCTACGCTTGCCAAAACATTGAGCCCAGGCCTGCGCACAGCCTACGTCGCCTTGCCGAATGCAGATATGACCCGGCGTGTGACAGCTGCCATTCGGGCGATCGCTCTGACAAATGCAGGTTTATTGAGCGCGCTTACTGCGCGGTGGATGCAAACGGGGCAAGCGGAAACGATTCTTCATGCCATCCGCAAAGAACTTCGCCTGCGGCAATCCATTGCGCGAAAGGTTTTAGGGGAAGGACACTGTTTAGGGGAAGGACACTGCATGAATCCGAACGGTCCACATGTCTGGCTGAAATTGCCTGATTGGTGGGGCAGTGCGGACTTTGTCGCTTATGCACGCCGACGTGGTCTTGCTCTGGTCCCCAGCACAGTTTTTACAATTAGTGGTGAGCCACCACAGCGCGCGCGCATCGCGCTTGGCAGCGCACCAGATGCAGCAAGTCTTGAAGAATCTTTAAATGGTGTGGTGTCCGTTCTTCAGCATAAGCGTTCTCCCGGTTTCGCCGATATTGTATGACATGGTTTTGGGTTTGGGACTCAACGGACTCATTTGATTTCGTTGAGTCTCGCCTGAATGTCCGAAAAACAAAAAAGTGCATCATTCACGAATGCGTGATTAAAAAATGACGATAAAACATATAGTTATGCGCGTCATTTGGAATTGTATGTCTTGAATATTATTTTTGTATGTTTCTGTATGCCTTTGTAAGACAATAAACTGTTAAACTTGTTTTATTTGTACTTATTTCTAAGTACATACAATATTTTGTCATTTGGTTATCCCGTGTCACGTTCACTTCGGCACAGCGGTCAGTTCCGGTTTCTGGCTGGAGATCGCATCACACGGGAGAGATATCATGCCAAAAGTCGAACATGCACCATATCAGGATGGTGATTGCTTCGTTAATTATGAAAACAAGGTTTTTGAAGACGTCAAAGCCAAACCAGGCGAAAAAGCTCTTATTACTTTTCATACCGTCGCCAATGAAGGTTCGGTTGGGTTTGTAAATCTGCTTCAGGCCACACGTCTAATCCGCAAAGGCTTTGAAACATCCGTTCTGCTGTACGGACCAGGTGTTACTCTTGGCGTGCAGCGCGGTTTCCCACGTCTGGGTGATGAAGCCTTTCCAGGGCACATGAACTGCAACAAGCAGATTGCAAAAATTATTGAAGAGGGCGGCAAAGTCTATGCCTGCCGTTTCGCGCTTCAGGCGCTCTACGGATACGGTGAGCAGAACCTGATCCCAGGCATCACGCCGATCAATCCGCAAGATGTGCTCGACATTATCCTCCTTGCGCGTCGTGACAACGCTTTCATCCTCAATACCTGGACTCTCTAAAGGCCAAAGGAAGGACCGCAAGCCATGTCACGTATCGTTCGCGCTGCTGCCATCCAGATCAGTCCCGTCCTCGGCGATGACGGTTTGGGGACAGCCCGGAAAGTCTGTCAGGCCATCCGTGAAGCCGCCGAAAAAGGTGTGAAGCTGGCGGTCTTTCCTGAAACCTTCGTGCCCTATTACCCCTATTTCTCGTTCATCCAGCCAGCTTTCCGTTTCGGCGGCGAACATCTGGAACTTTATGAACGCGCCGTCATCATTCCTGGTCCGGTGACGGACATGGTGGCCGAAACCGCACGTGATACCGGCATGGTCGTCGTGCTGGGCGTGAATGAGCGGGATTTTGGCACACTCTATAACACGCAGATCGTCTTCGACGCGACAGGTGAGATCCTTCTCAAACGTCGCAAGATCACCCCAACTTATCATGAGCGCATGATCTGGGGGCAGGGTGACGGGTCAGGGCTCAAAGTGGTGGAAAGTGCCGCTGGCCGCATCGGGGCATTGGCTTGCTGGGAGCATTACAATCCCTTGGCGCGCTACGCGCTGATGACCCAACATGAAGAAATCCACTGCGCCCAGTTTCCCGGTTCACTGGTGGGGCAGATCTTCGCCGATCAGATGGAAGTCACCATCCGTCATCACGCTCTGGAATCCGGCTGTTTCGTTGTGAATGCCACGGGTTGGCTGACGGAAGATCAGATCAAGGATATTGCGCGAGACCCTGCACTTGAAGGGCCGCTGCGAGGAGGCTGCTTTACCGCCATCGTCTCTCCCGAAGGTAAGCTTCTGGCCCCGCCTTTGACGGAAGGTGAGGGGATGGTGATTGCCGATCTTGATTTCGCTCTTATCACCAAGCGCAAGCGGATGATGGACTCTGTAGGGCATTATGCACGGCCTGAACTGCTTAGTCTGCTTCAGGATCGGCGGCCTGCCCGTACCGTTCATTACGTTGGTGAAGCCGATCCGGTTTCCACATCTACAGATGAGGCTGCGTCATGACCATTCCGACGCTCGGTACACTTTCTGGTCGCAAGCTCGTTACCGATCTCCAGTCCTTCGGACTGCAGATCGGCGAGCAGACTGGCGGCATTGCCCGCAAGGGAGGCGCTGGTCCTTCGGATCACAAGACGATCACCATTGCGGGCCAGACCGTCATGGTTCCGGTCTATACGTCTGGCGCGCAGCATTCACCGTTTCAGGCCAGCCCGCCAGACCAGCACGGGACGAGCATGCTGCTACGCGATGGGCGGGCAGTAGGTACGATCTATTTCCCGGCTGCCCCGCGCTTTTACGGGCTGAGCACGGCAGACGGTATTCCCTACTGGAAGATCGCGCTACTGCATGGCCGTGACACGCTGGCGACCACGGTGCACCAGACCTGCATCCGCTATGCCGACCGGCGCACATCCTGCCAGTTTTGCGCCATTGGCCAATCGCTGGAGGCGGACCGGACGATTGCTTACAAGACACCGGCGCAGCTTGCCGAAGTTGCCAAAGCTGCTGTGGAACTGGACGGCGTGCGCGACATGGTGCTGACGACCGGCACGCCCAATGTGGTTGATCGGGGTGCTGCCGTGCTGGCGGAGTCAGCCCGTGCCATCAAGGCGGCGGTGGATCTGCCGCTTCAGGTTCAGTGCGAGCCGCCACGTGATCACGGCTGGTTCCAGCGTTTGCGGGAAGCTGGAGCCGATAGTCTGGGTATGCATCTCGAAGCCGCCACGCAGGCAGTGCGTGAGAAGATCATGCCGGGCAAGGCCACGGTCAGCGTCGATCGCTACATGGACGCTTTCGCCAGCGCCGTGCCGATCTTCGGTCGTGGGCAGGTCAATACCTACATTCTGGCCGGTCTTGGCGACAGCCCCGAGGACATTCTGGCTCTCGCCGAGCGTCTGATTGCGCTGGGGGTCTATCCCTTCGTGGTGCCGTTTGTGCCCATTTCCGGCACCCCACTGGAAAATCATGTCCCGCCTTCAGCCGAGTTTATGAAATCCGTGCTGGCACCGCTTGGGCGGATGCTCCGGGAAGCGAACATGAAATCCACCGATATCCGGGCCGGGTGTGGACGTTGTGGCGCCTGTTCCTCGCTTTCGGCGTACGAACAATGAGCACGATCCTCGAAGGTATGGAAGACCGGCCGTTCATTCCGACGGAATATGTTGTGCGCCTTGCCCGCACGCCATGGGAGCGTGCCGGTTATCATGCGCTCCGCCGTGAAGTGTTCTGCAGTGAACAGCATGTTTTTGCAGAGGATGACCGCGACGCGATTGATGAGGACGCCATTCCCATCATTGCCGCCTGCTGCATGGCGGGGATGCCGGACCGGATCGTGGGGGCAGTGCGCATTCACGAAGCAGAGCCCGGTGTGTGGCGCGGTTCCCGGTTGGCCGTGCATGCTGATCACCGCAAGCTGGGGCGGATCGGGGCGGAACTCATCCGCATGGCCGTCAGTACGGCACACGGTCTGGGGGCTACACGGTTTTTGGCCCAGGTGCAGGAACAGAATGTGCTGTTCTTTCGTCGCTTGCACTGGAAAAGTCTCAGCGTCATTACGCTGCATGGCCTGCCGCATCACGACATGGAGGCTGATCTGTCACGCTATCCGGCGCACGGTCTCGATCAGACCTGGCTGCTGCGTCCGCAACCCCGGATACGACAGGTGGCATGATGGCACATGAGCTCACCACACTCCTGCGCACGCTTCGTATGGGGCGCTCTCTTGCGGCTAAGCAGGATATTGCAGAAGTTAGCGCGATTTTAGGGACAGGTGCCAAAGCTGTCCGTCTTGGCGATGACTGCGCCGCGATCCCGGATAGCGATGGCTATCTCCTGCTGGCCAGCGAGGGCTTTCAGGACAGCTTTGTCCGCTCAATGCCGTGGTTTGCCGGGTATTGCGGCGCGATGGTCAATGTCAGCGACATCGCTGCGATGGGCGGCCGTCCCGTGGCGGTGGTGGATGCGTTGTGGAGCGATACGTCCGAGGCGGCCGCGTCCATCCTGACGGGTCTCCATGACGGTGCGAACACCTACGGTGTGCCGGTTGTTGGTGGACACACCAACATGCGCAGTACCCATAATTCGCTCTCAGTGGCAATCCTTGGTCGTGCCCGTCATCTGCTAACCAGCTTCGACGCCCAACCGGGCGAGGTGCTGATCGTTGCCATTGATCTGCGCGGTCGCTGGCACGATCCGCACCCGTTCTGGGATGCCAGTTCCGGGCTATGCGGCACAGAGGGAGCGGCCCGGTTGCGTGGGGACATCGAACTTCTGCCCACTATTGCCGAAGATGGCCTGAGCCGTGCTGCCAAGGACATCAGCATGGCCGGTCTGCTGGGGACCGCTCTCATGCTGGCCGAATGTTCAGGCATCGGCATGACCATTACGCTCGATGACATTCCACGGCCTGAGGATGCTCCGATGGAGCGCTGGCTGTCTGCATTCCCAAGCTACGGATACCTGCTGACGGCGCGTCCCAAAGATGCCCACGCGATCATAGCCCGGTTTTGTGGACGTGGCATTGCTGCTTCTGTCATCGGGCGGTGTGAGAGCACGCAGCGGCTGGATGTCATATGGGCGGACGAGAAAGAAACCTTCTGGGATCTCGCCCGGTCCTCACTCATGGGATTTGCGCCATGAGTCTGTCCATTGGCATTCTGACCCATTCGACCAATCCGCGTGGCGGCGTGGTGCACGGCATGGCGCTAGCGGAAACTCTGTGTGACGCGGGCCACGATGCAACGCTGATCGCACCGGACGTGACAGGATCGGGTTTCTTCCGCAAACCCCGTTGCGCAACCTGGTGCATCCCAGCCGCGTCTGTAACTGATCTGCCGACACTGGTGGAGCGTCGTATTGGCGAAATCAGAGACGCATTGCGCGGACAGCATTTTGACGTGCTGCATGCGCAGGACCCGATCAGCGCCAATGCTTTGGCCGATCTGGTGCGGGAAGGGCGGATACCGGGCTTTGCCCGCACGGTCCACCATCTTGACCATTTCACGCACCCGGTCCTTGCCGCGCGGCAGGAACGGGGGATCAGGGCGGCGGCCGAACTGTTTACCGTCAGCACAATGTGGGAAGATGTCCTGCGCAACGACCATGGCCGCGAAGCTCCGGTCGTGGGCAACGGGGTTGATCCCGTGCGCTTTTCACCCGTAGCAACCGCGCACGATGCCGCGTTGCGAGCGCGGTATCATCTGCCTGCCGGTCAGCACCTGATCCTGTCCGTGGGCGGGATCGAGCAGCGCAAGAACACGCTGCACTTGCTCGACGCATTTCTGGCCCTTCGTTGCGAACAGCCTGATGTGCATCTGATTGTGGCAGGCGGGGCCTCGCTGCTGGATCATTCTGCCTACCGCACCCGATTCATGGAGCGTCTGCGCGAAAGCGGTGCGGCCGATCATGTCACCATCACCGGGCCAGTTGCTGATGAAGACATGCCTTCATTCTACCGGCAGGCGGACGTGTTGGCCTATCCATCCGTAACCGAGGGGTTCGGACTGTGCCCGCTGGAAGCCCTGGCTTGTGGAATCCCCGTGGTGGTGCCAGCCGCGCTACCTTTCACGGAACATTTTTCGGCAACGGATGCGCTGTGGTGCCAACCGGCGCACCCCGACACCTTGTTCATGGCGTTGCGCGACGCCCTGCGCGTCGAAAGCCGTGACCATTTCCGGCTCAGCGGCCCCGCAACAGCCCGCCGTTTCGACTGGGACAGCGTCGCCAGTCGGCATCTCCCCGCATATCGGCGTCTCGCGGCATTACAGCACGCTGACGTCCCGGCTTCAGGAGTTTTGTCACCATGCCCGAAATGACCTTTCGCGTGCGTTGGCCCGATGGGAACGAGACCGACTGTTACTCCCCATCGCTGGTCATAAGGGACCACTTCACACCCGGTCAGGATTATCCGGTCCGGGAGTTTCTTGAAAAGGCGGATACGGCTCTGACCCAGGCGAGCGAACGGGTTCGTGCCCGTTACGGCTTTCCGTGCAGTCGCGCCCTTGGCCAGCTGCACGTCATTCAGCAGAGCAGTGCGCCTTTCCTTAATCGACCCGATGCGCAGGTGCGCGTCCTGTCTTTCAGATACTGAGACGAAAAGAACGACCATGACACAGAACGAAAAAAGCATTCCTGTTATCATCGTGGGCGGCGGACAGGCTGGGCTCTCCCTGAGCTGGTATCTCTGTCGCGAAAAAGTGGATCATATCGTTTTTGAATCCAAGACCGCCTGTCACTCATGGGACGATGAGCGCTGGGACAACTTCTGCCTGGTCACACCGAATTGGCAATGTGAACTTCCCGGCCACCCATACAAGGGAAAAGATCCACACGGCTTCATGGTGAAGCAGGAAATCATTGAATACGTCAAAGGCTTTGTTAACTCGTTCAATCCCCCGCTGCGTGAACACACAGCCGTCACCTCCATCACACGTCATGAGGCCGGTGGCTATCGTGTGGTGGCGGGCGGTGAGACCTGGCACACAAAGCATGTGGTCATCGCCTCGGGAGCGTACCAGGATGCGGTGATCCCCGGATATGCGAGTGCTATCGATCCATCAATCTTTCAGGTTCACTCGCAGGATTACCGCAATGCGGCCCAGTTGCCTGAAGGGGCTGTCCTGGTCGTGGGCAGCGGTCAGTCCGGTGCACAGATCGTCGAGGACCTGTTCCTTGAAAAACGCAAGGTCCATCTGTGTGTCGGCTCCGCCCCGCGTGTCTCACGCTTTTACCGTGGCCGTGACGTTGTGGACTGGCTGGCGGATATGCACTTCTATGATCTGACGGTGGATAATCACCCCTTACGGGAAGGGGCGCGGGATAAGACCAACCATTATGTCACCGGCCGCAATGGGGGGCATGACCTTGATCTGCGTCTTTTTGCAAAAGAAGGGGTAGGATTGCATGGTACGCTTGAGACAATCCGTGATGAGGTTGCGCATTTTCTTCCAGATCTAAAGCAACATCTCGACGATGCGGACAAGACCAATGCAGACATCAAGAAATCCATTGATGCCTATATTGCTCGCGAAAACATCAATGCACCGACGGAAGCGCCTTACGTACCTGTCTGGCAGCCTGATGGAAGCAACACGCCGCTCGATCTGAAGGCCGCTGGAATCACATCGATCGTCTGGTGCATCGGCTTCCGTCCGAACTACCGCTGGATCGATGTGCCCGTCTTCAACGGTGCTAACAAGCCGGTCTGGCATCGGGGCGTGACGGATGCGCCGGGCTTTTATTTTCTTGGTCTGCCATGGCTGCATACATGGGGCTCCGGGCGGTTTTCCGGCATTTCCCGTGATGCTGCGTGGCTGGCCAGCCAGATCACCGGCAAAGACGTGCCCATAGCCTGATCGGAGTATGCGCCATGCTTCCATGGACAACTTATGAAGCGATGTATGATGCGGCACTGAACCAGCCAGAGGAATTCTGGCTCAGTGCGGCGCAGCGTATCACATGGAAGCAGGAGCCTGCGATGGCCTGCCGGGAGCGAACAGACGGTTGGCATGACTGGTTCCCTGACGGCACGCTCAATACCTGCCACAATGCCGTAGACCGGCATGTGGAGAATGGTCGCGGTGAGCAGGTAGCGTTGATCTGGCATTCTTGCGCCACCAAGGAACAGCAGGTCGTGACCTATCGCGAACTGCAGGACAGGGTGGCCGGATTTGCCGGCGGCCTACGCCTGCTCGGAGTGGAGAAAGGCGACTGCGTTCTGATTGCCATGCCGACCATGATCGAGACAGCCATAGCTATGTTGGCATGTGCGCGGATAGGGGCTGTGCATGTTGTGGTTTTTGCCGGTTATGCCGGACCGGAGTTGGCACGACGGATTGATGATGTGGCTCCGAAAGTCATTATCATTGCCAGTTGCAGCTTTCAGGGACAGACGCCCATTCCGTCTGCCCCTGCTCTGAATGATGCACTTGCTTTGGCAGCGTACCTGCCACAGGCTTGCGTGATTGTGCAACGCGCAGCATGTCGGACATCATTGATGCCATTGCGGGATCATGATTTCCATACGCTGGAACAGTCCACGTCTGTAGAGGCCGTCGTGCTACGCTCCGAAGATCCACTCTATATTCTTCACACATCTGGCACGACGGGGCACGCAAAAGGCATTGTGCGTGATAATGGCGGCCATGCTGTGGCTCTCGCCTTGTCCATGGACGTGATCTACGGCTGCGAACCCGGTGATACCTTCTTTACTACATCGGACCTTGGCTGGGTTGTTGGTCATTCCTATGGTGTTTATGCGCCGCTGATCAGCGGCTGTACCAGCGTCATCGTCGAAGGCGGTGCATCTGCGTCCGCCATTCGCACGCTCTGTCATGAGCATGGAGTGAAATGCCTGTTTACCACGCCCACTCAGATGCGTCTCATGCGACAGGAGAGCCGTCATCTGTCAGAGGTGATCCTGCCCGCTCTTGCCCGTGTTTTCGTAGCTGGAGAGTATGCGGATCCGACGTTGCTGGAGTGGGCTCGATCCTACTTTCGCACACCTGTGGTCAATCACTGGTGGCAAACGGAAACGGGATGGAGCATCACCGCGCATTTCTTCGGTCTACCCGAACGTGAGCCAGTTTCTCTCATGAATGACATCGGGCGGCCTGCGCCGGGATTTCGTCCGGCCATCGTGCCCTCCATACCCGGTGAGCAGTGCGGGGAGATCGTTCTTTCGCTGCCGTTACCGCCTGGGTGTCTCGCTGGAATATGGAAGAATGGGGCTATCCGTGTTCCGTCCGCTTATCTTGATGAAACGCGCAGGTATTACCGCACCTTCGATGAAGGCATGATTCAGGCCAACCGCGCAGTTCATATGCTCGGACGTTCCGATGATGTCATCAAGGTTGCAGGAAGGCGGATTTCCGGCGTGCAGATCGAAAAGATCATCGCCACCCATCCTGCCGTTCACGCGTGTGCCGTGGTCGCAATTCCAGATGAACTGAGAGGGCAGCGACCTATCGCTTATGTCGTTCCTGATTCCGAGGCGGAATGTATGCCTTCTTCCGAGGAAATCGTTGCGCGGATCAACGAAGTCCTCGGGCGTTGGGTTGGTCTGAAAGAAGTCCGCTTCGTCGGGCGATTGCCAACCACCGTATCCGGAAAAATTACGCGAAAACGCTTGCTGGTGTCCTAATGGTACCAACATGGCCTTCTGTGTAAGGGGTGACCAGATCTTAGATGGCCTGACCACCGGAGACTTCAATCCGTTGTGCATTCACCCAGCGATTGTCCTCGGAGAGCAGCGATGCGATCATGGGGCCGATATCGTCTGGCAGTCCTGGACGTCCAAGCGCGGTTACTTCCGCGATGTGGTGAGCAATCTCGGGGTTATCGCGTACCATACCTCCTGAGAAATCTGTCTGAATTGCACCTGGCGCTACTGTGTTAACAGCAATGCGGCGCGGTCCGAGTTCCTTGGCCATGTAATGCGTCATGACTTCCACGGCGCCTTTCATAGCAGCGTACGCAATCCAGCCAGGATAGGCAAAGCGTGTCAGTCCAGATGAGATGTTCACGATCCGGCCACCGTTCGCGATCAGCGGCAAAAGTGTCTGCGTCAGGAAAAATGGACCCTTGGCATGTATGCGGTAGGCAGCATCGAAATCTTCTTCTGTCACCTCGCCGAATAGCCCGCTATGGGACGTACCTGCCATGTTGACCAGATAATTGAAACGTTCGCTTCCCCATACGCGCAGCACGCGCCGGACTTCGTCGGCAAAGGCAGGAAAGGCGTGCGTATCTCCAGTATCGAGTTGCAGAGCGACTGCACGGGCTCCGCTGTGCTGGACACTTTTGACCACTTCATCAGCTGCGGATTTGTTGGTGTGATAGGTAAAGAGAGATGAGACGCCGCGTTGGGCGAGAGCTTCAACGGTTGCGCGGCCCAGTCCACGGCTTCCGCCCGTGACAATGGCAATGGTGTGTGCTTCTGGCATGGATATCTCCATCTGTTGAGAAACCTATCTTGGCCATAACGATGTCTGTTCGATAAGATCACTCTTTCCGTCAGCATTGTTTTGCTCCATGAAACAATCCTATGGACAGGTTTGCGACACTTAATCTCTTTTTGCGCATTGTTGATCGTGGCAGTTTCACTGCCGCCGCTGCGGACTGCGGTATTTCGCGTCCGGTAGCGACTGCAGCGATCAAAAGATTGGAACAAAGACTTGGCACGCGGTTGCTACATCGCTCAACACGTCATGTTCGACCTACCGAGGAAGGCGCTACCTACTATCGCCGGTGTGTGGCGATCCTGGCGGATCTTGAGGATGCAGATCGTGGCGCGAGTGGTGCTGTAGCAGGTCTGTTGCGGGCCCATGTGATTGGGCGTCTGGCGCGGATGATCCTGCTACCAGCGCTTCCAGATTTTATGACAAGGCATCCGGCATTGACCGTTCATCTCGGTGAGGGCGAACGGTTTGTTGATTTGGTGCGCGAAGGGGTGGACTGCGTTGTACGGGCTGGAAGCCTGTCGGACAGCGACATGATCGTCCGGCCTCTCGGCGTGATGGAGGAGGTGACGCTCGCCAGCCCAACCTATCTGGCGCGGCACGGAATGCCTGCCTCTCCTGACGATCTCGAGGGGCATCAGATGATCGGCTTCGTATCCTCACGTACCGGCCAGCCCCTGCCATTGGAGTTTACGCGCGGAGAGGATGTGATTGAGAGGTCACTCCCTGCACGTTTGTTGGTCGGGGGCGTGGATACCTATGCCGAAGCAGCCAGGCTCGGTTTTGGCATCGTGCAGGTTCCACGCTATGGATTTGCCGATGATCTTGCAAATGGCACCTTGATCGAGGTTCTCCCTGATTTCCCTCGGTAATCCCCCCATTTTTAGTGGGGCATTGAATGAGAATTCAGGCAGCTGTTTTTAGTTTCTGGGCGGGGGTTAGCCCGCTGTTCCCCATGTTGGGTCTGTCATGGTTATATGTCCAGAGCCATTGTGTTGCGACCTCCTGTACGTCCTGAATGCTTTCAAACAAATACTGCTCCAGCCATTCCTGCCGGACAGTTCTGTTGTAGCGTTCAATATAGGCGTTCTGCTGCGGATTACCCGGTTGCGTATAGATCAGGGTAATCCCCTGTTTTTCGGCCCATGAAACCAACGTATGACTGACATATTCAGGGCCATTATCCATTCGGATGGCTTCTGGCCTGCCACGCCACTCCATAACCTGTTCCAGACAGCGGACAACCCGACAGGCTGGCAGGGAAAAATCACCCTCGATCGCCAGTCCTTCACGATTGAAGTCATCCAGAATGTTCAGGAGCCGAAAAGCACGTCCATCCATCAGCCTGTCCGCCATAAAATCCATGGACCAGACCCTGTTGGGAAGGGCCGGAACCGACAGCTTTTCAGGCTTTTCGCGAACCAGACGCCTGCGGGGTTTAATCCGCAGGTTGAACTCCAGTTCCCGATAGATCCGATAAACCCGCTTATGATTCCAGAGCTGTCCCTGCACATTGCGCAGATACAGGAAACACAGACCAAATCCCCATCTCCTGTGAGCCTGGGTCAGTCCCACCAGAAGAGCGGCAATCCTGTCGTTCTCCGCTGCCAGTCGCGGACGATAGCGAAAGCAGGTCTCGGATATCCCAAAAATCCGACAGGCCAGCGCAATGCTGACCCCATGATGCGCCACAGCCTGTGCGGCCAGTTCCCGGCGCTGGGCTGGCCGCTTCATTTTTTTCCCAGGGCTTCCTTCAGGATATCCGTCTGCATGCTCAGATCCGCATACATGCGCTTCAGCCGACGGTTCTCCTCTTCCAGAGCCTTCATCTGACTGATCATCGAAGCATCCATGCCGCCATATTTCGCGCGCCACCGGTAAAACGTGGCGTTGCTGATCCCATGCTCCCGGCACAGGTCAGGAACCGGGACACCGCCCTCAGCCTGGCGGATCACACCCATGATCTGGGCGTCAGTAAAGCGATCACTCTTCATCAGAATCTCCTCAATTCTTACGCTGAGAAAATTCTCATTCAAAAATCACTCTTTTTATGGGGGGATTACCCTACTTCGTCGAACCAAACCTTTCTGGTCGCGCGGCAACCCGGCCTGAGACCTATCGGTCCTTCGGTCTCCGGTTTCCCATGAAAAAGCGAAGCGACACAAAAGAGCAATTTAAACGCAGGGTTTCCGGCCAGCAGGAGAAAGACACCCCCGGTGTACAACAGGAAGGCGCTTACTGGCTGCTTGGTTCGAATGCAACGCAAGCCGGGTCTCTTCATTGCGACCTCTGGCGCGGGCGGGCGATTGACCTCGCCTTGCATGATGCTATTGGGGTCTATCCTGTTACCGGCTGGTGGAAAACTCATCCCGGTCAGAAGAGGTTCAATGACAAGGGGCGTTATGCTTTGGTTGTTTCAATTTCCGCACCTGGACATAATGTCGATATGCATGCTGAGATTAGTGCCATCGTTGCCGCCAAGATAGCCTCGATGGTCACTTCGTAACCATTGGCTTGAGAAGTATGGTGGATTGCTTCTGAAGTTTCTTTGCGCATTGTCCTTTAAGTGCCGAGTATTTTGCCGTCTGTGAACGCCTCTTTTCTGCCGTTTCCGCAACCGATCAGGTTTCTCGAATGCAGACATCAGCATCGACCATCTTTCGCTTCATTTGTACCAACAGCTGTGATACATATGTGCATACACGCAAGGAGGCTTTGTATGTCTGCTGTTACATTCCGGGTAGATGAAACGCTGAAGGCAGCCGCAGTTAAGAAGTTGTCGGCTCAAGGCATTTCACTTTCTGACGCACTGCGCGATACGCTCGCGTATATTGCTGAAACGGGTCGCTCTCCCGTCAAGCGGAGGCTTGTCACAGACGAGGATGCGGAGCTTATCGAGATTGTGCGCGAACGCCTAAAAAACCCTGCCCAAAAGCATCGTATGACTTTTGCAGAGCTTAAGAACCGTCATCGCGAATGAAAGAGTATTGTCTTGAATTCGACGACAGAGCACTCAGAGAGTGGGATGCTCTTGACGGCAGCGTGCGTAAGAAATTTGAAAAGAAGCTGGAAAAGCTGATCTGGAACCCTCACTCTCCAGGAAACGAACTGCATCGCGACCTATCAGGGTTTTATAAGATCAAGCTTCTGAAAGATGGTTACCGCCTTGTTTATCAGGTCATCGACGAACGGATCGTCATCTATGTAATTGCCGTTGGCCGGAGAGCCGATAATGAGATTTATGAACTGGCTTCGAAGCGAACGGAGTGAATTTACTTTCTTGGTAGAAAGTCAGCTCCCGCCTCATGTCGGTCATACAGTTGGTCAAATCGCTTTCCGTATAGCAGACATGACCATTACAAATTCCACTTGCCATCGAGGTGGCTATAAAGATGTCGGCAGCGTCGAGAGAGCGATCGGAGATAGTCGCATGCTTCACTACCTAAATTCTTAAAATGGATGAAGCAGATTTTTCAGCGGGCGATATCCGCATCATACAGGCGATGGCTGACTTCCAAATGGCCCTCAGCGCGCTCGACTTCGTTTCAGAGGTCAGTCCTGATGAACCGATTTCGCGGATCGAGCGTCGGCGCCTACGATGCTTTGAGGACGCCGCTGTCGTCGCATACTGGCGACCATTTTCCTACTCAAATGGGCTGCCAAAGCTCACGCTGGAGACGTTGGGCATCACGGCTACCACCGAGCAGTTGACCCTCCACGAGCGGCTGAAGGAGAGGCGTAACAAAGTCATTGCTCACACGGATGTCGATCGTATGCGCCTTGTGCTCAGCACATTCAGAGTGTCTGAAGATTCAGAAATCATGATGCCTCAATATAATTTCGACGATGCGCTAGAATTCTACCCGAACCTAGATACATTAATCATGTGGATACGCATCCTACATCAGGCCGCTACCAGAGCGATTTTCAAGCGCGTGCAAGGGCGGCGAGAGATTCATTTCAAGCGCGACCACACCGACCAAGGTTAGCCGAAGGCCCCTCTCTCACCGCTTTTGCAGACCGGCGGCTTTCGCGTAACGATGCCCCAAAGCCGACCTTCAGTTTACCCCCCAAACCAGCCCGTAGCGCTCCAGCAGATCGTCAATCTCCGTTCCGTGCGTCAGATGCCGGATCAGCCCCGACGCCGGTACCTTCTCTCCGTCCCGCAGTTCCGCTGCCGCCTGTAGCAGCATCCGGACATCGAAAATGCCGCCCGACACTTCCGGCACAGCCCGCCTGACGCCACACAGCGTATAGACCGCCTCCATCGCCGTGCGGACGGAATATTCCGTGGTGAAGACCGTATCGCGTGGCGTTTCGGTGAACTGCCCCAGAAAGGCCAGGTTGACGCTTCCATCCGGCACCACGTTCGGCCGGTCCGCCGGTGCGCGCGGCATGAACTGCGCCGTGATGAACGGCATCATGCACGGACGCGTCGTCGCCCCTGTCGCTGCCATATCGTCGATCTGGTCCATCGGCACGCCCATATGGAACAGCCACTCACGGGTGATTTCCTCCCCCGTGCAGTCCTGCATGGGCTTTTTCACGTAATCACCCGGCACGTCACTGAACAGACCATAGAGCCAGGCCACCACCTGACTTTCGGGCTGCCCTTTGAAATGGGGCTGACGGCTGACCACCCAGCTCATCAGCCAGGATGAATCGGCAATCGTGACCGGGCCACCCGTGATGATTTTCCCAGAAAACGGATCACGCCCCGTAATCCGCTTTACAAGCTCAGGAATCCGCGCATCCCGGGTCGTAACGGTTGCCGACAGCCAGCGGGATTTTGTTGTATCGCCACAGAAAACATCCGGGTTGCCGAATGCGGAATCCTGCGCTGCGATATTCCGCCAGAGCTGCCAGATGCTCCCCTCTTCGATAGCCGTGTCAATCGGCGCAGGTGTATGATGGTCGCCCCAGCGCGAATTCTCCACCATGGAACCGTTGGTCACGAACACCAGTTCCTCTGGCCCAAGATCAACACCGGCGGACGCGCCATTGTCCAGCCAGTCGAGATGGGTCGCAACTTTCTTTCCGCCAGAAACATCAACAGCAACATTTGTCACCTTCACGCCATGACGGAACACGACGCCCTGATCGGCAAGCCATGTGGCCAGTGGTTGGCTCAGGGATTCCTGTTGGTTGTATCTGGTGAACTTCAGCGTATGCAGATCCTTCAGTCCGAGAATCTGATGCACGAACCGTGCGAGGTAACGCTTCATCTCAATAGCGCTGTGCCAGGTCTCGAACGCAAACATCGACCGCCAGAACAGCCAGAAGTTCGAAGCCATGAAATCGCCGGACAGCACATCCGCGATCGTCTTTCCCGCCAGTTCGTCCTCATCGGTCAGAATGAGGGTAATGATCTCGCGTCGCGCCTTTCCCGTGAGCGTCAGCCTGTCACGATCAGCGAGGGGCTGCCCTTGATTACACATGGCGCGGATCGGACTGGTGGATGGATCGGCCTGATTGACCTGCCAGACCTCATCCAGCACCGATGCGCCGGGAATTTCCAGAGACGGAATGGAACGGTACAGATCCCACAGACACTGGAACTGCTCTTCCATCTCCCGACCGCCGCGGATCAGCCAGCCGGTCTCCGCATTCCCCGCTCCGTCCAGCGCGCCGCCGTCGCTGTCCGAGGCTTCAAGAATGGTGATGGCTGAAGGCGTCATGCCTGCATCCCGGATCAGGAACGCCGCCGCCGCCATGCCCGCCAGTCCTCCGCCCACGATCCACGCTGACCATCCTGCCATATCCTGTGGCGCAGGGGGTTGGACAAAAGCCTCATAATTGCTGTGGGCATATCTCATGGCGCGTGTCCTTTTCCGGAAAAGGGCCGATGGCGGGCGGCATTGCTATTCATACGACCCCCAATGACCCGATCTGTCCTTGCGATGTATCAAGTGCTGTAAACAGGAATACCTCTCCCCGCAAGAGGGGACCGGTGCCGGTTTATGCTCCACCACAGGCTCATGCGACAGCGCGCCCGGCAGGGAAAGGCAGGCCAGAAGCCCCGCCAGAACCAGAAGAAACAGACCGGACCACCAGCCATACAGAAAGGCGCCGGCCACGCCGCCCAGCGTGAAGGACAGCACGATGGCGGCATGCAGACCCAGGCGTTCGCGCGTACCGGTCCGTCGGGCCGGGTCAACCGGATGGAAAAACCCTTCCAGCCAGTCCGCCAGTTCCAGCCCCACATCGGTGAGCATTCCTGTCATATGGGTGGTGCGGACACGCGCCCCGGAAATGCGTGTGACCGTGGCGTTCTGGAGCCCCATGAGGAAACTCAGCCCGTAGGCCAGCACCGGATCCCGTGGCTGGGCCGAAAACAGAAAATCCACAGCCCCCAGAAGCCCAAGCAGGCAGGCTTCCAGCAGAATGCTCCGTGCGTAGATCGACGGCAGGTTGTGGCGACGGCCCGCATTGACCAGCAGCGCGGACAGCACCGCGCCGGCGACGAAGGCCAGTATCAGACCGCAGCAGGACAGGACCAGTTCCATGCGCCCTTCATGCAGGCCACTCGCCAGTGCGGAGACATTGCCTGTCATATTGGCCGAATAATAGCCTACGGCCAGAACCCCGGCAGCGTTCACTGCACCGGCGATGGCCGCCAGCGTACAGCCCAGACGCCTGTCGATGCTGGCGTTGCGCTCCGAGCCCTCGTGAACAAGCACCTGTGCCTCCCGTCGTGACTGACCGCATGAGGGGGGACTCCGTGTTTATCGGTTTCCCCGGACAGCGATCTTTTTTATGAGCGGGATGGTAACAGCCCGCCCTCTTTCGACAAAGCGTCCTGTTTTCAATTTCTTAGGACGATATCTTCCCGGATTGTGAATTGCCACAGATGTGGCGCGATACGCTGCTCCGAAAGATGAATGTTGACTCCCCACACCAATAAAGAACAAATAAGGAACATAAAATCAGGAAATTTGCCTGCACAAGGAACACCGAGCCGTGACATGACTGCTGAAACCCAGAAAAAACCTGGCCTGGAGACGCTTCGGGCGGCGATCAGCCGTCTCGAAGGTCACAGCGACCGGCGCCGCAAGGTGCTGCCCTTTGGCGTACGCGAGATCGACAGTCGTCTGCCGGGAGGCGGTCTGGCGCTGGGCGCGCTGCACGAGGTGGCGGGCGGCGGCAACGATGCGCTGCACAGTGCGGCCGCCGGTCAGTTCTGCGCCGGGATCGCGGCCCGCACGCGCGGTAAGGTGCTCTGGATCGTCACCCGTCAGGATGTGTTCGCCCCTTCCCTGAAACAGGTCGGGCTATCCGCACGGCGGACCATTTTTGTCGAGGCAGGCTCGGACGTCGATGTGCTGGCCTGTTTCGAGGAGGGGCTGCGGCATGGTGGCCTCGGGGCCGTGGTCGCCGAGGTGGCGCGTCTGTCCATGACGGCCTCACGTCGCCTGCAACTGGCGGCCGAAACGTCCGGCTCTCTTGGCATCGCCATCCGACGCTGGCGACGGCAGACGGATGCGGCGGATTTCGGCCAGCCCACTGCCAGTGTGACCCGCTGGCGGGTCTCCGTCCTGCCATCCGTGCCGCTGCCGGTACCCGGCGTGGGAAGACCACGCTGGTTGCTGGAACTCATCTGGACTTGTAACGGTTTTGTGCCGGTCAGGAAGTGCTTATGCCACTCTTGCTTCAAAAGCGAGTGGGCTGATACCGCCCAGATATGAATGGCGTCGACGTGGATTGTAGAAACCATTGATATACTGGAAGATGGCGGTGGTAGCCTGACGGCGGGTTGGCCAGTTCTGTCTCCAGAGCCACTCCGCCTTCAGGCTTTTGAAAAATGTTTCGACGGCAGCGTTGTCAAAACAGTTTCCCTTTCCGGACATTGAAGCCAGCAGCCCATGGGCCAGCAGCTTTTTCTGGAAATCATGGGAGCCATACTGGCTGCCACGATCGGAGTGGAAAATGCAGCCGGGCGCCGGGTTACGCAGCCTTACCGCCATATCCAAGGCACGGATGGCCAGATCCTTTTTCATTCGATCGCTCGCGGCCCACCCGATTACGCGACGACTGAACAGATCGATGACGACAGCGAGGTAGAGCCAGCCCTCGGCAGTCCAGATATAACTGATATCTCCCGCCCATTTCCGGTTGGGGCCTTCAGCAAGGAAATTACCGTCCAGAAGGTTGGCCGCAATGTCAGACTGGTGGTGGCTGTCGGTCGTCATCTTGTGGCGACGGGTGCGCACGGGCCGGATCCCGTTGGCCTTCATGAGGCGGCCAACGCGACGTTCCCCGACATCAAGTCCGGCTTCCCTGAGTTCCATGGTCATGCGCGGCCGTCCGTAGGACCCGTTGCTCAGGGCAAAATGCTCACGGATATGCGTCAGCACCTTCAGATCGGTACGTTGGCGCTGGCAGGCCGGTCGGGATGTCCAGGCCCGGTACCCCCGTGCAGAGACCCGCAAGACCTGGCACAGCCTCTCGATTGGCCATTCATGCCGATGTCCGTGGATGAAGGCGAACCTCATGGCTTTTGTCTCGCGAAGAACTGGGTAGCTTTTTTTAGGATTTCCCTCTCCTCCCGTAAAATCCGGTTCTCCAGGCGAAGACGTTCATTCTCGCGGGCCAGATCAGCCTGAGGCCCTGATGCCGGCTCGTCCGGACGATAATTCACTATCCATTTCGCCAGAGTGGATTTGCCAATACCCAGATCGGCCGCAACACGCGTGCGTGACAACCCACTGCTCAACGCAATCCTTACGGCCTCGCGCTTGAAATCTTCCGTATGCTTCATGGTTCCGTCGGTCTCCTGATACGAGCTTAAAACGCTCAGATGACCGGCACAAAACCGTTACAAGTCCATTCTCGTGCTGGGCCAGAACGACAAGCAGGGAATGTTTAAATTCAAGGGCAATAATGACGGTAAAGATCGCACCAAAAATTTCCTGAAAGATCTCCTGCTTGATGGGATCGATCCCGATGTCAACGATCAGATGCCAGACCGCGCTGATCAGATGAACTGTCGCTATGGCAGTGACAAGCATGATGAGGGCAATCAGTATCAGAATAATGGCCTGTTCAAAGCGTTCATAGAATGTCAGACCATTAAACAGCCTGACCAGACGCGACCAATCCCTGCTGTGCCAGGAACGTTTCATGGAGATTTCTTCCATAACCGTTTTCCCATCAGATAATTGATATAGTTTTAAGTGTTTGGCTTTTCTTTCAATAATCTTGAGCGTCCTCACTCAGGACATGAACCGGACCACGATCGCTTATTGACTATTTGAGTTACCTCTCTTTTTCTTACGAGAAGAGACTACGCTAACGGCTAATGTCGACTTCAGATGCAGATAAATTACCTGTTGATCCTGACAAGGAGAAACTCGCCGAACCTCTGGATCCGGCTGATATGGGCACCGATTTCCATGCAGTCCCATGTGCTCTCCTAAGGGGTTGACTACCCCTCAAGCCGCACTTTCTCTCAGGAAACGATAATGATGGCTCTATCATTCCCAATGAATTCGATACAAAATCGTAATTATTCCAATATTGTCGGAGCGCTACGAGGTTAAGCAAATGGATTATGCTCGACATCTCCCTTTCCCTCTATCTTGAATACAATATTCCGAAACACGGGGCCTTTTATGGAAGGCCCAGCAGCCCTCTCGTTTTAATAAAAACCCAGACGAAAACGGCATCTTTGAGATAGGATGTACGTTTACGTTTTACGCCGCTATCGATGTCGACGCGGAAATCTCACAGAAGGGTTGTACATCGGGTTAGATTATGAAAAAGTCTGTTTTGTAGAAAAGAAATTTCCATAATCATCAAGAAAACCCGATGCAGACAGAGTGTAGCGCAGGCGCGTATGAGTTTCCAGCCTCCTGTGGACGGCGTGTTGTGGCCCGTTTTGACGGGGGGTGCATGAGTTCGGATGGGGGCGTCATTCTGGTGAAGCAGGCTGATGACATTCTGGGTCTCAGCCGCCGCTTTGCTGCCTGTTTTCGCGATAAGCGGCATCCTGCCTTTGTGGAATACCGGGTTGAAGACCTTGTCCGTCAGCGGATCATGGGCCTGGCACTGGGCTATGAAGATCTCAATGATCACGATGCCCTGCGGCATGACCTGATCTTTGGTCTGGCCTCGGGCCGTCTGTCAGGAGGCCGGGCAAACTGCGCAGCATTGGCTGGCAAATCTACACTGAACCGGTTGGAGCGCAGTGGGCACAAGGCAGATCGTTACTGTCGGATCATTGCTGATCATGAGGCCCTGGCGACCCTGTTCGTCACGCTCTTTCTGGACCAGCATGAGCGCGCACCCGCCCGCATCGTTCTGGATGTGGATGCCACCGATGACCGTATCCATGGCCATCAGGAAGGCCGTGCCTTTCATGGGTATTACGGCCATAACTGCTATCTGCCGCTATACATCTTTTGCGGGGATCATCTCCTCAGCGCTACCCTGCGCACGGCAGACAGGGACCCGGGGAAGGAAGCACTGGCAGACATCCGCCGGATCGTGGAGCAGATCAGGAGCCGTTGGCCCCGGGTGCGTATCCTGGTGCGTGGGGACAGCGGTTTCGCCCGGGACAGTCTGATGACATGGTGCGAAGACAACCACGTTGACTTCCTGTTCGGGCTTGCAGGCAACACCCGCCTGTATGACCGGATTGCCTCTTTGTCCGCTGAGGTTCGTGACGAAGCCGCCACGACAGGCAGAGCTGCGCGCGGTTTCGCCTCCTTTGACTGGATCACAAAGGACAGCTGGACGCGCCGCAGGCGGGTCGTGGCCAAGGCCGAATGGCGCCACGGCAACCGCTATCATCGCTTCATTGTCACCACGCTACCGCAGGGAATGTCCGACCCCCGCCATCTCTACGAACAGATTTACTGCGCACGCGGGGATATGGAAAACCGCATCAAGGAATGCCAGATGGATCTGTTCTCAGACAGGACCTCGTCCCACACCATCCGGGCCAACCAGCTCCGGCTGTGGTTCTCGGCCGCAGCCTATGTCCTGCTGATCGCTCTGCAAAGACTGGCCCTTGGCCAGACCAGCCTGGAGACGGCGACCTGTGGCACCATACGCGCACGACTGCTCAAAATCGCGACACGTGTAACGCTCAGCGTCCGTCGGATTGTCCTGTCCATGCCGGACATGTTCCCCTGTCAGCATGAATTCGCCCTCGCTCATGCACGATTGCGAAGGCTCCGGCAGGCCATCTGAAGAAACAGACAGTGCACAGACCACATAGCTTCCACCAACACTGCCTTCTCAGGCCGTGACACCCTCACTGCGTTCAGAACCCGCCGCCAGAAGCACAATATCGTCAATATTCCAGATCGGGCTCCTGTGGGATGACTGAATTCTACAAAATAACCCGAAATTGCCTCAAGTGTGAGAAATCAGCGTCGATCGCGCGTTTTTTGCAGATAATGGCAAACGGAACGCAAAATCAGAAGCCAGAGGATCGCACCCAGCTGGGGCAAGTTTACCCCTCTGGACGAGACTTGCCAGCAAGGCACGAAGTCTAGTCCCAAGGACGCCGGTATAGGTCTGGAGTGATGTCAGAGTTACGCCCCGTCCATCATGGCCCAGACGGCGAAACAAGGAGATGACACGCTCTTCCAGCACATCATCACCAAAGATGGGACATGTTATCATCACACGCCTCCATCCAATCGGTTGCGCCTTTTCCGAGAAACCGTACGCAGAAAGCAGCGATAGCGTAAATAGAGTCTTTTCAGTTTCGACATCCATATCCTCCTATTAAAGCAACATGGATCTCAATCGTTTAGCTCAGGACGCTTAAGGTCAGACCCGAAGGCGTCTGACACACCTAAGATTGGAAGGGATTTTTCCCTCGTCAAGTGGTCCAAAGATATAGAAATTTCCTCATTATACGGGTGATGGAGCAACCTAGGAATATCAAGGGTATCGCAGGCTATCGGATGAAGAGACAAGAAACTGTTTGAACAGATTTTCTGAATCTCAAAGTTTCAGAGAGAACTTCGAAAACAAGTTTACTTCTGGTCTAATCTCCCAAGATCATTAGAATAACGAGTCATGCTTGATACCCTGCATATAACTGGCTCCTGGCCGGTTTTACGTTCTTATGTTCTTGAGCAGGTAGATCGTCTGACCTGCCAACGTCTGAATGATCCCCAGGCCTCAATTGATGTTTTGCGGCCTATTCTCTCGACGGCACATTTTTCCCCACCGCTTCCTGTGCTGATCGCCGGCAGTGCACTTCCCGATGGATCCTTCCTGCCAGATACCGAATTGCCCCGCCATGCGGAACATGCCGCCGCTGCAGGAGAAGCTGTCAAGGCGACCTTTCCTACTTTGCCTTCTGGCTATCAGATCGAACTGGCGTTGGAAATTGACTGCGAAAAGCTGGCGTTCGTTGCCACATTGGTGTCATCCAAGATCAGCAGTAACAGTGGCCCACGAGCCGAGAAAGAAGACACTTCAAAGATTCTGCCTCCCGCACCTATCGGGCAGGCTCCAGCCAACGTAACACGCTGGTTTTCAGCATTGTGCGAAATCGATATACCAGAGCACGATGGGCGGCTTGAAACATCGCAAGCAGCTGTGGGAGCATTCGTGCAACATGGCAAGTCCGCAAATACGCGGCGCGCCTATCGTTCAGCTATTAAGGGATGGTGTGCCTGGACAAACCGTCATGGTCTCCCTGCCCTGCCCGCACGCAGCACAGATGTGGCGACCTATCTCGCAGATCTTGCGCTCCGTGGTCGCAAGCCGACGACGATCGAACTGCATCGTGCAGCACTTCGCTACCTCCATCACATCGCTCAACTTCCTATCCCGACTGCCCAGGCTTTGGTCACGGAAACAGTGGCTGGTATCCATCGATCTCCTGGCAAGGAAATGCCGCGGCAGGTCAAAGGTCTGACATGGGACATGATGTGCGAAGTGATTGATGCAATCCCGATGACCACATTGGTAGACGCACGCGATCGAGCAATCCTCCTGATCGGCTATGGTGGGGCGTTACGACGCTCGGAGTTGGCGTCTATTCGGCTTGAATACGTCACTCTGGATGATGACTGCATGCGGATTACGCTCCCTCAATCCAAGGGCGATAAGCAGAACAAGGGCACTGTGGTCGCCATTCCCCGTGGTATTACGCGCTTTTGTCCAGTTCGTGCGTGGGAGACGTGGTTACGGCTATCGGGTCTTAAACCGCGCAAGAAAACGGCAAACGACCATTCCACGACTGCGGCCTTTCCACGCATCTGGTCTCCTGCGGCCTCGAAACCAGGTGTGTCACCCCCTCTCCCGAAAATTGGCACACAAAGTCTCTCTGACTGGTCTGTGGCCAAGATCATCAAACAACGATGCCTTGCCGCCGGCCTCGAAGGAGACTTTAGCGGACATAGTCTGCGTCGTGGGGCCATCACGACGGGGGCGCAAGACAATTACGATCTGATGGCGCTCAAGCGTTTCTCGCGTCACCGGGATTACCGAGTCCTGGAAGCTTATATTGAGGATGATCAGGCCCTAACCCGACATCCAGGAAAAAGTCGGTTTTGAATCGATATAGGCTTAATTCTGCCTTTCCTAATCTCAAAAACGAAGAAAGGCCGTCGCCTGATATTTCAAAATTCAGATATCTAAAATCGATGCATGAAGAATTTTTACACTCACAGTAATTCCTGCTTTTTGGGAGCCGACTCGTATTGGAGGTAATTTGGACTCTCTCCACGGGTATAAAATATATCCGTGACCCTTCGGTTTCATTGGACTCTTTCCACGATGTCCAACTTTTATCAAGCGGACTTATCCACAATCTAGTTTACGCACCAAATCTTATCCTTTGGACTCTACCCGCGATAAGTTTGGACTCTCTCCACGATAATGGGCTTATCCCTTGGACTTTGCCCACACATAAACTAATAAAGAATCAAATAATAACAAATAGCTTTTGCGGACAGAGTCCAAAGAACCGTGGACAGAGTCCAAATTCCTTCTCGTGGACAAAGTCCAAATTGACGAACAAATTTTCCTTATGACATTGTTCAAGTATGGGACAGATTCATAGCTTACTAGACAGATTTGGCGTTGAAGAAATGCGGCGATTAGCCTCACTTGAGGATAAAACGCAACGTCTGTGTGTCGAAGCCGCTCATGAAGTAATGTCTGATGAAGATCAGGCTATTGGTATAGCTCATGCAGGATTTGCAATGGCCGCTTTACCACATAAAAAAATCTCAGAATCTATTTGGCGCCGCGAAGGAGGTTCAATTCAACTTCTAGTAGAAAGTGGCTTAGATAAAGAAAATAAAGCCGTAGGCGTGCCATTTGGCGCAATGGCTAGACTTATCCTTCTATATCTACAAACACAAGCTGTAAGAACCAGATCCAGAGAAGTCGAGCTCGGATCCAGCATGAATGCTTGGTTAAAAGCAATGGGTGTTTCAGTTGGTGGCAAAACCTATATTGCCGTCAGAGATCAAGCTAATCGTATTAGTCGATGCCGTTTGACGTTCACTAGAATAAATGCTGGTGCAGAAATTATAACTAACGGTGCGTTTGTCCGTGACGCCATCATGCCAGTTGAATCTGAAAATGGAAACCAACTATCATTTTGGAAAGAAGCCGTAAGACTAGATGAAGGCTTTTATGAGAGCCTTATTGAACATCCACTTCCTCTTCGTGAAATCGCAATTCGACAAATATCTAATAAATCTAAGGCTATCGATATTTATATCTGGTTGGCGTACAGATTACATGTACTTAACGATCCGCTTACTTTAAGTTGGAATACGTTAAAAAATCAGTTCGGCCCGGAATATAAAGAATTACGATATTTTAAAAAAGACATTGTTACTCCGCTTAAAATTGCTCTCTCAGTCTACCCGGAAGCTAAGGTACAAATGGACGATAAATATGGAATCATTCTTTATCCTTCTCCACCTCCAATTCCCGAAAAGCGAATTGGAAAGTAAATTTACATGTTAATAAGAAAAAATATATTAGTATTGCAGGAAGATTTTAGATTAACTACTTTTCGATAAGCGCAAATTAAAATTTTTGCAAACTTTGTGGACAGAGTCCAATCCTTATTACGAACGTAAATTTCTTACCGTAATAAGATCAATTTCTAAGAAACTTTCGTCACATCTAAACATTACCATTCATTTTTGAATTATTTTTGGACTCTGTCCACAATGAGGGATCAGCATTGGAAAGTCCATTATCCAATCCTCCGTTAACATACATTTTTTTAACCAGAAATCACAGGCATGACTATTTATCCGCATGCATCTTATCATAACGGGCTTTCCATAAAGATCAGCTTGCTCTTACTACCCATAATAGCGCACCGTTTCTCTTTTTCTCGAGAGAATTAGCCCTGCGGATCGCAAGAGAAAGCACAAAATCCTCGCAGTTCAAGTTGCTGCGCCAAAAACAGCCCGTAGTCCATCGAATGATATGTTAGAAACCTGAAATGAGAAGCCAGAAGCACTAAACTATAGTCTTGCTATCCCTCCAAATGTTAGTTTTTAACGAGTTTGTCACGATGATTACTCCTGTTAATTTAATAGGAAATACTCCGACATCAGTAAGACAATATTTGAATTCCCGCTACGACTTGTATGAATATGTATATGCTTACAAAACGTAGCGGATTCATCTAGAATTATGCTTTCTATTCGCAATAAATGAATGAGCTTATTAATCCTCATCAAGTAATGTTTGGATTTCTTTGAGACGAGTTCTTATCGCGATTAGCTGCTCAAGCATATGCCTTCGGGTAGATTTTAATCGCCGAGCCTCAGTAGATAATGCAGCAAAATCAACATGCGAAATATTCCGTTTGATTGATTTACGAAAAGCAATGATGGCTGACCTTGAAGTGTTTGGACCCACAAGACCTTGCGCGCGAGCAATATCGAGCTCTTCTGGTGCAAGTAGACTTAATTGATAGGCAGCACTATATGAGCCAGGCAAAGAAGTCTCATCAAGACGGCCGCTATCTACGACATGAGCAATGCGTCTAAATTGAGAAGCAACAGGTTCTGAAAACGGAAAAAATTCTTCGAAGCTTGATTTAAGTCGATTTTTTTCTTCTCGAGAAAAAAGTACGTTATCGAGCGTATTTAATGCCCGTCCAATCTCCAAAAATGAACGCGCAGCCCTTTCCCATGCAGCATTAACGGCTCGTTGAGTTTCAAGAATAACGCGAATACGTGCTTGATCATTTGCCAGTTCAGTGCCAGAAAAAACGCTACTGATAGTCTCTAAGGTTTCCGATGATACAATAGTTAATTCCCGTAACTCTTGGGGACGGGCATCGAATGCAGGCACTTCATCTGCATCCAAATCCTGTAGAGCTCGCAGAGAAACGCCCCGCCTTGAAGTTGCTTTGCTCATAAATCCAACTCCTGCTTTAGGTATGCCCACAACGCACCGAAAGCTTCAGCATTTTTCGGTTTACTTAGGTCCATCACTCCAAGCCCTTTACCATTTGCTAAAGATATTTCTTCAGCTTGTGATATTTCTATTGGGCAGACTGGACCTACATTCATTAATTTTGAACGAATAGTCGCGTAGGAACGCGCACGTATATTAGCTCGATTAATAATAAAAGCCGCTTTTACATCACTTTGTTTCAGATGTCGCATCCATGGAGCGACACTATCAAAGTCATCTTGGGTCTGTTGGCAAGGTACAAGAACGAAATCAGCCCCTTCACACAGTCCGAGAATCGCGGTCATATTAATTTCTATTGATGGCGGTGTATCAATAACAATAAAGTCAGCTGTAGAATTACGCGCTTCTTTCAATGCGCCTCGCCAGTCATCTAGCATTACGCGACGCACTGGAATTTCCGAGACGCCAGAGATTCCAGCTCTGACGCGTTCACGTCGCTCTGCCCAGGTGGCTAGAGTTGCTTGTTTATCCATATCAAGACCGAGTACATTTTTCCCTGCCCTTGAAGCTAAAACCAAGATATTTCGTGACAAGGACGACTTACCTACTCCTCCTTTGGGAGAAGATAGCATTATTATAGATTGTCGGTGATTGTTTTTTGGCCTTACCATTGTGACCTCAGATCATGAGATAAAAACACGCTAAAAACGTGTAACCTAATTGCAGTATACCCGCAAAACATAACGTAGGCAGATAGATATATCCAGAATTTTTACACCGTAAAAATTTTACGGCGTAAAATAATGCGGTCAAATATACCATACACCAGCCCTGAGCATGTGGCGCAAGTGGTTGGTGCTCGCCATGCTCGCCCGCTACGCGGTCTGTGCGTGGCTCCGCTCCCGGCGCAGAGCGCCGCACTTGCCCCACCCACTCCGGCCCGGTTGTCAGGAAAGTATCAAGGAGAAGGAATAAGGAGAGAGTAAACACTCCCAGTCCTGCACTTGATCCCGACCAACCCAGCAATCAGGCCCCCGACCCTCAGAAGAGGTGTCGGGCGAAGCCGTTTGAACGGAGTGTGTCATCATGTCCATGTCTGCCTCGCAACTCAATCTGTTCGATACTACAGTGCTGTCAGGTGAACTTGCAGCCCTCTGGTCTCTAGACGATGACCAGCCCATTCCCGAAGTCTGCATCCCCTCCCCTCACCCTTTCCGTATTCCACAGCGGGATTTTCGTCTAAATGGCGTACGTGGTCTGGCTCAAGGCTGGAAAGCGCGTGCAGAAGCAAATATCGCAGCGATCGCCCTGCTCGCGACACTTGAATGCGAGGATCGAAACGCCACTGAGGCAGAGCAGGACGTGCTTGCTCGTTTTACAGGTTTTGGTGCGGGTGAACTTGCCAACAACCTCTTCCCGCCGACAGGCAAAGAAGTGCGCAAGGGATGGGAAAGTCTT
>NZ_JBNIEW010000018.1:0-20752 GCF_050106715.1 Acetobacter sp. AAB5
GCCATCAGCCCCCGAGGCCGTGCCCCCCGTGGCGTTGCCCCACAGCTCATCTACTTCCTGAATGTCAAAGCTGATGCCGTGTTTGGCCATCCAGTCACGCGCGCCCCACATATTGCCCAGCAGGTGGTCGCTCATGTCGGGTGTGTCATCGCCCTTTTTCTCGGCAGCCGCATCTTCGGATGCGCGCTGGGAATCCCGTACCGTGGCCGGGTCAATCTGCTCAATCAACGGCCCGGAATTGCCTAACCGACGACGGTCCTGCTCAATCTGCGTCTCCTCACCATGCGCTAACGCAGGCAAGTTGCCCAACACACCTCCGGCCAGAAGCAAGCAATGCAGAGAATACGGAAATTTCTTCCAAATTCTGTTTGTAAGGATAGGCATTGTTACGCTTCACCGTGCAGCGTGAAGGCAAAACAACAGGAAGAATTATAGGAAAAACCTGCCAAAGGCAGAGGAGTAAGCATAGTACATTATCCACCTCCGGTTCCCTCGCCCGGCGGTTAAACAAGACAACAACGGCAGGTCTCCTGACTTGCGGGTCATCGCACGTTACTCAGCCTTCCCGATGCTGCCACCAGTGGCTGCCACTTTAAAGCGGCCAAGGAGTAATATGCTCTCCGCCTACAGTTGCGAGGGCAGTTGCCGACTTGGTTCCGATACAGAACCTCCGGCATTCCCTTTCAAACCCGCTTGCGCGGGACCGTTGCAAGATGGCGCAACCCTTACCTTATTTTTGCCTCACATTTCAATCTTTGCCTGAATTGCACGGATAACTCTTGCCAGCAGCCACATTTTAACCCACCTGTTTCTACCAAACCTTACCCCTGACTGGCGGCTTATGGACCAACGATACCGCATTCCACCTCTTGCCATGCTCAACGCCTTTACGGCGTTTGCACGCACAGGCGGAATTAGACGCGCCGCAGCAGAACTGCGTGTGGATCACGCAGCCATCAGCCGCCATATTCGGGATCTGGAAAATATTCTGGGCACCCCTTTGCGGGATAAGGAAACAGGCACCCTTACATTAGCAGGCCACACCTATTATTCCCGCATAACCCCCCTATTAGAAGAACTGGCCACAGCTACGGCAGATATTCGCAACCATACGCCGCCCCTTACCATTACCTGTGCGCATGGTTTTGCTTACCATTGGCTGCTGCCACGGCTTTCCACTTTTCGGCGCGCACATCCTCAACTGGAAATCATGCTGCGCCCGGTAGATGCCAACACAGCGTTCCATGTTACCGGCGTAGAAACAGATAATCATGCTCATATCGGCTATGTGCGAGATGATGCGCCGTTAGCAGAACCCCGCAACACACGCAGCATGATTATTGCCCGGCCTGATGTTTTTCCGGTAGCTGCCCCCCTCTGCCTGACAGAACTGGGAGGACAGCCCCGCACAACAGCAGATTTACTCCGCGCACCCTTGTTGCAGGAAGAAGATGAAGCCGAGTGGAAACTTTGGTTTCATGCGCAGAATGTTGCCTGCACAAAACTGCCCGCCGCAACGCGCCTTTGGCAGGCCCACATCACGCTGGCTGCTGCCCGCGCGGGAGAAGGAATTGCCTTGGGCAATATTTTCCTGCTGGGGAATGACCTAGAAACAGGCCATCTGGTGCGGGTGCAGCCGACGCAAACCCCACTGCGAGAAGTGGCCTTGGGGGCTTATCTTCTGCGCGCGTCCACGGCCACGTGGGAGAAAAAATCCCTCATCACATTCCGCAACTGGCTTTTGGAACAGGTGGAACTGGAAACACAGAACACCCCCTCTCTGCCCTAATGGCAGGTAAGCATTGTGCGGAATGGTATATAGGCCCTTAAGGGATGGTGACTTTTTGTCACCACAGAGGCAACAAAAAATCTCCTCCCACTCCTGTGTGAAACATTTTACGGAACAGAAATAACTTTGCCCGCAACATAGTTCCCGGGAGCCCGTATTAATGGCCACGAATAAAGACCTTCTGAACCGCCGCACCCATGCTGTGCCACGCGGTGTTGCTACCTCCACCCCCGTTTTTGCAGATCGCGCAGAAAATGCTGAACTGTGGGATGTGGAAGGCAAACGCTATGTTGATTTTGCAGGCGGCATTGCCGTTCTGAACGTTGGCCACCGCCACCCAAAAGTGATGGATGCTGTTAAAAAGCAGCTAGATCGCTTTACCCACACAGCTTTTCAGGTTTCTGCTTACGAACCTTATATTGAGCTGGCCGAAAAGCTGAACGCCCGCGCGCCGTTTTCTGGCGATGCCAAAACCATTTTCTTCACCACGGGTGGAGAAGCAACAGAAAACGCCGTGAAAATTGCTCGCGCTGCAACAGGCCGTAACGGTGTCATTGCGTTCTGCGGTGGCTTCCATGGCCGCACACTGTTGGCTTCTGCGCTTACGGGTAAAGTACTGCCTTACAAAGCACCTTTCGGCACACTGCCGGGTGAAGTGTACCACATCCCCTTCCCCGATAATCATGACATCACGGTGGAAGACAGCTTGAAAATGCTGAACTTCCTATTTGCGGCTGATATCTCCCCCAACAATGTGGCTGCTATTATTATTGAGCCCGTGCAGGGGGAAGGTGGCTTCCGGGTTGCCCCTACAGCACTGCTCAAGCAGCTCCGCGCTATTTGTGACCAGCACGGCATCAAACTGATTGCCGACGAAGTGCAGAGTGGCTTTGCCCGTACTGGCAAGCTGTTTGGGATTGAACATTCCGGCGTAGAACCAGATCTGGTGTGCATTGCTAAATCCCTGGCAGGTGGTTTTCCGCTTTCCGGCGTGATCGGCCGTGCAGAGCTGATGGATTCTGTTCCTCCGGGTGGTTTGGGCGGCACATATGCAGGTGCCCCTCTGGGTTGTGCAGCAGGTTTGGCCGTGCTGGACATTATTGAAGAAGAAAAGCTGCTTGACCGTGCCAATAACATGGGTGAACGCCTGAAGGCCCGCATTGCAAGCTGGCATAAACGCACAGATATGCTGCCTGTCAGCATGCCGCGTGGGCTGGGCGCAATGGTTGCCTTTGATATTCTGGAACGCCATGCTGGTGTGGAACAGCGCAAGGGCTTTGGTTCCAAACTGTGTGCCCGCGCCTGTGAAAAAGGTCTGATTTTGCTGGCATGTGGTGTGCAGGGCGCAACAATCCGTATTCTGACACCGCTGACAGCATCTGATGAACTGGTTGATGAGGGTCTGGATATTATCGAACAGATTCTACTGGAAGAAGCAAAAGCCTGATCTGCATTTTGTTGCAGTATTCAAGCAAAAAGGCGGTCCTTTCCGGGCCGCCTTTTTTTGTTCTGTCACGAATTTATAACATTAATAAGGTATCACCCTAAATGTAATGTCATAGTCAGGCCATCATTCCTGCTTATTCTTAAAAATAATGATTAAGAAAAACAGGAGGCCAGAATGACAGCATTTGGTGCATATTGGCTGCAAATACAAAAATCTTTTCGCAAATTACTTCAATCTTTACTCAATTTAAAAATGCGCAAAGCATCACATATCAAACATTAAGCCCTGCTGTTTCCATCAAAAACAACAAAAAAGCCCGCCTACCATCAAAGGTAGCGCGGGCTTTTTAGTGCCGTTATGCGGCGTTATTTTTTATCGTCAGAGAACGTCTTCTGTCCCCACCGGCCAACATCGTGCGCAGCGTTATCTGTGCCTTCCTTGGTTTTGTTCCAAGCGTGCTCTGTCCCCTCACTTGTTTTGTCCCAAGCTTTGCGAGAACCGTCCTTGGTTTTATCCCAAGCCTTGTCGGTGCCTTCGCTCGTCTTGTTCCAAACCTTGTGAGAACCTTCCTTGGTTTTGTCCCAAGTTTTTTCAGTGCCTTCGCGGGTTTTATCCCACGCGTTATGGGTGCCTTCTTTGGTCTTATCCCATGCTTTTTCACTACCCTCGGAGGTCTTGTCCCAAGCTTTGCGGGAACCGTCCTTGGTTTTGTCCCACACTTTTTCTGTGCCGTTGCTTGTCTTTTCCCAAGCCTTGTTCGTGCCTTCCTTGGTCTTGTTCCAAGCGTGCTCGGTTCCTTCGCGGGTGTTATCCCACGCGCGGCCCAGCACACCTTCTTCAGCGTGGGCGCAAGGCAGGCTCAGAGCAAACATGGCAGCACCCAGCAGAGTTGTAGCGGCCGTCCGAAAAGAATAATTAGACACGAAATACATCCTCTTAAGTGAAAACCTTATCGTTAAAGGTAAGTATTCAAAGGCTTTATGGCAAATGTACGCCACATCCGTGGCAGCAGCGCCCAACACGCTTTAACGCGGCAGAGAATCCAGCGCAGCCTGCAAGATATATGCCGCAGCCAGCCGATCCACCATTTCTGCCCGCCGCGCGCGGGAGAGATCGGCTTCATCAATAAGCATACGATTCACCGCGGATGAGGAAAGACGCTCATCCCACTGGCACACGGGCAAACCTGTTTGCTCCGAAAGCGCAAGCGCCCAATCTCGGCTGGCCTGTGCGGCCGGCCCAAAGGACCCATCCAAAGAAAGGGGGATTCCCACAACCATGCCGCCAATTTCGTGTTCTGTAGCAAGATCACGAATAAAGCTGGCCATTTGCCCCAATTTTCCGCGCTTTACTGTTTGAAATGGTGAGGCCACCATGCGGGAGACATCGGAAAGCGCCAGCCCCACCTGCTTTTTGCCGGGGTCTATCCCTAGCAGGCGTGCGTGTCTGGGCAGGGTTGCAACAAGGTCTGTCAGGCTAAGCAGTGTCATACGGACGGTATGTTGCCTTTCGCGCGATTATGCTAGGTGCTTTCTTCCTGTTGAGATCAAGAAAAGAGGGGTCCGCTTTCATGTCGCTAGACCTTGCGACCACCCGCCGCATTGCCAAACTGGCCCGTATCGGGCTGGAAGAGCATGAGCTTGAAGCCACACGCCAGAAGCTGAACGGTATTCTGGGCTGGATTGACCAGCTTGCCGAAGTGGATGTGGAAGGCGTTCCCCCCATGGTGGGGACAGAAACAGAAACCCTGCGCCAGCGCGAAGATAAGGTAACAGACGGCAACTACCGTGATGCCCTGCTGGCCTGTGCGCCAGAAACATCTGGCCCCTTCTATACAGTACCCAAGGTGGTGGAATAATGCTAACCGGACTGACGCTCACCCAAGCGCGTGAAGGGCTTGCCGCCCGCAAATTTTCTGCACGGGAACTGGCCAAAGCCCAGATGGACGCCATTGCCCGCCTAAACCCGGTGCTCAACGCCTATATTACCGTGCTGCCCGAAGAAACCGTATTGGCTGCGGCAGATGCGGCAGATGCCCGCTATGCCGCAGGCACTGCCGGGCTTATGGATGGCCTACCCATTGGTGTGAAAGATCTGTTCTGCACCAAAGGTGTGCGCACCACGGCTGCCAGCAAAATGCTGGAAAACTTTGTGCCGCCTTATGAAAGCACAGTTACGGCCAACCTGCTAAAAGCTGGCGCGGTCTTTCTCGGCAAAACCAATCTTGATGAATTTGCCATGGGGTCTGCCAACATCACCTCGGCTTTCGGGCCAGTGGCAAGCCCGTGGAAGCGCAAGGATGATCCCTCCGCTACGCTAGTACCGGGCGGCTCTTCCGGTGGGTCTTCCGCTGCTGTTGCTGCTGGGCTGGGCCTTGCTGCTACAGGCACGGATACAGGTGGCTCCATCCGTCAGCCTGCTGCTTATTGTGGTATTGTGGGGCTTAAACCCACCTATGGCCGTTGCAGCCGCTGGGGCACCATTGCCTTTGCAAGCTCGCTCGATCAGGCCGGCCCTATGACACGCAGCGTGGCAGATGCCGGGCTGATGCTGGAAGCCATGGCTGGCTTTGATGAAAAAGATAGCACCTGCTCCAACCGCCCTGTACCTGCATTTAGCAAAGCTGTTGGCAAAAGCGTAAAAGGCCTGCGCGTGGGTATCCCCACAGAATATCGTTCTCCCAACCTGCCTGCAGAAGTTGTGGCCATGTGGGAAAAGGGCATTGCGTGGTTGAAAGAAGCAGGCTGCGAGATTGTAGATGTTTCTCTTCCGCACACCAAATACGGCCTGACCACATATTACATTATTGCCCCGGCTGAATGTTCCTCCAACTTGGCGCGTTATGATGGCATCCGCTTTGGCATTCGTAAGGATGCCCCCACACTGGATGGTGTCTATGAGGCCACACGCGCCGCAGGGTTTGGGGCAGAAGTGCGCAACCGTATCCTGATGGGCACCTATGTGCTTTCTGCTGGCTATTACGATGCCTACTACCTGAAAGCCCAGAAAGTGCGCACCCTTATCAAACGCGATTTTGAACAGGCGTTTGAAAACGTAGATGTGCTGCTTACCCCCACCGCGCCGTCTGCTGCTTTTGCGCAGGGTGAAAACATGGATGACCCGGTGCAGATGTATCTGAACGACATCTTTACCGTGCCCGCCAGCATGGCCGGTGTGCCTGCCCTTTCTGTTCCGGTGGGGCTTAATGGCAATGGTCTGCCGCTAGGGCTGCAGGTGATTGGTAAACATTTTGATGAAGAAACCGTGCTGTCTATTGGCGGCGCGTTGGAAGCGGCGGCGGGCTTTACGCACCTTCCGTCCGTACATGCGGGAGCAGGCGCATGAGCTACGTAATTGAAGGTAAAACCGGCCCGTGGGAAATTGTGGTCGGGCTGGAAGTGCATGCACAGGTTATCAGCCAGTCCAAGCTGTTTTCTGGTGCTTCCACAAAATTTGGGGGAGACCCGAACACTCAGGTTAGCCTGGTTGATGCAGCCTTTCCCGGCATGTTGCCTGTTATCAACAAGGAATGCGTGGCGCAGGCCATCCGCACCGGGTTGGGGCTGAATGCCCAGATCAACCTGTTCAGCCGGTTCGACCGTAAAAACTACTTTTACGCCGACCTGCCACAGGGTTACCAGATCAGCCAGTTTGAACACCCGATTATTGGCACGGGTTCTATCGAAATTGAACTTCAGAGCGGTGAAACACGCCAGATTGGCATTACCCGCCTGCATCTGGAACAAGACGCAGGCAAGCTGCTGCATGATCAGGACCCCTCAAAATCCTTTGTGGACCTGAACCGTGCTGGCGTAGCCCTGATGGAAATTGTGAGCGAACCCGATATTCGCGAACCAGAAGAGGCCGGGGCTTACCTGCGTAAGCTACGCCAGATTCTGCGCTATCTGGGCACGTGCGATGGCAACATGGAAGAAGGCTCCATGCGTGCAGACGTAAACGTTTCCGTGCGCAAAGCGGGCGAGCCTTTCCGCACCCGTTGCGAGATCAAAAACGTCAACTCCATCCGCTTTGTCATGCAGGCCATTGAGGTGGAAGCCACCCGCCAGATTGAAATCTGGGAAAACGGCGGCGAAGTTGATCAGGAAACACGCCTGTTTGATCCGGGCCGGGGTGAAACCCGCACCATGCGCTCCAAGGAAGATGCGCATGATTACCGCTACTTCCCAGATCCTGACCTGCTGCCATTGGTGGTGGAACAGGCATGGGTGGATGATCTGAAATCTAAGCTGCCGGAACTGCCAGACGCAAAACGTGCCCGCTTTCAGAAAGACTATGGCATTCCGTCTTACGATGCTGGCGTGCTGGTTGCAGAACAGGCCGTGGCTGATTTTTACGAAACCGTGGCCAAAGGGCGCGATGGCAAGCTGGCGGCAAGCTGGGTGATTGGTGATCTGTTTGCGGCCCTTAACCGCACCAGCAACACCATTGAAACCAGCCCTGTTAGCGCAGCTTCCTTGGGTAAAATGCTTGATCTGATTGCGGATGGCACCATTAACGGTAAGATTGCCAAGGAAGTGTTTGAAGACATGGTGGAAACGGGTGATAGCCCGGATGCCATTGTGGAGCGCAAAGGCCTGCGGCAGGTAACCGACACAGGGGTTATTGATTCCGCCATTGCTGCCATTTTGGAAAAGCATGCCGATAAGGTGGCAGAATACCGTGGCGGCAAAGACAAGCTGTTTGGATTCTTTGTGGGGCAGGTCATGAAGGAAACCAAAGGTAAGGCGAACCCTGCCTTGGTCAATTCGGCCTTAAAAGCCCAGCTAGACGGCTAAAATCTACAATTTGAAAAAATAAGTTTTCAGGGGGTTTGACGGAACGCGTTGAACCCCCTAAAAGCAGCGGTGCAAACGTCGTGTATGTTCGCACTCTTCGGCGGAGGGGTGGCCGAGTGGCTGAAGGCGGCGGTTTGCTAAACCGTTATACGATGTCAAGTCGTATCGAGGGTTCGAATCCCTTCCCCTCCGCCAGAGATAGAAATCTCACTCAACTCCTTATCTGCATATCTTCAGGCTTCTTTTGCGCTACTGCCCTTATTTAAAGGGACTGCAAATCATACAAGCGGCGATACAGCCCATTTTTTTGCTGAATCAGCGTAGCATGTGCGCCATCTTCTACAATTTGTCCGTGCTCAAAAACCAGAATCCGGTCCAGCCCCACAACAGTGGCAAGGCGATGCGCCACAACCAACACGGTGCGGCCTTTCATCAGGCGTTCCATTGCTTCCTGCACCAGCGCTTCCGATTCGGAATCCAAACTGGCGGTTGCTTCATCCAACACCAGTATGGGGGCATCCGCCAAAAAGGCGCGGGCAATAGCAATACGCTGGCGCTCTCCTCCTGAAAGCTTCACGCCACGCTCACCCACCAGCGTTTGATATCCTTCGGGCAGCCTATCAATAAAACCAGCAGCATTGGCTAATTGAGCCGCCTGCGCAATTTGCTCTGGTGTGGCATCTGGCCGACCATAAGCAATATTTTCCGCCAAACTCCGATGAAACAGCACTGCTTCCTGCGGCACTAAAGCAATTTTTTCCCGCAAATCAGACTGGCGCACACGCGCAATATCTATGCCATCAATTAAAATTCTGCCTGACTGTGGCACATAAAAACGCTGTAACAATTTAATGAAACTTGATTTTCCCGAGCCAGAAGGTCCTACCAATCCAACCCGACTACCAGCAGAAATTGTAACGGAAATATCCGTAAAAAGTGCCCGCTCCTGCCCCGGATATTGGAATGAGACATGTTCAAAGCAGATTTCCCCCGCACTCACCAACAAAGGTAGCGGATGCGCGGGATCTGCCACCGCCGCAGGCGTACGCCACAACGCGAGCAATTCTTCCATTTCATTGACAGATCTCTGCACTACAGAAACCTGTTGCCCAATATCGCGCAGGTATCCTTGCACCAAAAATGTCATGGTCAGCACATAGGCAACATCACCTGGGCCAGCACGCCCCTGCCACCACAACCAAACAGCTGCGCCTGCCAGAACAAGCCGCATACACATAACAACTGCTGCCTGAATATTGGCGCTATCTGTCCCTCTGGACCAAGTATAAATGGTGGCCTTTCGCCATTGCGAAATAAGCGTTTGTAGGCGGCTTTCTTCGCGCTTTTCTGCACCAAAAGCTTTAACAACTGCATTGCAGGTGATGGCATCTGCCAGAGCCGCCCCCATGCGGCTATCCCACGCATTGGCAACCCGCGCAGATGGCGCCACATAACGCAGGGTTAAGGTGCAGGAAAGCGCAACAAACAAAACAGAAAGCACACCCAGAATAACCCCCATAAAGGGCCAATGCCACCCCAGCACCAAGGTTGTAAGCACCAGCAGGCATGCTTCGGGTATCAGCATCAGAAGCAGTGTATCATCCAGCATATCCACAGCCCACATACCCCGCGTTAAACGCCGAACCGTGGAACCGGCAAACGTATTGGCATGCCATTCTGCGGAAAGCTTTTGTACATGCGCAAAAGCTTCAGAACCTATTTTCTGCATAACCTGAGTGGTTAGGTGCGTGATGCCCAAATAAGCATATCGCTTTAACAACACATTCCCGAACCCACAGGCCGCCATAGCGGCAAGCATCCATAGGGCATCATGCACTTTGCCTGCCTGCGCAGCTGGAGCGGCAACATCCGTTACCAAACGTCCCGCAGCCAGAGGCATAAGCACATCGGCCACTGTAGCTGCTAGAATACTTCCGGCTGTTATGGTTAAGGGCAACGGAAAAGCCACCCAGCGCCGCACCACAAACTTCAGCACATCTACAAAAAGCGATGCCTTACGTCCGGATTTGACATGACTTTCTGAAGTTTGTGACATGATAAAAACCTGAAAAACAGAACCGATGCGCTGTGTATCCTGAGACATAAAGCCCTGCAAATCCGGAATACGCATCAGCATGGACGCCAGACGGGCAGACGCGTTACACTGCCTTATGGTTAAAAAACCCACCACTTCAGCATCCGTAAATTCAGGCAAACCGACTGATAAACCGCGTGTGCAAAAACGCACAACAACCAAAAAACAGGCCCCGGCAAATCAAAGCAGTGGACCCGCTGCCATTGCCCCACGGGATATGACACCACAGGAAATACACAGTTTTCTGAAAGATCTTTCCCAAGCATGGCCAGATGCCAAAACGGAACTGCTTTACACCACACCTTTTACGCTTCTGGTAGCCGTGGTGCTTTCGGCTCAAGCAACAGATGCCTCCGTCAACCGCGTGACACCCGCTTTGTTTAAGGCCGCCCCTACTCCAGCCGCCATGGTGGAACTGGGGGAAGAAGAAGTTGGTAAACTTATTCGCACCATCGGGCTATGGCGTAACAAGGCCAAGAATGTTGTCGAACTTTCCCGCCAACTTGTAGCAGATCATCAAGGGGAAGTGCCCGGCACGCGGGAGGAATTGGAAAAACTGGCTGGCGTAGGCCGCAAAACAGCAAACGTTGTGCTAAATGTTGCGTTCCACAAACCCACCGTACCAGTGGATACGCATGTTTTCCGTTTGGCCAACAGATCTGGGCTGGGACGGGGCAAAACTGTGGAAGCTGTAGAAAAAGCTCTGGAAACCCGCATTCCACTGGAAATGATCCAACCTTCCCACCACTGGATGATTCTTCAGGGAAGGTACGTCTGCAAAGCCAGAAAACCTGAATGCTGGCGCTGCAATGCTAAAAATCCATGCCTGTTTCCAGATAAAACGCCAGCGCCACGCGTAAAAGCACCCAAACCCTTAGGCGGATAGAGAAAGCCCCGATCCGCGCTTCTCTAACGCGGTGGCAAAACCCTTAGAGCCAGCCTGCAAGTTCCTGGCGCGCTAAATCCTCCAGCAAATCTATGCTGGCGGGCGTATCATTCAGGCACGGCACCAGCGTAAATTCCTGACCGCCAGCTTGTATGAATTCTTCGTGCACTTCGTTGCCGATTTCATCCAATGTTTCCAAGCAATCTGCCATAAAACAAGGCGTTACAACGGCAATGCTGGTAATGCCTTTTTCCGGCAAACTGGCAATAAATGGTGCCGTATAAGGCTCCAGCCATTTGGTGGGGCCAAATCGGGATTGGAATGTCATGGGCAGGGTGGTTTCATCTCGCCCCAAAGCCTTGCGTAAGGCTGCAACAGTTCTTTCACATTCAGCCCGATAAGAATCCCCCTTGCGCACATATTCTTCTGGCAAACCATGAAAGGACGCTACAACCATCTGAAAAGGAATATCGGCTTCTGCCTCTGCCAAACGGACAGAATCTGCAATGGCTTTAATAAAAGCTGGCTGATCCGGAAATGATGGAAGGGTGCGTATGGCAGGCTGGTTACGCAAACGCATAAGCGTACGAAACACCTGATCATTTGCAGTTGCTGTTGTTGTGGCACTGTACTGCGGATAAAGCGGCATGCACAAAATGCGGTCACACCCTTTTTCAAGCAATTCCTGCACTGCTTCTGCAATGGAAGGCGCACCATAACGCATCCCCCACGCAACAGGCACGTTTTGTGCTGCAAAACGCTCGCTCAGCGCTTCAGCCTGATGGCGCGTATAGGTGCGTAAAGGGCTTTCATTTTTATGCGTGTTCCATATGCGCGCATAGGCCTTCCCGCTCCTACGTGGGCGCGTTGTAAGTACCACCCCCTGCAAGATGGGTTGCCAAAGTGCTGGAGGCCCTTCTATCACCCGGCGATCAGACAGAAACTCGGAAAGATAACGGCGCACGGCCCGATATCCTGTATCATCCGGCGTACCCAGATTAACCAGAAGAATACCAACGCGCGGAGCGGCCTGTGCATGCTGTGGCTGAGGCGGGATATGATGAAAAACCATCTTTATAACTTCTTTTCTTTCAAACAGCTCAAACCTTTTTCAAAGCACTTCTGCATAATAGAAGGTAACGCTGTATCTTTCACACATTCCATTGGCACTAAAAAACCATCACTCACAGCCTGATTGGAAAAGTGTTTTATCTGGGCCACATACACATCCAGATATAAGGTAAAATGTGTAAACACATGCTTAACACGCCCTGCTAACGTCCAGCCCACCGTAAATGGAGCTGCTTGCAGAATCTCTGTTTCGTTCCAGTTTTTTAATCGCCATTCGGTGCCGGGCAGTTCTGTCATGGCTGCCAAAAGCCCCTTCTCTGCTCGTTTACGCAGCAGAATTTGCCCTGCGGCATCTCGCGCAAGAAAAGCTGCGCCAAAACGTACAGGGCGCTCTGCCTTAGGCAGCTTACGCGGCAATTCGGCTGCAATACCCTGTTTATGGGCCGCACATTCGCCTTGCCATGGGCACAACCCACAGGCCGGTGCCCGCGGGGAGCAAAGAGAAGAACCTAAATCAAACAAAGCCTGAGCAAAGTCGGATGGCCGTTCCTGTGCTTCACGGTCCGCATTTAACGTTATGGCCAGTTGTGCCAACTTTTTACGGGCTGGCGGCAAGGGGTCCGTAATGGCAAATAAGCGTGCCGTTACACGCTCCACATTGCCATCTACAGGCACCACAGGCACCCCAAAAGCAATGGCCGCCACTGCAGCCGCTGTATATGGGCCTATGCCTGGCAGGGCACATAAACCCTGAACATCTTGCGGGAACCCACCCAGAGCCACCACGGCCTGTGCGCAAGCATGCAGATTACGAGCGCGGGAATAATAACCCAGCCCGGCCCACGCCGCCAAAACATCTTCCCTATCAGCGCTTGCCAAGGCCTGCACTGTCGGAAACTTTTCTGTAAAGCGTAGATAATATGGAGCAACCGCTTTAACAGTGGTCTGCTGTAGCATGATCTCGCTCAGCCATACCCGATACGGATCTGGATGAGACTGGCCTACAACACGCCACGGCAAAGTGCGGCGGTGTCGGTCATACCAATGAAGCAATGCGTGGGCTGATGGATGTGTCACGGAGGCAGTTATGAAGAAGGAAGCCAACGGCGGCAAGGCTGTAACACCTAAAAGCCGCAGCACGCGCCGTCCCCCTCAAAAACCAGAAGCAGCGCCTCCGCCGCGCGCCAGAAACCTACGCAGCCTTGCGGCACTTCTACCGGCTGTAACGGCACCGGCTTTTCGCCGCCGTTCCCCCACAGGCGCTATGTTGATGAGCCAGTGGCCAGATGTTGTGGGCCCAGCACATGCGGCTGTTACAAGCCCCCGCCGCCTTTCTGCTGGCACTTTAACCATTGCGTGCGCTGGCCCTGTTGCCATGGAGCTTCAGCATTTGGGAGATACGCTGATTGCACGCATCAACACATGGTGTGGAGAACCTTTGGTAAACCGCTTGCGCTTTGTGCAAGACCCAGCCGCGGGCATTCGCCCCCGTCCACAACGCAGAAAACCCCAAAAATCCGCAGTAACCTGCACACTTCCCGAACTGGAAGAAGGCCCTTTACGGCAGGCCCTGGAAACTTTGGGAGCAGATATTTTGAAAAGTCAGAACAAAAAACGCCTGTAACACAAAGAAAAATCTACCCAAGTATATTGTAATAAAAAAGTTATTTTACGCTTCTGTTCTTGAAATTGACATAATCTTATTGCCTTACAAAGCCCTGTTTTTCAAAAGCTGGGCAAGACCAAAAACTTCTTTCAGGCCTTTGTCTGACAATCAAACAATAAATACAGGACAAGCACAGGATCTGCGCCATGTTGCGTAAACCTAACACGACACCAAACATGACACACCAGAACACAAACATTTCCGCAGGGCATAAAACACGGGATAGTCTGTCCGACTTGCAGTTTCTGCAAGAATGGGTGGCATCTCCGGCCTATTCCACTGCAAGCGTTTTACGGGCAGGACAGATCCGCCGGACCAACCCGGATCTGGTCCGCAAAGTGGCGGCGCAAACACATAAAACGCCGTAAAATACCAGTTCTCCATTATTCGCATAAAATCAGGATTGCATCACACAGACGCACAGCGCACCATAAGCGCCATGTCTTTGCGTATGGGTTGCTCTTTGCCTGTCTTATTGCGTCAGCAAAAACGGTTTTTAATGGCTTTTGCCAGCCTTGCCATGCTGGCAGGCTGTGCGAACCAGCCGCGCTCCAGTTATAATCCACCCGGCCCCGCCGTAGATAAATGGGGGCCTTATATTCAGGAAGCCTCCACCCGCTTTTCCATTCCTCAGGCATGGATCCGGGCCGTGATGCAGCAGGAATCTGGTGGCCACCAATATATACATGGCCATCTGACACGTTCTGTGCACGGTGCCGTCGGGCTGATGCAGATTAAGCCAGACACTTACCGCGAACTGGCCAAGCGGTACCAGCTTGGCTCTGACCCCTATAATCCGCACGATAACATTATGGCGGGCAGTGGTTACATCCGCCAACTGTATGACAGATTTGGTTCTCCCGATTTTCTGGCTGCATATAGCTGCGGGCCACAATGCATGGAAAACCACCGCTCACGCCACACGGCCCTGCCCTCATATGCCAAAGCTTATCTGGCGTCTGTTTCTCCGCACCTGAATGATCCGGTACCAAGCGCCATTACGCCAGCGAGCGCGATTGCCATTGCAGACACGCAAACTCCAACAGCCACCCCGGCTGTAACGGTTGCGCCCGCTCAGCAAGTTGCCAGCATTGCTTCGCCGGGGATCGCGCCACCTATTACCGATGACATACAGCCACCAGCGCCTTCCGCCACCGATACCAGTGCTATTCCGGTATCATCTTCTGCTGATACCCAGCCAGTAACAGACACGCCGCCAACTTATCAGGCCGCAAACACTGTGCCTGTTTCTGGGCCAGCAATGGTATGGCAGCAAAATACACCTTCTGGCGGCGCTATTATCCAAATTGGCGCCTTTTCCTCGCAAGAGAGAGCACAGCACGCCATTCAGATGGCGCATCAATCCACCCCCGCCCTGGCCGGTGCGGAAGATCGCATAGACCGGATTGCCCTTAAAAGCAGCGGGCAATCTGTGTGGCGCTCACGCTTGGCGGGCCTACCATCCGCACAGACAGACACAATCTGCATGTCCTTGAAACAGCAGGGGTTAAACTGTGTTGCCGTGACACGCTGAGCTCTCTTTTATCCCTTCAGCATTAACAGCGTGTTCGTATGCAAGGCATGATTTCTCCTGCCTTAGCCGTGTTTTCAGTGCGCGGTTGAACATCTCTCCCCAGCAAATGCTTGGCGGGACAGAACTGAAAGGATATGAGATAAGCAGAATACTCTCTTGACCCCGAAGCCAGACCTGAACATTTGCAAAGGCGACCGGGAAACACGGATACCCAGCGCTGAAGGAGCCGTACCGACACCATGCTTCGTCGTCTCATGCCCTGCCGTCCCGCCGCCAGCCATGTGCCTGCCGGGTTCCGCCGCACCAGCACCCTGCTTACCGCATGTGCAGGTATTGGCCTGTTAGCTGCGTGCTCTTCTGGTGATAGATCAGACAATGGTCTAACAGCACCGCGCAACCATCTGCTGGCCGAAGATCGCGGAGCATCTGGCGGTGATGCGGAACTTAAAGGGGGTGTAAACGCCTATCTGTGGCGCGCAACCCTTGATACCCTTTCTTTCCTGCCGGTTTCTACCGCAGACGCAGAAGGCGGTATTATCCTGACAGACTGGTACACCCCGCCTGCTGCCCATGATGAACGCTTTAAGGTAACTGCCTTTATTCTGGACAAACGCCTGCGTTCCGATGCCCTGCGTCTGAGCGTGTTCCGCCAGATCAAGCAGGGGGAAGAATGGGTGGACACACCGCCTGCTCCTAATACTGCATCTGATATTGCAGCACGCATTCTCTCCCGCGCACGTAAGCTGCGGGCCGATAATGGCAACCGGGATAGCTAATTTTATCCCGGCGCCTTTTTTCACATTCCCTTTCATCAGGTCTCAGACACAGAATATTCATGTCCCAGTCTTCCAGCACGCCCACGCCCTATGATTTCAATACGGTTGAACCCAAATGGCAGAAAGCCTGGGCAGATGCCGATATTTTCACCGTTCCGGATGTCCCCCCAGCGAACAAACCCAAATACTATGTGTTGGAAATGTTCCCCTACCCGTCTGGGCAGCTACATATGGGCCATGTGCGCAACTATGCACTGGGGGACGTGATTGCCCGCTATAAGCGTGCACGTGGTTTTTCTGTGCTGCACCCCATGGGGTGGGATGCATTTGGCCTACCCGCAGAAAACGCAGCGCGTGAACGTGGCGTGCACCCCAAGGAATGGACGCTGAACAATATTGCCACCATGCGTGGCACATTGCAGCGTCTGGGCTTTTCTCTGAACTGGGATAGAGAAATTGCAACCTGCCTGCCGAACTATTACGGCAAACAACAGAAGCTTTTTTTAGACTTTCTAAAAGGCGGCTTGGTTGAACGGCGTGAAAGTTGGGTCAACTGGGACCCGATCGATCAAACCGTTCTGGCAAATGAACAAGTTGTAGATGGCAAGGGCTGGCGTTCTGGTGCCCCCATTGAAAAAAAGCAGCTTTCACAGTGGTTCCTGAAAATCACGGATTTTGCCGAAGATCTGCTGAACGGGTTAAAAACGCTAGACCGCTGGCCAGAACGCGTGCGCACCATGCAGGAACGCTGGATTGGCCGGTCTGAAGGGGCAAAGCTGCGTTTCTCCCTGCATCAACCCCCGGCCGGGCTTGATGAAAATCTGAACGCAGTAGAAGTGTTCACCACCCGGCCGGACACGCTTTTTGGCATGTCCTTTCTGGCCATCGCCCCGGATCATCCTCTGGCGGCCTGGGCAGCCAAACAGAACCCGCAGACCGCAGAGTTTGTGGCGGAATGCCGCCGGCTTGGCACATCTGTAGAAGCCGTGGAAACTGCTGAAAAACGCGGATTCGATACAGGCCTGCGCGTCAACCATCCGTTTATGGATAAAAGCTTCCCGGTCTGGATCGCCAATTTTGTGCTGATGGATTACGGCACAGGCGCGCTGTTTGGCTGCCCGGCTGGTGACCAGCGCGATCTGGACTTCGCGCATAAATATAATCTGCCTGTCACACCTGTTGTTTTGCCTGCTGGCAAAGATCAGGCAGATTTTGCCATCACCACCACGGCCTATACAGGCGATGGCACCATGATCAACTCCGGTTTTCTGGATGGCCTTTCCACCGCAGAAGCTCGGAAAGAAGCCATTTCTCGGCTAGAAGGGCTGGGCATCGGGCAAGGTGTGGTGAATTGGCGCCTGCGTGATTGGGGCATTTCTCGCCAGCGTTATTGGGGCTGCCCTATCCCCATTATTCACTGTGCAGAGTGTGGCCCGGTTGCCGTGCCTGATGAGCAACTACCTGTGGAACTGCCGGATGATGTCTCTTTCGACAAACCCGGCAACCCGTTGGACCATCATCCCACGTGGAAGCACACCACCTGCCCGAAATGCGGCAAGCCAGCCACCCGTGAAACAGACACGTTTGACACGTTTGTAGATAGTTCTTGGTATTTTGCCCGCTTTACAGCACCGCACGCGCCCACCCCAACGGTAAGAGCTGCGGCCGATGGCTGGCTGCCTGTTGATCAGTATATCGGCGGGATTGAGCACGCCATTCTGCATTTGCTGTATGCGCGCTTCTTTACCCGCGCCATGCACCGCACAGGCCATCTGGATGTGGATGAACCCTTTGCCGGGTTGTTCACGCAAGGCATGGTAAGCCATGAAAGCTATAAGGATTCAGCAGGTAACTGGCTGTACCCAGAAGAAGTAGAACGCACAGCCCAAGGCTGTGTGAAACGTGGCACCACCGAACCCGTAACCGTTGGTCGTGTGGAAAAAATGTCCAAATCCAAGCGGAATACGGTTGCACCTGTTGCAATTATTGAACGCTTTGGTGCCGATACTGCCCGCTGGTTTGTACTGTCTGACAGCCCACCTGAACGAGACATGGAATGGACAGAAGCTGGTGTGGCCGGTGCGGCCCGCTTTAGCCAGCGCTTGTTCCGCACCATTCGTACAGTTGCACAGGATATTCCTGCCACAACAGAATGCCCAACAGACATCGATCGTCAGGCTGATACGCTACGCCGCACCACACACCGCACCATTGCTGCCGTAACGGAAGCTCTGGAAGGTTTTGCCATTAACGTGGCTGTGGCCCGTATTCATGAACTGACATCTGCTCTGGCAGAAGCTGAAAAGTCTGCAACTGTTTCCGGCATGGCATTTGCACGCCGTGAAGCTGCACAGACACTGTGCCTCCTTTGCGCCCCCATGATGCCGCATCTGGCTGAAGAAATGTTTGCTCTGGTTATGCCTTCTGCTGGTTTGGCTGCACAGCAATCTTGGCCAGAAGCTGAACCAGATCTGCTTACAGCAACGCATATTACCATTGCTGTGCAGATTATGGGCAAACTGCGCGGCACGATTGAAGCGCAACCGGATGAAGATGCCGCAGATGTTGTTGCCCGCGCAGAAGCCGAGCCTAACGTGGCACGACTTCTGGAAGGCAAGCGCATTGTTAAACGCGTTCATGTTCCCAACCGTATTGTTAACTTTGTAACGGCAGGCTGATGGTTCATTCCCGCTTTTTCCTACGTTCCGCACGTCTTGCTCTGGCAATTACGCCTCTGGTTGCGTTGCCAGTTGTGCTGAGCGGTTGTGGCTTTCAGCCTCTGTATGGAGAAAGCGGGAAGAACAACGTAGATGTAAATGCAGAACTCAAAGACATTTACGTTGCCAACATACCAGAACGCACGGGCCAGCAGTTGCGGCTGGCCTTGCAGCAGCAAATGTCTGCGGATGGGCCAGAAGACCCCCATAAATACACACTTATTGTGATGCCATCCTTCAATGCAGAAGCGATCGACATTCACTCAGACAACACATCTGGGCGCACCCGCATTACCGGGCATGCCCACTGGCAATTACTTACCGTAGCGCAAAACCCCAAGCTGCTGGCGCAAGGTGATACCACCACAATGGATGGGTACACCAACACATACGAACAGTATTTTGCCCAGACATTGAACAACGAAACAGCTATGGGGCGTGTAGCCCAAACCCTTGGTGAACAAATTACCCAACAGGTTTCTACGTGGTTCCGCACTCAGGCTGCTCCGGCAGTCTCGCGAGATCAAGGGCCGAAAGCCTTTTATCCTATTCCTACAGCCATGCCAGAATCGGACAAAGAAGTGCCTATGGAACAGGAAGGTGCTGATGCAATTCCAGATATGGCTACTGGGCGTGGTGGGCCAAGCCAGTATTAAGGCGGCTTTTATTTCATGAAGATAGACGCCCGCAACCTGTCCCGCGTTCTGGCTGATCCTGGAGCATGGCGTATTCTTCTTCTGCATGGTGAAGATACGGGGCTTATTAAAGAACGCGCTCAGGACGCTGTTATCAAAATAGCTGGGTCAGCAGATGATCCATTCCGGGTTGCGGTGCTTGATCGTGAAACGCATGACAAACTAATGGAAGAGGCTACGGCACTTTCCCTTATGGGTGGGCGCCGCGTGGTGCGTGTGCGTGATGCGTCTGACACCGTGCTCAAACCATTAGAAGCCTTTCTGGCTCAAAGCAGCGATACTCTTATTATCCTAGAAGCTCCGGGCCTTTCATCGCGCTCCAAGCTACGTAACTTTCTGGAAAAACACGCCAACTGCGCCAGTATTGGCTGTTATCCTGAAGAAGGTCGTAATCTCGAATCCTCCATTACGCGCATGCTGGCAGAACATAAGGTACGCATAGATTCTGATGCCTTGCATTGGCTGACTAGTCGGCTTGGTGCAGACCGTGCCGCAGCGCGTAGTGAAATAGAAAAATTGTGCTTGTATGCGGGCGATTCTGGCAGCCTGACACTAGATGATGTTCGAGCAAGCATAGGAGATGCCGGTAGCGTTTCCTTGGAAGATGCGGCTTTTGCAGCCACAGAGGGTAATCGTATTGCCGCAGATACTGCCCTAGAAAGAGCATTAGCTGAAGATACAAGCCCTATTGCCATTGCGAGGTCTTTTCTAGGGCATCTGCATAGGCTTCGCCGTGTAAGAGCAGCTATGGCTGCAGGGGTTAGCCGGAGTGATGCTGTTAAAGCGCTGCGCCCCCCGGTTTTTTTTAAACGCACAGCAAGTTTTAACAAAGCATTAGAGTTGTGGTCTCTCCCAGCTCTTACCAAAGCTGTGGAAGAAACACAGGCACTGGAATATGCCTGCAAACAAACAGGCAGCCCCGATGCACTGCTGTGCCGGCGGTACGTTTCCACTTTAACTGCACGGGCAGCCATGCAGGCGAGACGGTAGACCTGTTCGTTTTATCACTTGTTCGTATCAACCTCTTTCAGTATACGAAAAGCGTGTGTCCGCGTAGCTCAGCAGGATAGAGCACAGGATTCCTATTTAATTGGGCACTATAATTGGAAACATTATAGTGAATCTGCTCAAAGTCGGGGAACGCTTAATCTGGAAAACAGATTGTGCCGATCCCGAGCCAAGCCTTGTACTTTAATACAGGACAAGGAAGGTGTAGAGACTGGACGGGCAGTGCCTAAGAACCTGATATTTTAGGTTTATGGCAAAGGGACAGTCCAGAC
>NZ_JBNIEW010000019.1:0-15971 GCF_050106715.1 Acetobacter sp. AAB5
TGCGCCTGAACGGCCGCCATATGGCTTCAGCGACAGCTATTGCTGCCTTGCCTGTCCGGCGTATGGATGGGCAGGGGAATGTCATGCTTTCACAAGTGGCGCATGTGCATGCAGTTGACGGTACACCACGTATCAGTCGTGCTGGTGTGCGCCGCCGCATGGTTGTGCAGGCGAATGTGCGAGGGCGGGATCTTGCGTCCTTTGTTGCCGAAGCGCAGCAGCGTGTGGCGCATGATGTGCATTTGCCATCGGGTTATACCATGCAATGGGATGGGCAGTTTCGTAACCTACGCTCAGCCGTGCAACGTCTGGAAATTGTTCTGCCGATTGCCCTTGGTCTGATATTTGCATTGTTGGTTGTAACCTTTGGCGCAATCAGGCCCGCACTCTTGGTTTTTATCAATCTGCCTGTGGCTGCAACCGGTGGCATTATTATGCTGACATTACGTGGAATGCCCTTCAGTATTTCAGCAGGTATTGGATTTATTGCCCTGTTTGGGGTGGCTATTCTGAATGGCGTTGTGCTGGTGAGCGAAATAGCCGCATTGCGCGCGCGAGGGATGGCCGTGGCGCAGGCGGCTTTTGTGGGCGCAAAAGTCCGCTTCAGACCGGTTATGGCTACGGCGTTGGTGGCCAGCTTTGGCTTCTTTCCTATGGCGTTTTCCGAAAGTGCCGGGGCGGAAGTGGAAAGGCCTTTGGCCAGTGTGGTGATTGGCGGGCTGGTGACATCCACGCTGCTCACTCTGCTGGTGCTGCCATCCCTGTATGCTCGTGTCATGCGAGAGGAGGTTCAGAACTGATGCGTATCCTCATTGTGGAAGACGAGCACGATCTTGGGGCAGCCGTGCAGGAGCGTGTGCGACAGGATGGACATGCCGTGGACTGGTTCATGACACTGGAAGATGCGCGTGCAGCCGTGGCAACTGTGGATTATGACTTCATGCTGCTGGATCTTGGGTTGCCAGATGGCAATGGGCGCGATCTGCTGCGCGAGATCCGCCGCACCTCCTTTGATACCGCCATTCTGATCACAACGGCAGAAGACCAGATCAGTGACAGGATCGCAGGTTTGTCCGATGGAGCGGATGATTACATCGTCAAACCCTATGACCTGAATGAGCTTGTGGCACGGATTGCGGCAGTCGCCCGCCGGTACGTCGCACCACGCAGGCAGACCTGCTACCAGATGGGCGAGATTGTTATTGATCGGGAAAATCGTTCCGTAACGCGTAACGAGATGGAACTTGAGTTAACAGCACGGGAATGGGCAATCATGGAATTGCTGTCTCGCAGGCCCGGACGCATTTATTCCCGCCAGCAGATTGATACAGCCCTGTATGCGTTGGATCAGGATGTTGGCAGTAATACGGTCGAGGTTTTTATTAGTCGCCTGCGTAAAAAGGTTGGCAATACGGTTATAAAAACTGTTCGTGGCCGGGGCTATTGCCTGACCGATAGAGCAGACGCATGAAAAACTGGAGCCTTGCGACCCGGATTGTCAGTGGTGTTCTGTGCGTGGTCACGCTGAGCCTTCTTGCCCTTAGTATCGCAGTTGCCGGTTTTACGCGTTACGAAATAACAGAACGTCTGGACAATTCCTTGCAGGAAGTATCCGAACGTTTGCAGGGTATCATCACCATACAGCCGCGTAAAGCCCAGTCAGACAACGTGGCATGGGTGCCCGATGTGGGGCCACGAACACTCGCGTATCAGGTTGTTGATCAATCTAGCCACGTTGTTCTGCGTTCTCAAAATGCACCGGTTGAGCCTTTTGTGCCTGATATTCATACAGGTTTTGCTAATACGCCTTTGTTTAGGGTTTATATTGCAGCACCTACGGCCACGGCTTATCGTGTTTTGGTTGGGGAACCCACGTTGCATCGGCGAGGGGCCACATGGCGCGCAACGGCTATGGCCATTTTGCCGATACTGATCTTTTTGCCTGTAATTTGGGTGTTGGTGCGTCTGATCGTGCGTCGTGCCTTGCGGCCTTTGAACCGTTTGCATGATGAAATGCAATCTCGCGGCAGTGGCAATTTAAGCCCTATTTCGTCACTTGATTTGCCGGTCGAACTGGTTTCTATCCAGCATGCCGTAAACACGCTTCTGTCCCGCCTTAAAACAGCACTTTCTACGGAACGCGCTTTTGCAGCAAGCGCAGCGCATGAATTGCGTAACCCACTTGGTGCCCTGCTTGCGCAGGTACAGATGCTGGGGCGCATGTTGCCTGAAGGATCTTCGGCTAATAAGCGGGTGGAAATTATTGCGGATCGTACCCGCAGATTGGCCCGAACGGTTGAAAAACTGCTACAATTTTCACGTGCCTCTTCTGGCGTTGCTTTTCGGCGAGATCGTTTTGATCTGCTGGCCGTATTATATGTGCTGGTTGATGATCTGGGGCATCTACCACGTGATGGCCGGAGTATTAATTTAAAAGCCAAGGGTATTAACCATATTTTTGTTTATGGAGATATGGACGCAACCGGTATTCTGTTGCGCAATCTGCTTGAAAATGCCCTCTTGCATGGCACTTCCGATATGCCAGTAAAGGTTGAGGTAAAACCTGAGGGCTGTATTGACGTTATTAATGATTGTCCTGCCTTGGCCCCGGACACATTGGCCCATCTGACAAGCCCATTTGTGCGTGGTGGCAGTTCCAGTAATGGAAGCGGCCTTGGTTTAGCAATTGCCAGTAATATTGCCAGACAGATGGATGCGCACTTGCAATTACAATCACCTCTTACTGGTTCTGCGCGGGGATTAAGTGTTTCCCTGTGTTTCCCAAACCCTGAAATCACACTACTGCCTGAAGAGATCTGATAGTAACACGTTCAGGTTTGCGTCATGTTTGCGATGTATGATGTTCTGGATGAAATGATTTCTGTTGTGATCTCTCTTTTGAGAAGAAATGTTTTTCAGAAAATGCAGGCGATTGAAATTACATCAATCAAATATGGGAAATAATATCTTGAACAGCCAGAAAGAAACGCATGCAACATCCCGTTTGGGATGGCTGCGGGCCGCTGTGTTGGGTGCGAATGATGGTATTCTGTCAACATCTAGCCTTATTATGGGTGTTGCTAGTGCACATGCTAGTCGAGAAAATATTTTGCTGGCTGGAATATCAAGCTTGGTGGCCGGAGCCATGTCTATGGCTGCAGGAGAGTATGTTTCTGTCAGTTCACAGGCAGATTCAGAAAAAGCTGATCTTGCCCGTGAAAAGCAGGAGCTTGGTAGCAGTTGGGATACCGAAGTTGGCGAACTGGCTGATATATATCGCCAGCGTGGGCTGGATGATGCTCTGGCGCGCAAGGTTGCACAGCAGCTGATGCAACATGACGCATTGGGGGCACATGCCCGTGATGAATTGGGTATTTCCGATGCAACATCTGCACGACCAATACAAGCAGCCTGTGCATCGGCTGGGGCATTTTCGTCTGGCGCAATACTTCCAGTGTTGGCTGCATTATTCTCATCTTTATCTATTGTATCATGGGTTGTGTCCGTCGTCTCACTCATAAGCTTGGCGTTACTTGGAGTTGTGGGGGCCCGTGCAGGTGGTGCTGCACCTTTGCGGCCTACCGTGCGCGTCATATTTTGGGGTATTGTTGCTATGGTGGGAACAGCTTTTGTTGGGAAAATGTTTGGTGGCCCGTAAAGAAATTATCGTTATAATATAAGTGCCCTTTTGGAAATTCAAGGATGAGCGTTTCTGCGTAACATGAGGCTTCCCATGGCGATGTGGATCATGGCCTCTGCGACGTCGATCCGCTGTTCGTAGTCCTTCACAAGGCGACGCCAGCGGATCATCCAGCCGAAGGTCCGTTTCACAACCCACCGACGCGGCAGGATTTCAAACTCTTTTGCTGTATCTGACCGCCGGATGACCTCGACTGTGAAGTCGAGAAAAGTGGCCTTATCCATCAACTGAAGGCGATCATAGGCTCCATCGGCAAACAGGTGCTTCACCCAAGGCCAGCGTTTACGAATGGCATCAAGGATCATCTGTCCTCCTGCACTGTCCGAAATATCGGCTGTTGTCAGCCGAACCAGGAGAAGCCGGCCATCCGTATCAACTGCGATGTGGCGTTTCCGACCGACGATCTTCTTGCCTGCGTCATAACCACGTGTCTTTGCATGGGGCGCCTTGATACTCTGGCTATCAATGATACCACCCGATGGACTGGCTTCGCGTTCTGCCGCTTCACGATTGTGAATTGCTCCGGGTTTTGTGGAGACGTTTTTTATCTGAACTAAGCGGCTAAAGCATGTAATTTCTGCTGAGCATAAAAGCGAGCCTCAGCTTCTGCTGGCGGGATGTTTCCAATGGATGAAAGAATGCGGCGATTATTGAACCAGTCCACCCATTTGAGCGTGGCCAGTTCAACAGCTTCTCTGTTTTTCCATGGCCCCTGCTGATAGATGAGTTTGGTTTTGTAGAGACCATTTATGGTCTCGGCCAAGGTGTTATCATAGGAATCCCCAACATTTCCGACAGAGGCAACGAGGCCTGCTTCAGCCAGTCTTTGCGTGTAGCGAGTGGACACATACTGACAGCCCCTGTCGGAATGATGGGTCACTTTCCTCTCGGGCTGTCTCTGGCACAGGGCCTGCTCCAGGGCATCCAGTACGAAGTCGGTATGGGCAGTTGATGAAACACGTCATCCCACAATCACGCGGGTGAATACATCAATGATGAAAGCGACATATACAAAGCCCTGCCATGTGGAAACGTAAGTGAAATCCGAAACCCAGATCCTGTGGGCAGGGGCGTTGCGGATCTGGCCGTGTGGTTCTGACCCCCTTGCCACGAATGACACCTTTCAGTCCCATGCTGGCGCATCAGCCGCTCTACCGTGTGCAGCGGGCGACATCGATCCTTCGCGTCTGAGCTGATACCAGACCTTACGCACTCCATAGACGCAGAAATTATCATTCCACACTCTACGAATTTCATGACACAGCTCCTTGTCTTTCTGGCTACGCACACAGGGCTTTTTCTGTCTGGCTCAATCAGCATAATAGACAGATGGCGCAATCGGCAGACCCCTGCAGATTAACCCGACACTATATGTCTGCCGTTGCTCATCAATGAAGCGCGTCATGGCCTGAAGCGGCGGTCGAGTTCTCCTTCCGCAAAATATGCCAATGCCTTCCGCAGGATCTCATTAGCCTGCCGCAGTTCGCGGTTCTCGCGTTCCAGTTGCCTGCCCGTTCAGACAGCTCACTTACCGCAGGCGCATCAGCCGCGATCATGCAGACGTGTCCATTTTGACAGTGTGTCAGGATGAATCCCCAGCTTTGGCGCTATCATCATCACTGCGGACCAGCGTGACGGATGGTTCTTCTCTTCCTCCAGAACCATGCGGGCTGCACGTTCACGAAATTCAGGCGGAAAACGCTTCGATTTGTTACTCATAAATTCTTCTTACCTCACGGGTCTTGCTGTCTCCACAAAACCCGGGTCAATTCAATTGAAGTGATGGGCATGCTGGGCTCCGACCGGATCTGCCGGACGGATGTCGAGGAAGCCTCTCTGGACCGTCTGGCGGAGAAGCAGGACTGGTTCAGCCAGCCGGACCGTCCGCTGCTGCGGGTGATCTGGCTCGACATGATGGCGCACCCGGACTGGATGGCAGCCATCTGCACAGAAGCCATCGAGGCAGCTGTCGCGCAGATGGCCTGTGGCAGAAAGAAGTTTACCGAAGTGAAAGAGAGAATGCCGGGGCGGAACTTTCGGCAAGAAAAGAGACGCTTTCTCCCCGCTTCACGCTGGCGAGCGCGTGAGTGAATAAAGGAGGTCTATCGTCCTCCAGCCTCCCAAAAGGGAGGCTGGATACCGCTCAGTCGTTTTTGTCACCATATGGCGGCAGCAGTTCAGGCTCTGGCTTGTCCTGTTCTCTGTCAGCCTCTTCTGCCTTTTCGATCCGGGTTGCACGCCACAGCAGGACGGGCGCAGCAAGAAGAAACAGAGTGCCGGAAACCGTTACAAGTCCAGAACTCGCTCAGCCACCCGGATATAGCAAAAACGGTCAAAAAACTGCTTCTCCTTCTGTTCATTACGGGCCAGAAAGCAGGCTTTGGCGTAGATAAGGCGTAGGAAATCATTGAGCAGATTATTCAGATCATGCAGACTGGTCCTGCTGATCCGCTGCATGGCTGAACATGGGCGACAGAAGCCATCGCATTCTGACCTATGGGAATAGCAGATCAGGGTAGAATAGATGCCCCGCCCACGCCCCGGCACGACTCTGCGGATCATAACCTACCAATGGCTTCGTTGATTTTAGCTATAACCTGATGGGATGTAATTAGACGTGTACACTCAAATTGACGTGGTGTATTGGCATGACGGGGGCACCAGAGAAAATCATGATGATCAAAGCGTTCACGCTCGTCATTCCAACAGGAATTACATGTATGCCAGTTGATAATCCGATAAGGCGTATGAAACTCATTGGTAGGATGAGTAAAGCCGGAGATCATCACAACAGGTGTACCCGCAGCCCATGCCAGCCACGCAAGGCCTGAACTGAGGCCGATGAAGAAATCAGCATGCCTTAGCCAGCGCGCGCGTTCTGTTAATGGTCGGTTACCTGTCTGATCCTCCGCTCCATAAGGAATATGATTCCAGACGATGCCATTGCCGTGTACAGGTTTTTGATCAATACAGATGACCCGGTAACCTTGCTCTTTGAGATAGGCAACAACCTCCATCCATCCAGTGGGATTGTTCCAGTATTTACACTGTGTGCTAGCCTGCACAGCAATACAGACATATTTTTCGGCTATCGGACGTGTTTCATCTGGTAAGGTAAGTTTGGGTGCTTCTTCTTCCGGATTGACTCCCAAAATATAGCCCGCAGTTTTATGCAGGCCAACAAAGCGAAAGTCTGTTGGTTGTTGATTGCATGCAACATCATCAAAGAACAACCCCATACAGTACATAGCATAGCTGTTACTGAAGATATCCTGTTCTCGTGCTTCTTCCGAGCTTAAAAATATTAGTTCAGGATAAGATTTTTCAAAAAGAGGAATGATAAGGTTGGACATGATGCATGTCACATGAGCCTGATGCTTGTGTGCAAATTTTGCTGCATACGGAAACCATGCCAATGTATCGCCCAAAGTTCCAACAGGAAATTGAATGACAACTTTCTGGTTCTGGCAGTCTAAAGTATGTCGAAAGACTTCCCTTACATTGCCATTGTCATGAATTTCATCAACTTCTATATGGAATTTGACATAATAGCGTTTTGCTGACTGGACCGTAGCTCCTGTATTTTCATTTTGGAATAAAATATTGCCCGTATCAAAATCACGCAGTGTAATACGCCATTTTCCTTCGAAACGTGGCGGAAGCATAATACGGGCCCCAAGATTGAAATCGAATAAAATGCCTTCTGGACCGGCCTGTAATGGAGCAGGCGGAGGAGGAATATATGCTTTATTGATAGGAGATGATTGAGCTGGTGTTTTCTCTGAAGCCGAAGAAACATCAGATGTAATTGTGTCTGTCATTGTGATCTTGAACTTATTGTAATGAATACAAGAAAGAACTCCCTCTTGTAAAACAAGAGGGAGTCTGAATGTTTAAGCTGATTGCACAGATTTTTTATGATCTATACAGTCTTGAGCGACATAAGGACCTGCAGCCCGTATTGTGAGAGAAAGCAGCCCCATATTTTTCTGTAATTGATCGCTTTCTAGTGGCAAAAACGCATTGCCATTGGTCCATGCACAATCGGTCCAGTCCGTTTCATACCAACCATCTGGTTTTTCAGATTGTAGATGGCTGGTAATCAGGTGTGTAGAGTTTGCAACGCATAAATGGATATCGGCGACAGCAACCCCCATATAACGACGATCATCTACAAACGGTCCAATAACGTCAAAAGGACGATTTGCGCGAGACATAATGCGAACAGATGTCGTGCGAGGCGGCAATAAGAAGCTGTAACGTGATCTCTGATGACGCATAGGACGAATTGATTGTCCCGATTGGGTCAACAGATACACATCAGGATCATATATCAGAGTAACTGGTTCTGATTTGGGTGCCGCCCCTTCTACACTATCTGCGCGTTGTTCAATTGCATGGAACAGTGGTTCAGAAAAAGATTGTTCTACGCAGAGAGGTACACTTGCATCTTTTTCCCAGGTTTTGGTTTTGCCTCCAAACTGAATAATTGTTCCTTTTTGACGGAAGGAGTGACGGTTGCCAGTATCCAGATAACTTTCAGTCAACACACCATCCGCCATGATGACGGAGTGTTGCTCTGTTTCGATATGATAATAGTCATAAGAGGTAATGGATTTATCGTAGAAAATTGATCGTCCATTGACCAGCATACGTGCAGGGATAAACTTTCCATCAAAGAACAGACAGTGTTCAGCAGTAATCAGCATGTCTTTATACGGAACGCCATCGGCAATGGCATCCTTGAGAATACGTACGGGCCAGCCAGCTTCATCATCTGGCAATTCAGGCTTTACTGTTGTGTGTGCATGTCCAGCCCACTTGATTTTACGGATTATCGACTGGTTATGAACGTAAACATAAATTTCCTCACCAATCTGTAGATTTTGAACAGCAATTTCTCCATGAGGCGTTGCGATCATAGAGTCTGTGAGGAAACAGACAATAACTTCAAATGCAGACCCAGATGTATTGGATACAATTGTAAAACTATCACCCTCACCATTATAATCGTTATTTGCCAATTGGACGCTAGCAACAGTTTTACCACCGCTCATGACATCAAGAGTGTTGCCAACAACAGTAACACTGTAATCACCTGTTGTGAGTTCAGGGAAAAGTAGGTAACTGCCAGATTCAAGAGAGGCATTGGTAACAGTAGTCAGACTGTTGTCAGATTCTGATCCATCAACAACCAATGTTCCGCCTGCATGAACGGTGACATTTGCTAATGATGTACCGCTTGCAACAGCGCTGCCGCCATTATCTACAATGACTTGCCCGCTACTAACTACAGTTGTATTAACCGCTATGCCGCCAGCAGAAACATAGACGTCACCTCCAGAGAGCGTTACCCCAGAAAGAACTCCGCTAGATGCAATGGCGAGACCACTTTCATAGACGTTAACACTTCCACCTGTATTGACGTGGGCGTTAATAATTGTTCCACCGGCACTGACGTTGACAATACCACCGTCATTAATGTTCCAATCTGTCGCTGATCCACCAGAAATATTGGCTGATCCACCATCGTTTATAAGAGCAGACAGTGCATTACCATCATGGACATCTAGTTCGCCACCAGATGAAACAGTGGTATTGAGCGCCGTGCCGCCTTCTACGACTTGAATGCCCCATTGATCAACCTGTGTGTTGGAGGTAGAGCCACCAGCAAGAACACTTTCAACACCATCATGATCGCGATCAGAGGTTCCTGACAAAATAGTCCCTGTTGTGCTCCCGCCTTCTGCAACATTCAGTATGGCATGGTAGCCGGATACGAGGGCTGATGTTGTGGTCGCACCAGAATTAATATCTACAGTTACACCAGACAGTACTGAAAGGCCTGTGATCTGGGCTTTGTCAGTAAGCGTTGCTGATGCACCATTTTGTAAACTGACATGCGTCAGATCACTGTCTTCAGAAATGGTTAAAGAAGCACCTGCCGTGAAAACGGCACTACCTGATCCTGTGGTATGGATATTCGTAACATTCCCACCAGCACTTACAACAACGCTACCGCCATCATTAACATGAAGTTCTACCGCACTGGCAGCTGTATTGTTGTCTCCTGAAGTGATGGAAAGTGTGCCACCATTGTCAATTTGCGTGTTGCTAATAACAGCACCGCTGACCCAAAGCTGGCCACCTTTTTCTACAGTATCTGCAAAACCAGAAGCACCTGTGCTCATGGTTTGAGAACCATAAATAATATTATTTGACGTTACACCACCATTTGCAATGAATGCTGAAGCATTAGCTTCAATGGTATTGGCAACTCCAGAACCACCTGTATAAACACTTAAAACACCAGCACTCTCAACATTAACGCCAGAAGCAATCCCACCTGCTGAGACGTAAATATCAGAATAGGTACCTGACAATGTGCCGCCAGAGATGAGACCACCTTTCGAAATAGTGGCGCGGGCACCCTCACCAAAGGTGTTATCCAGCGCCTGACCTAAAATGGTGGCGCTGGCATTATTACTTAGGACGTTATCCTGTGCACTCCCCCCAGCGGATACGATAAGGGCAGCATTACTCTGAATTGTAGCGCTAGCAGCGACCCCACCGTTTAAAACTGTGATTGTTGTATTGGTATCTTGTGCCATGCCCCCAGAGAGGAGACCACCATCCTGAATGGTAACTTGCCCTCCGTTACTAATAGTATTGGATAGAGCAATCCCTCCTGCTAAGACATTTTCGCTGCCACCATTTATGGTGAGAGATTGAACGGTTGCATTATCTGCAATTGCAACGCCACCCGAATCAATCTCAGCTGTTGCGCCTTCATTGACTACAAGATTTGTAGCACTGCCTAAGATACTTCCAGAAGATGTAACAGAAACTATGCCACCATTGTCAATTTGCGTGTTACTAATAACAGCACCGCTGACCCAAAGCTTGCCACCTTTTTCTACAGTATCTGCAAAACCAGAGGCACCTGCGCTCATGGTTTGAGAACCATAAATAATATTATTTGACGTTACACCACCATTCGCAATGAATGCTGAAGCATTAGCTTCAATGGTATTGGCAACTCCAGAACCACCTGTATAAACACTTAAAACACCAGCATTCTCAACAGTAACGCCAGAAGCAATCCCACCTGCTGAGACGTAAATATCAGAATAGGTGCCTGATAATGTGCCTCCAGATATTATGCCACTGGCATTAATAATGGCACTACCACCCCCATTAATGGTGGCATCAGACATTATGCCACCGGCATTAATAATGGCACTACCATTCCCATTAATGGTTAAAGACCGAACAGTTGCATTGTCTATAATAGCAACGCCACCCGAACCAATATCAGCGGTTGCACCTTCATCAACAACAAGATTGATGGCCGAAGCATTGGTCCAACCACCATTTAACACCGAAATGGTGCCGCCTGACTCAATCTCTGTTCCAGAGACGGTTCCACCGCTTACGAGAAGGTTGCCCCCATTTTCTACAATGTCTTGGTTGCCAGTTCCTCCTGAACTAATGATTTGGGAACCATAAATAGAATTGCTTGTAGTTGTACCCCCAGCACTTACAATAGCGGACCCATCGGCCAAAATTGTGTCAGCTAGAGCAGTACCTCCATTTTCAACAATGAGTTTTCCATTCTCACCGATTGTGACACCAGTATCTTGTCCAGCTGAGACAATTTCAAAAGAACCGGAATTGATAAGGGCGCTGCCTCCTGCCTGAACTGTTGTGTTCACAGCAGAGCCAGCACTTGTTGTCCAGCCACTACTTGCCATGGCAACATCCATGCTGCCACCAGCGTTAACAGTGGTATTGGTTACTGTCGCACCGTGAACATTTAAAGTATCGCCAGATAAGACTGTTGTACCATCTTGACTTCCGCCAAATCCTATATCTGTTGTAGTCATAAGAAATATCTTTCTTGGTTGTAAAAATAATAAGTCAGCTGTTTATCTAAATAAAACCTTTGATTTTTCTGGGAAAAATCAGAAATTGCACGAATTAAGCTGTGCCGATTTTGGATAAAATGGCTTCTTTTTCTGTCATCAGATACGGTCCTGCCGCCCGGATGATGAGGGAAAGAATGCCCATTTTGCCGTGGGTAAGGTGATCTCCCAGAGGGAGTACAGCATCACCATTTGTCCACGCGCAATCCGTCCAATCTGTGTCGTACCAGCCTTCGGGCTTTTGTGTCTGTAGGTGAGAGGTAATTTCAAAAGACCTCTTGGCACATAATAGATGCACGTCAGATACAGCTACGCCCATGCGACGTCGATCATCTACAAATGGACCAATCACATCAGAAGGACGGCTTGCACGCGAGACAATCCGAACAGACTGCGTATCAGGCGGAAGCATGAAGCTGTATTGGTGCGCCGTCTTGCGCATCGGACGCACAACGGCACCTGTATCTGTGATGAGGCGCAAATCAGGATCGTTGGTTATTTCCAATTTTTCTTCAGGCACATAGCAACCAGAAACGCTGTTTTCCCGCCATTCCAGAGCACGGAACAGAGGCTCCACAAAAGAACGCTCAACATCCAACGGGGCTCCAGCATCATCTTTCCAGCTTTTAACTGCTCCACGCAGAGTAGCAACTTTGCCTTCCTGTCGGAAAGAAGATCGGTTACCGGTATCAAGATAGCTTTCGGTCAGCATACCATCGGCTGTGATGACGGAGTGACGTTCTGTTTCCACATGATAGTAATCGTAAGATGAAATCGATTTGTCGTAGAAAATGGAAACACCGTTGACCAACATACGCACTGGTACAAACCGGTCTTTAAAGAACAGGCAATGTTCTGCCGTAATCAGCATATCTTTGTAAGGAACGCCGTCGGCAATAGCATCTTTCAGGATACGTACAGGCCAGCCTGCTTCATCATCCGCCAGACCATGACGAACGTTGACATGAGCTTTACCAACCCAGACAACAGGCCGTACAATGTCCGTATTATTCCGCCAGTCAAAAGCAACGATTGCATCACCAATACGAATGTCTTCAACTGCGACATCACCTGATGATGTGCGAATCATGCTGCCAGCCAAGAAGCAGGCACCGATATAAGTATTGCCACCAGAATAAGTAATATCAAGAGGATTTTTTGTTAAATCGGTTGAATCTACGGCGTTATTATAAACCCCCGCAGGAACGTTAGCACCATCTGCGAGTGTTACAGTATAATTGGCAATTGCATTCCCGCCAGCATCCATAAGCGTAATAGTACGCGACGTACCGGTACCAGCAATGACGTAACCTGAAATGGGTTGTGTCGTATTTTGCAGTTCAATTGTGTCTTTAGCCGGATCATACCCGGTAATTGTACTGGCAGTCAGATCTAATAAGGTTCCCCCCGCGTTGAGGATCAGCGTGCCACCACCTGTGGTGAAATTGATCGTCGAGCCATTAAGAATACTAGCCAGATTTACCCCGGATGAGTACGTCCCGCCATATCCAATATTGATGGTGCTTCCGGAAAGAGCCGAAGCAACCAGGCCGCTGGAAAATGTTAGATTTCCCCCGTACACGTCAAATGTTTGGCCGGTGACTGCACTAACAGCGAATGTAACTGTCGTTTCTCCTCCAATATAGAAAAAATTGGCGGATAACGCATTTATAAGAAAGTTAAATCCTCCCTGAGAGCCAGGAACCGACACAAAAGAGCCTCCACCAACATCAACAGGAATAAGCTCACTGGAGGTGCCGGTAAGAAAGTTAATTCCAGGCGCTGTTACTGTTGCGAGTGTATTGCCTGCGGCATCGGTAATCACAGCTGTGTTCGTTAGAAACCCAGGTGTGAGCGTGTATGTCACGGTGTCATTTGAATAGCTTTCGCTTGCCATAACCTCAGAAACCTTCCCTCAAGATAAGTTTTCAGAACTCTTGATTTGCGCAAATTCCCTGAAGGTATATTTTTTCTGACAATGTATGTTTATGTTGCTTAAACGGTATTGATTTGGTAAGTAATTTACGCGACTTTACATGACGTAATGGCAAGCATCTGCTTTTGCGCAAATCAAAATTTGTGCAAGAAACTTTTGAACGTTTCCGGATGTTTAAGCCTGAATGAAAGCAGAGATTACACGTCGTAAAGTGGGATATGCCCGTGTCAGCACAGTTGGGCAGACTCTCGAACTTCAACTAAAAACGCTCAAGGAATTTGGATGTCGCCGCATCTACCGCGAGAAGGCAAGTGGTGCGGATACTGCCCGCCCCGAACTGCGTAAATTACTTGCCAGCCTCAAGCCCGGCCAGATCGTAGTGGTTACCCGTCTAGATCGTCTGGCACGTAGTACATTTGATCTCTTCTCCATCGTAAAAACGATTACTGAGCGCAAGGCTCAGTTTTATTCGTTGGCTGAGCCTTGGACTGACACCAGCACAAGTACAGGTCGGCTTATGCTTGCAGTTCTCGGTGGCTTAGCGGATGTGGAGCGTGATCTCATCCGTACACGCACATCAGAAGGACGCGCGCGCGCCATTGAACAAGGCAAACACATGGGGCGGCCATCCCGGATTACAGAAATACAAAAGCGCGAGATCATTGATCGACGGCAGGGCGGAGAATCCCTGAAATCTATTGCCACTGCGTTTGGAATCAGTGAGAGCACGGTGTCACGGATGGCGCGTGACAAGGATAGCCATCACCATTATGGAAGAAAGGGCGGAAAGGCCAGCAAAACATAGAACGGGATTGCTGCACGATATAAACGTATGGTTTCCGATCCAAAACAATGGAAGGTTCTAAAAACCCCTATTTTGATTTTTCCAATAGTAGCAATATCAATGTGTTACGATTTTTACACAGGCGGAAAAGAGGGTTTTTAGAACCCTCCAGCTTTCGGACAGGCATCATAACCGTTTGGATATCTGACATGAGGGCGCAAGCGGACACAGCTTCGAATAAATAAGTCCTCCATTCTAGGAGGGAAGGAATTCATTGATTGCAGTAAGGGATCAGGCGTATGCAGAAAAAGTGCATCGAAACAGTATATTAATCCCGCTTTATTCCTATCTTGTGATTGTCGCAACTTGAGAAGAAATCTTATCCCCGCCACCATCTGATTATCGCGTTATTTAGCAACAAGAATTCTGGGGTATAAAGTGGGGTATTTTGTAAGGACATGTAATATAAAATATATTTGAATCAAAATACTATCTAAGAATTTTGATTGACTCTCTCTCCGCCAAAAAGACATTTTCCCACACCAAAATAATCGTTTAAATATATTCTGCTAAGTAATGCGCTTGGGTAAGATAAGCTTTCTTTAGTTTCCAGTTACAACATTCTGCTTGTGCTCAATATGAGAGCTATTGGTTTTTGTTCACCAACTTAGCCCAACAACACATAATCGAAAATACTTAATAATAGGCTGTAGAATCCAAGAAGCGGCATTTATGTAATTTTTACTGAATTACAGTATTTGTGAATGCCTTTGGTCATGAAGATTTTCTGTAGAGATTTAAAACATGCGAATACCTCGCATCAATTTGAATGTATATGTCTAGTTACGACAGAACAAACGATCAGAGATGTCGAAATGGTGTTGGTAATAATCTAAAAAATGTGCTGTATCATTTTAGTTAATGTAGAAATAACATTCATTTATATATGAAGTGTCTGACGAGGGTATATTTATGTCTGAAGATAATAATACTTCTTCAAATGTTGTTGTGACGAGCGGTGAATCGCTTACAGTAACGGATACTATTGTAGGTCTGACCGTTCAAAGTGCGGGTTCAGTTATAAATCTTGGCAACATATCCAGTGTGACCGATCAGGGGGAGGTGCAGAATCTGTCCACAATGCAAAGTGCCGTTGTGGAAGATGGTGGCCTCTTAGAGAATGCCGGGGGAAGCCTGAACAGCGTAACGGTTCAAGGTGGTGGAAATCTAGAAAATACAGCAACCATTACAAGCCTTACTATAGAAAGTAAGGGACAGGCTGAAAGTTATGCGGGGAATGTGCAGGACGTAACTGTCCAGAACGGCGCTACATATGAAACTGACGGTGGTAGTGTATCTGCTTTAACAGCAGATACAGGCGCCAATGTTCTTTTTATGGGCGGGTCAGGTTCTTCTGTTACGGTAAATTCCGGTGCATCTATCGGTGCGGTTCAGTCTGCCAGCCTCACAGACGTCACAATGACAGCAGGCGGAAGTCTGCAAGTTTCAGACGGTGCTTCTGCGACGGATATTAAGATTAGTGGGGATTCGGAAGGCACGCTTGTTGTTGGCGGTAACGGGTATGTTTCTGGGGTAAATGTTTCTGGTGCGGCGGATAACAGCGCG
>NZ_JBNIEW010000020.1:0-13610 GCF_050106715.1 Acetobacter sp. AAB5
AAACATCCCGCCAGCAGAAGCTGAGGCACGCTTTTATGCACAACAGAAATCACATGCATTAGCCGCTTAAATCAGATAAAAAACGTCTCCACAAAACCCGGGGCAATTCACAGATGGCCAACAGCAACGCCGTCAGAAGGGCGGCATAACAACAACCGGGTATAGCTTATCAAGCCCACAAAACTGTCCGAACGGACGGGACCACATCATTTAGGAAGTTTTGGACCCCATGGGCGGACCTTACCTGCGGCGCATCCCTTACAACGTATGTTTTCAAACTCTACGCTTTGGAAATACGGTATTTCCCCAGATTTCAGTATTCAGGTGCATACGATTGTAGATTATGGATGGAAACATGCAGAAGGTCATTCTCATGGCCCCAAAACAGGGGATGTGCCTGTTGATCTGATCTATCGTCTGGTACGACCGAACCCTAAGCGTTATATTCCAGCATTTAATCTGTTCGTGGGCATGGTTTTCCCGACCGGAGATTATACAAAGCTCGGTGATAAGCAGGATGGGGTAGGAAGTGGTGCCTACGTTTTCCGCACGGCTTTGACAGAGCAATCAACTTACACTTTGCCGGGCAACCATGAATTGCGTCTGCGGGTATGGAACTGGTTTCGCCGTGCTGTGACATCAGCCAAACTTGTTGATACCACCAGCTATGGAACAGCCTATGGCTTTCGTGGTCGCGGCCAGCCGGGGATGAGTGGCCAGACGGGTTTCTCTCTGGAATATGGTTTAAGCCAGAAATGGGTTCTGGCCATGGATATTGCGCACGACTGGTCGAATGGCTCTACCTTGCGTGGTCATGATAAGAACGGCACGTACATTCATAAGACCGGAGCAGCCGGAACAGACTGGCAGATCGCACCTGCATTTGAATATAACTGGAATGCAAATTGGGGAGTGATCGTAGGATCAGCATTCTATTTTGCAGGACATAACAAAAGCATTCAGGTGTCACCGCAATTTGCTGTTAATGCGATGTTCTGAGCCCGGTTTGCTGTGAGAGGTATGAAGTCGGTGTTCATTCCTCAAGAATTTCGGAAATTCCGCACAGTAAGCCCCCGAACTTGAGAAAAGGCGTGATCACTGGTCACTAGCATCAGATGTTCCGTCAGGGCATGCGCTGCGATCATGAGGTCTAAAGACCCATGAATTTGACCGCGCCGTTCTTGCTCTGCTCGTAATTTCCCATAATGCTCCGCCACGTCATTATTCCAGGGCAGTATGGTCAGCCGATCCATCACAGTGCGTGTCAGACGCTGTAAGCGGGTCGCCGATGGGCGTTTGGCCAGCCCATAAGCAACTTCTCCGGCGGTTACGGCCGAGACACAACACTGGTCTGGATCAAGGGCCTCGACGTGTAAGAGCACTCTCTCGTCAGCGCGTATAATGTCACTTATTGTATTGGTATCGAACATATAAGCAATCACGGCAGGCACTCAGAAAATGGATTCCGGTCCTGTTGGTCCTGGCTACGACCTTCAGGGAAAAGATCAGCCCCTTTGGCCTTACGAATGGCAGAGAGTGTCTCGCTCCATCCCTCGGGTCGAGGCGAGAGAATGACATCGCCGGTACGGGGGTCTCTGCGGATGGTGACCTCTGATGTGTCAAAGCGGTAAGCGGCGGGGAGCCGAACAGCCTGGCTGCGACCGGTCATAAAAATTTTGGCTGTATCGGACATATTCGCCTCTCTTTAGTAGATACCAATGATATATACCATTCTGTACCAAACTGCGCAATATGGAATCCCAACGAGGAAGTGGGAGTTACCTCATTTCGTAGTTAGTTTCAAACTACGTCTTTTTCCAAAAAACAACCTCCTTCCCCATACCTACTTGCGTTAATTCCACTTATCGCAACTAGGTGGGAGGTCATAAAAAAAGGCCCCGTTGTCGAAATTCCTCAATTAGGAGAATCCTCGTTTTCGCGCCGTTCAACCCCGCGAAAATGCCCTTATTCGGGTTAAAACGAGTCCTCTAATTAGGTTAAAATAAGCCCGTTCTTAGTCGGGCTTATTTCACGCCGAGGACTCACTCCATGTCGGCTCTGAGGGGCAAACGGAATGTCTGCTTCCGGACAAAAGATGCAGAAAGCCGCCAGTTAATTCCACAGTTTCCAAGACGCCCCTAACAGATTTCGTCTCCACCCGAAGCCAGAAAAGCGCGGATCCAAAAAATCTGACAATCTGTTCATCCTAGTTTACTCACGAAATGTCTGAGATGATCTGCAATGAAACTGGCTATAAAATAATAACTGTGATCGTAATCAGGACGAAGATTCAGGATGAGTTCCTGCCCTGCATTCTGTGCGGCTTCCTGGAACAGTTCTGGTCTGAGCTGTTCTTTCAGAAACTGGTCCGCCAGACCCTGATCTATCAGAACAGGCAGTCTTTCCTTCGCTGTCCGCACAAGTTCAAGCGGGTCATAGGCTGCCCAACTGGCACGATCCGGACCCAGATAAGCACTGAATGCTTTTTCACCCCATGGTACCTGCGTTGGCGCCACAATGGGTGAAAAGGCTGACACAGAACGATAGCGGCCAGGATTACGCAGCGCGATCATGATGGCGCCAAATCCACCCATCGAATGTCCCGCAATGCCTCGCTGCTGCGTAACCGGAAAGCTCGCCTCAATCAGCGCAGGAAGTTCCGTGACGACGTAATCATACATCCGATAATGCGCAGCCCACGGCTCCTGCGTCGCATTGAGGTAAAATCCGGCACCCTGTCCAAGATCGTACGCATCGTCATCAGCCACACCCACGCCCCGTGGACTGGTATCCGACGCGACAATGGCGATGCCCAGTTCTGCGGCCACGCGTTGCGCGCCAGCCTTGCCAATGAAATTCTGCTCCGTACATGTCAGACCGGAGAGCCAGTAAAGAACGGGAACCTTTTCAGTTTTTGCCTGCGGCGGCAGGTAGATCGCGAAGTTTGATTCCACACCCAACGACACGGACTTGTGTCGCCAGACTTCCTGCACACCCCCAAAAGAGGCGTGTGTTTCCTTGCGTTCCATGGCTCTCACTGCCTTTTGCGCATGTCAGTTACCGTCCGTGAAGGTATAACTGCAGATCTTGTTCCCTGCCGGATCCCGGAGATAGGCAGCGTAAGCGCCCGGTAAGTGGCTTCGCGGGCCGGGTGCGCCTTCATCGGTTCCCCCATTGGCAAGACCTGCGGCATGAAAAGCCTCCACTTCGGCGGGTGTCGCTGCTGCAAAACCGATGGTGACACCGTTGCTTGAGGGCGCTTCACCGTTGCCTGGACGTGCAATGATGAAGGCTGGCTTTTCGCGGCCATACAGAATCCACCCATGCCCGAACGGCCCCAGGTTTTTTATGCCCAGAGCCGCAAGCGCGGCGTCATAGAATTTCGCGGATACCGCAGTATCCACTGCCCCAAGAAAAACGTGAGAGAAAACACCGTCACCGGAAATAACTGCCATGATCGTTCTCCTGTAATTTCCAACCATTGGAAATGATGTTGCGCGGTGAGACGCAGACCTTAGAAATGAATGACGGAACGGATGGATTTTCCTTCATGCATCAGATCGAAGGCCGTATTGATGTCTTCGAGCGGCATGGTGTGGGTTACGAAAGGCGCAAGTTCGATATCGCCACGCATGGCATCTTCGACCATGCCGGGAAGCTGGCTGCGTCCCTTGACCCCACCGAAAGCCGAGCCGCGCCACGAACGCCCCGTCACAAGCTGGAAGGGACGGGTCGAAATTTCCTGACCGGCCCCTGCCACCCCGATGACGATCGACTGCCCCCACCCACGATGCGCGGCTTCTAACGCCGCGCGCATGACGTTGACGTTTCCGATACATTCAAATGTATGATCAATACCCCAGCCGGTCATTTCCACAAGAACCTGCTGAATCGGTTTGTCATAATCCTTGGGGTTGAGGAATTCCGTGGCGCCGAATGCTTTGGCAAGTTCAAACTTTTCCGGGTTGGTATCAATAGCGAAAATCCGGCCAGCCTTTGCCTGTCGCGCTCCCTGAATGACCGCCAGACCGATCCCGCCCAGACCGAAGACGGCAACCGTATCTCCCGGCTGCACCTTGGCCGTGTTGTGTACCGCACCAATCCCTGTGGTGACGCCACATCCCAACAGACAGACATGCCCTGGATTGGATGCGGGATTGATTTTTGCCAGAGAAACCTCGGCGACAACCGTGTATTCGCTGAACGTCGAACACCCCATGTAATGATGGATCGGCTGACCTTTGTAGGAGAAGCGTGTCGTGCCATCCGGCATCACACCTTTACCCTGTGTGGCGCGCACTGAAATGCAGAGATTGGTTTTTCCCGACTTACAGAACAGACATTCACCGCATTCCGCCGTGTAAAGCGGAATGACATGGTCGCCGGGGGCAACGCTGGTTACGCCTTCTCCGACCTCGATGACAATTCCCGCGCCTTCGTGACCCAAAACGGCTGGGAACAGTCCCTCGGGATCATCCCCTGACAGGGTAAACGCATCAGTGTGGCACACACCCGTATGCGTGATCTGCACGAGCACCTCACCAGCACGAGGAGGCGCTACATCGATCTCGACAATCTCAAGGGGCTTACCCGCCTCGAAAGCAACTGCGGCCCGTGATTTCATGATTTTTTCTCCAAATAACCTATCAGCCAGCATCGAGGGCATTACCGGAGATAGGATCGAACGAGTGACACCACATTCTCGATCGAACCACTGGCAGCATCACGATCACCGGCACACTCAACAAATTCTTCCCGCAGATGGCTTTCGAGGACACCGGCCATTAATCCGTTGATCGCTCCCCGGATAGCCGCAACCTGTTGCAGTACCGGACCGCAATCAGCCCCCTTCTCCAGAGCCTGTTCCAGCGCATCAAGTTGCCCGCGAATACGGCGCACGCGGGTCAGAACGCGCTTTTTCTCAGCTGGTGTGTGCGGCACGAAACGTTTACTCCGAATATACTGCCCTTGAGTATCCTTTCATACTATGGGGCAGTATGACAAGGATATAAGGATGTGCTTGTCATATGATCCGATCAAAAGTCCGTATCGCCGAAATTTTCACCGTAACGTCCATGGGGGGACTGCCTGTGTCTTGGAATCATTCAATAGGTGTAATCAGTGAAATCCAGACAAGCTCTACAACGAGGCTTTGAAGCGCTGATGTCCGCTATTTGACAAATAATCTTGTGGTCCAAACGACCGAGATGTAGGCGGAAGCAGACCCGTGCGTTGATAAACATGCGGTCGCGTTTTGTCTCCTAATTATGGGCTTTTTTCGCATCAATAAGGGACCTTCCCATAATTAAGGGTATCACTAACATGCTGAAATATAAGAATATTGACTAACATAATTAAGGTATTTCGACATTTGTCGAAAACCAGAAGATAATGATAATCCGCAGCTGACTGCCTTTTTTGTCGACGCAAAAACCACTTAATCGCGATAAAAATGCAGAAATTAATGATAGAGTTGCCGGCCCGTGCAGACACGCCGGAAACCATGCAAACAGACCCAGAACTTCCGCTTACGCCTCATGCCGGACGCTCAAGCTCTTTGGAGCCCGTCTCAAAAGTGGACTTTCGTTTACGACCGGCCACGCAGCCCCGTTACGACCATCATAAAGTAGCTGGGGATATTGGCGAGCAACACCCGCATTACTTCTTCCTGCCGAGAGGTGGCTCACACCCCGCTGTGATCTATTACATTTCCTCACGCTAGGCTTAGGATTTTGGTAACGTATTGGCCTTGTGCCCGATTAATTAGTGATCTTAGTCCGTAGGCGAATACATAGTACCTTTGACTCCTAGCCCTCTTCTGCGCCGGAACTTACAATCAAAGTATGATCACGAACGAAGCGTATCTCCGACATGCTTTGCACTTGTTCAAATAGACGTTTGCTAGTCGCCGACATAAGGGTGCCAAACCACGCAACCAACGCCTCCCGCTCAGCAAAAAATTCCAGCGCATCGTCGAAGTCCCAACGTGGCATCATTACCAGCTTGTTTTCCAAACTGAAGCATTCGGTTGTGAAGCTAATGCGCTGCCGATCAGCATCGGAGTGAGCTATGACCTTGTTGCGCCGCTCTAACAGTCGCTCATGCAGAGCACGTTCGTCAGAGCTGGGGCTAATCTTGATCTGTTTAAAACTAAGCAAAGGCAAATTATTAGCATTTGTGAAGGCGCGCCCATAGGCAATTACAGCGGTGTCTTCAAAACATCGATAGCGCCGTCGCTCGACGCGAGTAACGAGGCGATCTTCGTCAAGTTCACATATAAATTCCATGGCACTGCATGCCATCTGGAAATCAGCGAGGGACTGAACCAACCTGATCTGCCGCGGCAGTAGTTGTTCTGCGTCACCATCTTTTATGTTTTTTTCCAATTACATCCTCCATCTAGCACCGACAAACTAAATCTCTTTGTGGGAGGTAAGAAATACGACCCGAAAGCCAATAGGAAAATTCCGGAATATGCGGATAACTCGCCGGACACCGGGCTTTCCAGCCCCTCGGAATCCCTTGCCGAACGCAAGGCAAAAAATTCCGTCCTCGCAGGCTAAAAAGCAATTAAATCGTAACAGACTACCCAGATCGTTGGGGGATGGCTCCTTCCGCCCGCATGCCAGTCGTAGCGCGTGGTTCAAGCGTTTCCCAATAGCGGACACCGAATGAGAGTTATATGCTCCTAGCATGCCCGGTACCAAGCACCATACTGCCCTTGCTTCGGCGGCTACCGTTTATATGTCACGCTGGCATCTAGTTGCCGATGGCGCGCCTGTTCGGACAGCAAGTTCCTACTTGGTGCCGGTCACCCGCGATGGCTCCCCGGCTATGTTGAAAGTAACTTCTGACCCCGATGAACTTCGCGGCAATCATCTCATGACACTGTGGAATGGGCAGGGTGTTGCCGCAGTTATGGAACATGATTGAGGCGCTCTTCTTCTGGAAAGAGCAATTAGCGGTCGCACTTTCGCCGACCTCGTTTACGCAGGCTTAGACAATGAAGCAACGCGAAATCTTTGTGAGACAGCGGAACTTCTGCACTCATCTTCACGATTACAGCATGAAGAAATGCGGTCTTTGAAAAGCTGGTTCGCTGACTTGCTCGGTTTCTCCTCGAACAACGCAGAATGGTTGAAAGACTGCGACCGTCAGGCCCACACGCTATTAAGTGATCCACAGGAGCAACTCGTCTTGCACGGAGACCTCCATCACGGCAACGTTCTGGATTTTGGGGCGCGAGGTTGGCGCGCGATCGACCCGAAGGGCCTTTATGGGGAAAGGGCCGCTGATTTTGCGGCTCTATTTCTGAATCCCGATCTTGCGGATTCACAGCGCCCCTACGCTATTTCTCCACAAAGGTTCGAGCAAAGGATCAGGCTTGTCAGCTCACATACGGGTGTTGAGCCTGTCAGACTGTTGCGATGGATTCATGCTTGGAGCGGCCTGTCCGCAGTCTGGTTTATCGAAGATGGGATTGCTCCGGAAACTCAGCGGGCAGTTGCGCATCTGGCGTCTGAGGCGCTCGGTTAAGAAGGCAGCAGAAGCTGCCGCTTTCGACTCTCATATCGGCCGTAAACCTGTTACACTGACGTTTCCGAAACAGACTCGGCCTCACTGGCCACTGAAACACGAAATTTTATCTACTCTAAAACCAAAATAGTAAGCTTGGAATTATGAATTCAGAAAACAATGATGAACTCGAAAAATTTAAAAGTTATATGCACGAGCGATTTAATGAACTTGAACGAGACAGTCGCGGCACTGCATGGGATTTTGTAGGGCTGTCGGTATCCTTGGATTATCTTGCTTCCCTTACCAAGATTAAAGTCAAAGTCAAAAGAAAAGAAGAATTAAAATGGCAATCAGGCCGTGAATATTTCACGATTTTCATTAATAAATTTTTCCCAGAAGCATATTCCCAGTTCACCTATAGAAATGGCTCCAATGACTTGCCAGAGCAGATGTATCGCACTCTCAGATGTGGTTTGGCACATGCCTTCAGCTTGTATGGCGAACCCGGTGGGCACGGTCGGACTGGATCAATTATGATTGGGCATGGGGAGGGTAATCTAATCCCCGCTCAAAAGGCACCGCCTCGTGATGATACTGTAATCCTGAATTTTATTCCCTTTATTAATGACGTGCGGAATGACGTGCGGACGGCACTTAACAACCTCATAGAGGCCGCCCGCTCTGATCCACGGTTAAAAGAGCGCCTGTTAGAACGTATTCGAGCGCAACCCCCACTCCAACTAATCCTCGAATAGTATCGCTGTTTAGCCGTGTGTAGAGATGAAAACTTGCTGGAGATCAGTTAGGCGTCAGTCTGACGGCTTTCTCTCTTCATCGCCGATGACCGGACCGTCCACTTGCCCCCCATTGTTACCGTTCAGTTGAGGTTGCTATTATCTTAGGGCACCGTGGTCTTATAGGCTCAGGCATACGATGGACCTCGTGATGCGGCAGACGCGCTCGTCGCGGTGCAGCGACTGCGTCAGGATATTGCTGAGGGGGCTTACTATGCTGGTTTTTCGGGAAAAGGATAACGAGCAATGCTTGATGCTCTACACCTGACCGGATCATGGCCTGTTCTACGCTCGCGTGTTCTAGAACAGGTAGACCGCCTCACCAGGCAGCGTTTGGCTCAATCCGACATTACGATCGACGTCCTGCGTCCCATTCTCTCGACAGCACGCTTCTCCCCGCCCCTTCCTGTCTTTATCGCCGGCAGCATTCTTCCGGATGGCTCTGCTCTCTCCGACACTGAATTGCCCGACGGCGCCGAACACACAGCCAGTGCGCGTAAACTTCTTGAGGGCGCCCTTTCCTCTCTCCCCAGCGGCTACCATCTCGAAGTAGCTCTTGAGATCGATCGACAACGCTTAGCGTTTGTCGCGTCGCTTGTTTCGTCGGACCAGAACGAAAGACCATCTTTCCTTCCGAGCAAGGACAAGGTCAATTCTATCCCGACACCTGCACCTATCGGACAAGCTCCTGCCAATGTTGTCCGCTGGTTCTCGGCTTTGGCTGAAGCTGAGGTTCCCAAACATGACGGCCAACTGGAGACATCACAGGCAGCCGTAGGCACATTCGTTCAGATCGGTAAGGCCGCTAACACCCGCCGAGCCTACCGCTCGGCCATCCGTGGCTGGTGTGCATTTGCTGAACGTCATGACCTCCCTGCCCTGCCTGCGCGAAGCGAAGATGTTGCAACCTATCTAGCTGATCTGGCTTTGCGCGGACGCAAGCCAGCAACTATTGAACTCTATAGGGCTGCGTTGCGCTATCTTCATCATGTGGCACATCTACCCATACCTACGACACATGCTCTCGTCTCTGAGATGCTGGCCGGAATTCATCGCTCACCAAGCAAGACGCCACAACGCCGGGTAAAAGGTTTGACTTGGGAAATGCTCTGCGAGGTCGTTGATAAGATCCCTATGACATCGCTGGTGGATACACGTGACCGCGCCATTTTGCTGGTTGGCTATGGTGGAGCGCTTCGTCGCTCTGAACTGGCAGGGATCCAGCTCGAACACGTCATGCTTGATGAAGACTGCATGCGGATCACCCTACCCTACTCCAAGGGGGATAAGAAGCATCAGGGCACCACAATCGTTATTCCCCGTGGGATAACCAGACATTGTCCTGTTCGTGCGTGGGAGACGTGGCTACGGGAGTCAAAACTGACACCACGAAAAAACAAGTCAAACGATTCAAAGACAGAGAGCACAAACGAGACGACTGCTGCCTTCCCAAGAATTTGGCTGCCTGCAACAGCGAAAAAAAATGGGACTGCTCCTGATCCTAAAATCGGCACGCAAAGTCTTTCGGACTTTTCGATAGCCACAATCATCAAACGCCGCTGTCAGGCTGCGGGGATTGAGGGCGATTTTAGCGGGCACAGTCTACGTCGGGGTGCCATCACGACAGGCGCTCAGGATGGCATTGACCTGATGTCGCTCAAACGATTTTCCCGTCATCGCGATTACCGAGTTCTGGAAGCATATGTTGAAGAGGATCAGGCTTTTAAACGACATCCTGGTAAAAGTCGGTTTTGAAGAGAAACTTCATTACCGCCCTAAAAGTTCACACCCACTTACTTTTTCCTAAGTCATCATAGAAAGCTGAATCGTCTTGCTTGTTAAGACTCGACGTATGTGAACTTTTAGGGCGTTGTCCGTAGCTATTTTACATAGGTTAAATGTGAACTTTTAGGGCCGAAGTATGAACTTTTAGGGCACCTTAAGATTATCGAACCCCTTTCTTTTCAATGACATACAGATTTCATCCTAGGGACTTTTGGGGCGCAAACTAATATAAATATACAAATATCTTTGCGAATAGTTTTGCGCCCCAAAAGTCCTCGAAGACTTTGAAGCAAGAAGTACGTATCTAAGACACATGGCAAGAATTCACCGCCTTCTTGAAGAACACGGCCGCCAAGGTGCATTGGCTTTCACAGATGATAGGAAAGAGCTGGAAGTTGCTTTTGACTTCATGTCTGACGAACAGACAGGTGTAGGCTTTCTCTTCAGTGGTTGGTGTCAGGCAGCATTACCTCACAGGAGGCAGCCAGATGATCAGATATGGCTTATAGAAACTGAACATTTAAAGTTAATGGTAGAGCCTGGGTCAGTTGCCACAGAAGATGGTGTAATTAGAATTGGCGTACCCTACGGGTCGAGGGCGCGCCTGATACTACTTTATCTCCAGACAGAAGCTATTAAAACAAATAGTCGAGAAATTGAGCTTGGGCGTAGTCTACGTGAGTGGCTACAAAAATTAGGCGTATCGATTGGTGGAAAAAGTATGAAAGATGTTCGTGAGCAGGCATTAAGGCTCTCACGCTGTCGGATGACTTTCCAAATTACTAAAGGTAACCAAATTGGCTTTGTTAATCAAAATATCTTGGATACAGCTCTCTTTACTCACCATGTAAATGGTGGATTATTAGAGACAGTTAAATTATCTGAAGGTTTTTTTGAACAATTAAAAAAACACCCAGTCCCATTACAAGAAGCCGCAATCCGTGCGATAGCAAATAATAGTCAAGCATTAGATATATACTGCTGGCTCGCTTATCGATTACACGTTCTTCCAGCTGATTGCCAAATTACATGGAAAGCACTGTATGCTCAATTTGGGCGGAGTTACGCGCGCCTGAGAAAATTCAGAGAAAACTTTCTGGAAAGTTTGAAAATAGCACTGGCTGTTTATCCCGATGCAAAAGTCACTACGACTGAGATAGGAGTGATTTTACATTCATCCAAACCTCCAGTGCCCCAAAAGGCCACACATCTGGTCAATCCTACAACGAAATAGGTTTAACGACATGAATGGCCCTTAAAGCGCTGCCAACCTAACGGCCTTTGATAGCTTTGATGACTTTATTGATTTCACGGAATTCACGGCTCAATGTAAAATATTCCAATGCAAGCTTCTTCCTTCTATTCAAAATTTTATCCCTTTTGTTTTCCAGTTTTTCTAGGTCTATTATATTCTTTTTTTCGCCATTTTTTTCTATGCGCTGGCGATAATCTTTCCGAAAATTCAATAGCTTTCTACGACCCACTTCAGGACGAATAAGTCCCTCTTCCTTTGCCGCATCAAGTTCCGGATCTGTCATGTTTGTTAAGACGTAAGCTGCTGAATAGCTTGCCGGGAGATCGTTTTCTGGGACCTTGCCCGTTTTTACAAAACGAGCAACACTTTTCAACATCGAAGCTACAGTATCACCGAATGGCAGTATCTTTTCTGCGCTCTGCTTTAGTCTTTCTCGTTCGCCGATAGTTAAAGAAGCTTCAATATCTAGAAGCGCATTTCCCATTGCCAACGCGGCGTGGCCAGCTCTTACAAAATTGCGATAAATGATCTTACGTTGGGTAACGATCGTCTGAAGACGTTTCTGATCTTTCAGAAGATCCGTGTCACCGAATACTTCGTTAAGTGTATGTAATAAATCTTCATCAATCTCAATTAATTCGTTCTGCGCAGAACTTCTAGCATCCGCAGTCATAAGTTCTATTTCACGCTCTTGAGTTAGTGGCTCATCACGTAAAGCAATTTTTTTGGCCAATGATTTTGAAATCTTTACGGTCATAGTTCTATCTCGTGTTTAATTAAATCCCAAAGTAGCTCAACGTCTTTAGAACCTCTGGCATCTTTAATATCGACAGAGGTCAATCCACCATGATTGTGAACATGCATATCCTCAGCAATTGGTATCTCAACTGGCAAAACTCGGGCGTATTTAGCAACCCTTTGTCGGGCTTCTCTAAAACTTTTAGTCTGACGATTTACCCGCGAGAACACTACAAAAGCTCTGACACCTGCTTTTTTTAACGATAGTAAGTAAGGCGTATTACTAGATATGTCATTGTGAGTAGCACTAGTAGGCACAAGAACTACATCAGCAAGTTGTGACAAACCCAAAAAAGCATCAGCATCGTTTTCTAATGCAGGAGGTGTATCAATAACTACCAAATCATTATCATCTGTGTAATCTTCAACAGTTTTCCATTTTGATAACGTTAAAGACTTTACAGGAATACGTGTAAGAGAAGGAATAGATTTCTGCGTTTCTTCTCTTGCATCTCCCCAGTTACGAAATGTAGCTTGAGGATCGAAGTCGATTCCAGAAACTCTCATTCCATCCCTTGCGGCACAGACTGAGATACATTCAGAAAGTGTGGATTTGGACGTCCCACCTTTCACGCTAGCAAACAAAATAGTTTTTCCAAGCACCTTGAGGCTCCCAAAATCTTTCTGATACAGACCTATATTATTTACATCACCTAGCGCAACATTTTTACACGTGTAAAAAACATTTTTTTCAGGATTCAGTCTTCCTGAATGATCAAAAACCCCCGTTACCCAATGAAAGGTTAATGGTTTTTACACGTGTAAAAAAAGAAATTTACCGCGTTTAATATAGATAAATAATATCAATAGAAAATATTCACCAGCCCTGAGCGTGCGCCGCAAGTGGTAGGTGCTCGCCATGCTCGCCCGCTGCGCGGCCTGTGCGTGGCTCCGCTCCCGGCGCTTCGCACCGCACTTGCGCCCCCCACTCCGGCCCGGTTGTCCGGAAGGCATAAGGGACAAGGAATGAAGAGAGAGTAGACGCTCCCCTTCCCGCTCCTTGCCACTAATCCTCACAAACCTATGCAATCAGGCCCCCGACCCTTTCTGAGGCGTCGGGCGATGCCGATTGAACGGAGTGCGCCATCATGTCCATGTCAGCCTCGCAACTCAATCTGTTCGATACCACTGTACTGTCCGGTGAGCTCGCATCCCTCTGGTCTCTAGACGATGACCAGCCCCTTCCCGAAGTCAGCCTCCCCTCCCCTCACTCTTTCCGTATTCCACAGCGCGATTTCCGGCTGAAGGGACTGCGTGGTCTTGCAAGCGGATGGAAAGCCCGTGCTGAGGGTAATCTGGCAGCGATTGCCCTTCTCGGGGAACTGGAGCGCGAGGATCGTAACGCCACCGAGGCAGAGCAGGACGTGCTTGCTCGTTTTACAGGTTTTGGTGCGGGTGAACTTGCCAACAACCTCTTCCCGCCGACAGGCAAAGAAGTGCGCAAGGGATGGGAAAGTCTT
>NZ_JBNIEW010000021.1:0-12136 GCF_050106715.1 Acetobacter sp. AAB5
CTCTCGATCAGGCAGGTCACTCACCGCAGGCGCATTGGCACGTTCATGCAGACGGGTCCATTTTGACAGCGTGTCAGGATGAATATCCAGCTTTGGCGCTATCATCATCACTGCAGACCACCGCGAAGGATGGTTCTTCTCTTCCTCCAGAACCATGCGGGCTGCACGGTCACGAAACTCAGGCGGAAAACGCTTCGATTTATTGCTCATGAATTCTTCTTACCTCACGGGTCTTTCTGTCTCCACAAAACCCGGGGCAATTCACATCCTCAGATGGTCCGTCTTTCGACGAACGCATCAGGCCAGTGCTATCCGCGCTCACTCACGACACAAAATGCAACTGTAGTGCTAAACACCTAGAAAGACCAGGTTGCATCACAGCTGAACCAGAGCATGTTATTTGTGCCGTTATTGACGGTTGGGTTCTGCACGGTTCCGGCCTGGTTGAATGGGTGCGTGCCGTTAAGGGATTTATCCAGCCGGATTTCAGGTCGGATGGTAAAGCCCCCCAGAGCCAGCTTCTTGTTCACGAACTCTGGTCGGTAGGAGACACCCAGCGTCAGTTCGCCATAGGTTGTGGGCAGAGCGTTGTAATAGGGGAATGGCTGGTTGCTGAGTGCTTGCGTGAGGGAGTTGAAGCTGGAATATTCCGTAATCACCCCACCCGTGTTGTCACGGAAGATTTCACCTCGTGCATTGAATGTCAGCCAGGGGTGGATGTCGTAGGAAAAGTAGGTTGTGACACCATAGGCATCATCGCGCAGGGAATCATCGTGCAGATAGGTGCCATCCACGGAAACGGTCATCTTGTCATTGATATGATACGTGGCCATGACATCCGCATTATACTGCATGAGGCTGTTGGCCTGCTTGCCAATGCCCGCACTCACCCACCCTGTGGGGGAGACAATGGTGCGGCCATTGTTGCCCTGCGGCCCAAAGTGCCCGATGGCATGCACATCCAGCTTGCCATCCATCAGCTTGTTCCACGCCAGACCAAAATAGCCCTTGGGCTTGTTGTTGTTGCCCGATGCGCCAAAGGTTGTGGAGTTGCCTGCATCCACCCCCAAAATCCAGTCCATGTGGCGTGTCAGATGCATGGTGGCCAGAATACCCACCGTCTGGAACGGCACGATATAATCGGATGCGTAGTTGTAGGTGTAGAAGGGGCGCGCCAGAGCTGGCGTGCCTTCTGCGCCCATAATGCCATACATCTGGCCGATCTGCACATCAATGCCACGCTTGAAGATCCACGGCAGGTGCACATCCAGATGCGCCTGTGTAGGGGCCCACTGATACAGCCCATGCAGGGAGCCAGAACCCATCCCGATTGTGGGGTCAAACCGCGCATCGGAACCATACATGGCTTCCAGCACAAAGCCGATGCCATACCCACTACCTACAGACGTAACAGGGTGAGACAATGACCCAATAATCTGGTTCAGTGTGACCGTATTCGCCCGATCTGAATAGTACTGCGCAAAGTTGCGTCCTGAGCGTGTCCAGGGGTTGCCTGAAATCCCCGCTTCAATAGAGACGTGCCCTTCCAGCCCTTCCCAATATGTGGGGGTATGACCGGGTTTGACATGGAACAGATTACCCGCCTTAGGCTTCATGGCCTCTTCCTCTTCAGAAAGAGAAGTCACAGGTGGTTCTTCCCCATCTGTTGGGGTGCCTGCGCCCTTTTCTGCCTCTTCTGGCTTAAGGGTTTTGGCAATGTCTCCTACCTGCACCTGTGCCGGCGCAGAAACTTGTGCGTGGGCTGTTGGCATACCTGTTTCACACAAAAATGCAGCGCAACATGATAGCAATACAAATTTGAAGGCACTTCGATCGATCAGGGTCTGTCGCATGTATCACCTACTTTGCACAAAAGAAACATAACGATCCCGAAACATTTGGAGCAAAAAAATCCATCCTTGAAGAATACTTTGTATGCTCTTCATATCAGGAATATTTCACGATTAGGTAATAATATAAATACAAAATCCATATATTATTACCGTCCATATTTCTAAAATAGTAATTTATAAATATATTTTTGGTCAATATAAATTAAAATCATATAGCGTAATTTTTTCCTATTCTCCATTTCTGGAAAACTGAGGCATATCTTTAATTGGATAGCCCTCAATTTACGCTTCCTTCTGCACCAAAACTTATAGGAAGAAAATCTGCTAATTCAGAGTTCCCGGCAATGGCTTTCCAGAAAGATCTTGTTCACACATGTCCAAAAAAGCTGAAACACGAAAAGGAAATTTTTGATCTACAATTGTAAAAAGTCCATATAAAAGTGGTGCGCATTCATCTTCTAATGTTAGATAAGCTAAAGATTTGCCATCCAGTGCCTGCTGATTTCGTGGGCGCGCATTTCCTAACCCAAAGCCCACACCTCTTGCAGCCAAACTACGGATCACATCCATACTTGGATAATGACCTGCAATACATGGTGTGATTCCCGCTGAAGCAAACAACTGTAGAAAATATTCCTTCGAAAAAGGCAGATCAAGCAAAAGAAAAGGCTCATCTGCCAGATCTTGCAATCGTACACATTCTTTTGCAGCTAATGGATGGTCACTTGAAGTAAATACATATGGCGGCAGTGCAGAAAGCGGCTGAAAACCTATCATAGGGGGCAATGTCATATTATAGCCAATCATGACTGATATTTCACCATTTCGGAGTTTATCTATCAGTTCTTCATGATGTCCGGCAATGACGCGCAAGCGTGCTTCCGGGTAAGCAGCCGAAAAATTCTGAATAAGATCTGGCGCTAGTAGAGGAAATAGCGTTGTCATGCAACCCACCCTCACTTCCCCTTGCACACGCTTGAGCATACCGTTCAGAGAGGTTCCCAATTCCTGAGCGTGCAATAAAAGTGTGCGCGCTTCCTGTAAAACCAGACATCCCTCTGCAGTAAGAGACAGACCTTGTGCATGATGACGTATAAAAAGTGATACCCCAAACACGCTTTCAAGATGCGCGATAGCGGCAGAAATTGCAGGCTGAGAGATCGGAATTTGGCGAGAAGCCTGCACAATGGAACCCAGCTCTGCAGTGGCGACAAAATATTCAATCTGCCGCAAAGAAAACTTCACCTTCAACGTCTCCTTCTAGGTAGTACTTGAATAGCCACCTATTTTCTCATCATGCTGTTTAAACCTGCTAATGTAAAAATCTTTCCATGTCGGTTTTATTTTATAGAAGTTTCTCTACTATTTTTTCTACAAACTGAACGCCCGCAGATAATTCATCCAAACGAATAAACTCATCTGCCTTATGCGCACGATCAATAGATCCTGGTCCACAAACCACTACCGGTATATCAAGATATTCTTTGAATAACCCACCTTCCGTGCCAAATCCAATATATGAAGGCGCATTATCTCCTGTAATAGCCATTATCTCCTGCAAAAATGGCGTACCATCCCGTGTGTTTAATCCTGGATATGTATTAAGTGTTTCAATCTCTATACGTGCAGAGGGGTACGTTGTGCAGAGACGAGCTCCTTCCTGCTTTAGTCGTTCAATATAGAGCGCAGGATCTACTCCGGGCAATAAACGCATCTCGAAGTGCACTTCACACAAATCTGGCACAATATTCAGCGCAACACCGCCTTGGATGAGCCCAACCTGTAAGGTATTATATGGTACTTCAAAATTCTCATCTTGCGCGCCATTGTTTTGCAATTCATCTTGCAGGAACTTAATGGCCTGTACCATATCTGATGCAAGCAGAATGGCGTTAGAACCACGTGCGGGATTGGCCGAATGCGCAGCCAGACCGTGGCAGACAATGCGTGCGGCCAGTTTGCCTTTGTGGCCAGATACCACATGTAAATTGGTGGGTTCCCCAATAACACATCCACGCGCCTGAAATTTATGAACAGCTAGAGAGCGTAAAAGTGAGTGCACTCCTACACAACCTATCTCCTCATCATACGAAATAGCCAAATGCAACGGCGCTCGCAGGGTTGTTTTTTGGGCAGCATACCGCGCGGCCACCAACATACAAGCGAGAAAACCCTTCATGTCACTTGTTCCGCGTCCATATAGGTTTCCATCATATGCAGTCAGGGTAAAAGGGGCAGTTTTCCATGGCTGCCCTTCTACGGACACAACATCACTATGAGCTGAAAGCACAATGCCATCTGGAGTGTCCGGCCCAATACTGGCCAGCAGATTAAAACGACCAGCCTGCTCGCCTGGCACACGCAGGCAACGCGCCCCACATGCACGCAGAAATTCTTCAACCCAATCAATAAGGTTCTGATTTTCTGTGCGACAGATAGTGGGAAAAGCTACCAACTGTGAAAGAATGTCTTGCACAGATAGATCATACATTGAGGTCATACGGCATCCGCCAAAATCATATCGGATGCCTTATCTCCAATCATCATCGTTGGTGCGTTGGTATTGCCACTTACCAACGTTGGCATGATGGATGTATCCGCTACGCGTAGGCCTTTTAGTCCACGCACCTTCAAATCAGGCGTTACAACACTCGTATCATCTGCTCCCATGCGGCAGGTACCTGAGGGATGAAACACTGTGCTTGCCGATGCGCGCAAATACTCTATTAATTGATCATCTGTCTGAATATTGGCTGTGGGCGCCATTTCCTTGCCTCGTATCGCATCAAAAGGAGATGCACGAAGAATGGAACGCGCCAGTTTTACGCCTTCCAGCAGCACATGCGTATCTCTTTCATCAGAAAGGAAATTGAAATCAATGTCCAGGTTCCTGCTTCCATCACGTGCCAAGCGAATGCTCCCGCGGCTATAAGGTCGTAGCACACATGTATGGAGGGCAAATCCGTGGCCCCATTCAAACAACCGTCCACGATGGCTACGGTAACCCGGCACAAAATGAAACTGAATATCTGGCACATCCTTGGCGTAACGTGTGGATGCAAAACCTCCAGCTTCTACATAGTTTGTTGTCAGCCAGCCCTTACGTTTAAGCAGAAATTGCAAAGGTGATGGCACAACAGAGGAGAGTGAAGCTGTTGAAAAGCCAAGCGTTGAAGCTGAATCAGAGCGGATGGTAACCAACCCATCAACATGATCTTGCAGATTGCGCCCCACTTCTGGCAGATCAGCCACAACTGGCACGCCTGCAGCCAAAAGTTCGCGGGCGTTACCAATGCCTGATGACATAAGCAGATGTGGTGATCCGATAGCCCCTGCGGAAAGAATAGTTTCTCGCCGAGCGCGCAGAACATGAAACTGCCCATTCCGCTCTATGGTGACGCCCTGCACTTCCTTGCCATCAGTTACAAGGGAAACAACCTTGCAACCAGTAACAACATGCAAATTTGGGCGGGAACGCACAGGCGCAACAAAAGCACGATAAGCACTTAAGCGTTTTCCGCCCTTTTGCGTCACATCATAAATACCTATGCCATCAAGTTTTGCGCCATTAAAATCAGTATTCTCTTTCAGCCCTACCTCTTCGGCAGCTTTAATAAACAGGCGCGAAACACCCAATGGATCACGCGGCTGATCTACAACCAATTCACCACCCGTGCCATGAAAATGCGGGTCTTGGTGCAGATGATTATCTTCTTCCCGCATGAAGTATTTTAGTACTGCGTCATACCCCCAACCAGTGCAGCCCATGGCCTCCCAACCATCGTAATCCGAACGCGCACCACGAATGTAGATCATGCTGTTCATGGAGGAAGATCCACCTAACATGCGGCCCCGTGGCACATGGATGCGTCTATTATCCAAATATTTCTGCGGTGTGGAATAATACTGATAGGTATATTTACGGCTTTTATAAAGTGAGATTGTGCCGGCTGGAACATGAATACGCGGTGTATTGTCTGCTTGCCCTGCTTCCAGAAGCGCTACACGCAAATTGCTTCGCGCACTCAAACGATTGGCAAGCACACAGCCAGCAGCACCAGCGCCTACGATAATGAAATCAAATTCTGTCGGAAAATCGTTCTGGCCACTCATTATTCTGCACTTCCTGCAACAGGCTGCGTATGCCGCTCATGCCGCATCAGCCAGACGTAAAACACAGTCACAAAGATCAACCCTACAATCCACGAAATGTCTGCGCCACCAAGCATGGTAGCTATCGGACCGGTATAAAGACCGTTTGAAACAAACGGGATCTGGATAAGGATACCAAACACATAGGCACTCAACGCGGGCCAGCAGTAACGGCCATAAATGCCTCCATCAGCCCGAAAAAAAGAGGCAACATCATATTCGCCATGTCGGATCAGATAGAAATCAGCAAGGTTGATCGCAGTCCATGGTACCATGACGTAAAGCAGTAGAAGAATAAAGTTTGTGTATTCCTCCATAAAGTTTGCTTCTGTGCCGAGAGCGATAAGAAGAGAAAGGCCAGACAGAACAACAGCCGTACCTGCGCGCCCGACATGCGTGGCTTTCCATGAAGGAAAGATGGTCTGAATAACTGTAATGGCCGACAACGCACCACAATAAAGATTCATGGCGTTTGTAGAAGCAATACCCAATGACAGAACGGGAATAATAAAAAGTGCAAGTGGACCAACTTCTTTTGTAAGTGTAGCGACCACATCGCCCCCACCCGCAATGACACCCAGAAGTGCACCGAGAATCATGGGGAATAGCGAGCCCAGCACACATCCCCAATAGCTTGCCATAAATGCCTGACGGTTACCGGTGCCCGGAGGCAGGTAACGCGAATAGTCTGAAACATAAGGCGCGTAAGCAATTTGCCACAAAGCAGCAGTAGACAAACCGCCAAGAAAGCCAGAGAGGGTAAATGTGCCGTGGGCCAGCGTGGCAGATGAAACACCGTTAATGCACAGTATCCATACGAAACACAAAACCAATGCAATGCCGGATACAACCGTCATAAACCGCGTATAGGCATGGATTAGATCATGCCCATAAATAGTAGCAATCAAGCTGACGAGGCCGAGCAATATAACGCATGTTTTTTCAGGCAAAAATGTTGCAACAGTGTGCAGAGATTCTCCGCCCAAAACGAGATTGGAAGCAAAGAAGCCAACATACATTATCACCACCAGGCAGATAACAGCCATGGCCCCTACTGAACCAAACTGCCCGCGTGTTTGCACCATTTGCGGCACACCAAGTTGTGGCCCCTGTGCTGCGTGCAGCGCCATGAACAGACCACCAATCATGTTACCCAAGACAGCCGAAAGCATGGCGGGCCAGAAAGGCAGACCAAACACAGTTGTTGCAAGCGCGCCTGTGATAATGGTCAGCATCATGATGTTTGAGCCAAACCACACCGTAAACAAATCACGCGGACGACCATGCCGCTGATCAAGTGGGATTTGATAAATGGTATGAGCTTCTGGCCCTCGTGCCGTCGTGGTGTCAGTCATCGGACGGTTCCTTCCTCTGGCATTCAACAGCAATTACTGTTTGTATGCAGGATATCATATTGGAATCGTAACATTATCAAGACATAAAAAACCCCCGCCAAAGCGCAGCGGGGTGTTCGCAATCATTCACGCTCAGCGATAACATCTACCTCAATCAGCCATTCTGGGCGGGCAAGAGCCACAACAACCAACCCTGTAAATACAGGGAATACGCCCTTCAGGCGGCGCCCCAATACACGATAAGTGGCTTCACGGTAGCGAATATCTGTGAGGTATACTGTAACTTTGCAGATATCTGTTAGCTTTGCGCCTGCTTCAGATAGCAAAAGTTCAATATTATCTATTACCTTTTCGGCTTGAGCCACCGGGTCTCCAACCCCTACATTTTCACGTGTATCAAGATCCTGAGGCACCTGCCCGCGCAGATAGATTGTATTTTGCGTAATAACGGCCTGACAAAGATCGTTATCAAGTTCCTGCTCGGGATAAGTGTCCTTCGTATTGAAGGGACGAAGACGAGTATGAGCCATAATCTATGTGTCTCCTGTATGAACTGTTTCGATACGGCGACCCAGCACGTATCAAACGATCACATTGCGATTGTGGAATGTTTTGAGGTATCAGAAAAAGAAATTATTTCTGACCCTCTACTTCTGAATTCCTGATGTTAGTACTGAATCCAAACTGTTTTCAGCGCGGTGTATTTATCAAAGCTATGCAGTGATAAATCCCGCCCAAAACCTGATTGCTTAACACCACCAAAAGGTGTCATGGGAGAAAGAGCATCTACGGTATTCACAGAAACCGTGCCAACCTGCAGTCGTTCCGAAAGATCAAGCGCCCGTCCAATATCTCGTGTCCAGACAGAAGCAGCCAAACCGTAAGGCGTATCATGCGCTAGCTGAAGAGCATCTTCTTCATCGCGAAATGTTTGAATAGCCAGGACCGGCCCAAAAATTTCTTCACGTGCGATCAAAGTATTCCGAGGCACATCTGCAAAAACTGTTGGCTGAATAAAGGCGTCTGACGCACCAACCGTAATACGATTTCCCCCCGCAACAAGACGGCTACTTTCCCGACCAGAGTTTAAAAACTCTGCAACACGTGCTGCATGGCGATTATCCACCATAGCGCCCATTTTTGTATCTGGGTCTAGCGGATTTCCCGGGATAATTGCTTCAGCCCGCAGCCGCATACGCTCAATCATTTCATCTACAATAGACTCATGCACCAACAGGCGTGAGTTTGCAGAACAGACTTCCCCCTGATTGAAAAAAATTCCAAAGGCAGCTTGATCTGCCGCAACATCAAGATTTGCATCCGGGAAAATAATGTTGGGGCTTTTCCCGCCTGTTTCTAGCCACACCTGCTTCATGTTGCTCTCGCCTGCATAGCGCATGAACAACTTACCCACTGTGGTGGAGCCCGTAAAAACCAGACAATCTACATCATCATGCAAGCCTAGCGCCTGCCCTGCTTCTTCCCCCAGACCTGGCACCACATTCAGAACGCCATCGGGTAGACCGGCTTCGGCTGCAAGCTCCGCCAGACGCAAAGCAGAAAGTGGAGATTGTTCTGCTGGTTTAAGAACTACGGAATTACCCGTTACAAGGGCTGGAGCTAATTTCCAGATAGCAATGTCCAGCGGAAAATTCCAAGGCACCACAGCCCCAACTACCCCCAGAGGTATGCGCCGGATCATCGCAACATCACGCCCCCCCGTTGGAGCCACCTCATCGTATAGCTTGTCTATAGCCTCTGCATGCCATTGTAGGCATTGCGCCGCCCCAGGCACATCCACATTCGTGGTCTCGGAAATTGGCTTCCCCATATCCAGCGTATCAAGAAGCGCAAATTCATCAAGATGTTCACGTATCAGCACAGCAAGACGTAGGAGTGTTTCCTTACGAGCGCCAGGAGTAAGACGAGACCACCGCCCATCTTCAAACGCCCGACGGGCTGATTTTACAGCCCTATCAATATCCTCTGCGCCTCCTCGTGCTACCTGTGTCAGAATAGATGACGTTGCTGGATTTACATCTTCAAACCACTTTCCAGATCTGGCGGGTACAAATTTCCCATCAATCCAGCAATTATTACGAAATTTCAGAGCATCGGCGCGCTGTGTATAATAGGATAGGCTTTTCATTATCCCTCCTCGCGCGATGGCTTGTAGGCCATATAACCACGCTGTTTGGCAATGTGATCTGCTACATATTTTGCATCATGCCACACCCCCCATATGAAGGACGAGCCACGGCGTGTCTGCCACGGCAGACCAAGAAAATAGATCCCAGGTTCAGCAGAAACGCCACGCTGGTGGTGTGGACGCCCCTGCTCATCCAACGCTTCCACCTTTAACCAGCTATAATCTACTCCAAAACCAGTTGCCCATATAATGGTGTTAATACCAGCGTTTTGCAGATCCAGCTCCAAAACAGGATGCTTCATGCATTCTGGATCTGGCAGCATATCACGAGCTGTAGGTTCTTCTGGCAGATCAAGACCATTACGCGTAACGTATGTATCTGCCTCCCCTAGCAAGGAAAGGTAGTTTGCATCCCCTTTGGCAATATTTTCGGCCAGATCTGGGGCAAACGTTAACACGCCATCATGAAATGTCTCGGTACGCCCAAGAAGTGTCATGCCCTCAGATGCAAGACGCCGGAAATCAAGCGTATGCCCACCATTTGCGCCACTTACGGCAATTGTTGTGTGCTCTACCCCCGGCGTTGCTTCTGCATCCCATTTATTGAGAACACCTAGCCACCATACGAAATCACGCCCACGATAATGCCGAGGGGGACGATCATGCGGGCCGACAGACAAATAAACCTTCCGTCCACTCCGCATCAGCTCCTCAGCTATTTGTGCGCCAGAAGATCCTGCCCCTACAACCAAAACAGCACCTTCAGGCAGTTGTTCTGGATTGCGGTAAGATGCTGAATGAATTTGGGCAATACCGGAAGCTTCTGGAACTATAGGAGGAATAACAGGTATTTGGAAAGGCCCTGTAGCAGCAACAACAGCCTTGGCTTCAATAACACCTTCCGATGTTTGCACAGTAAAGCCAAGACGCCCAGCGTTACGCCGCACTTCTTTTACCTCTACCCCACAACGAATGGGAGCATCGATTTTTTGGGCATATGCAGCAAGATAATCAGCAACACGCTCTTTAGGAACAAAATCATCCGGGCCATCATGCTGAAATTCCAAATGCGGAAAGCGATCATGCCATGCTGGACCATTGGCCACGAGAGAGTCCCACCGGCAACTGCGCCACCGTTCTGCCACGCGGTTACGTTCAAGCACTACATGTTCAATGCCATAGCCGCGCAAATGTTCGCTCATGGCAATGCCAGCCTGACCAGCCCCAACTACAAGAACTTCTGTTTTCTCGATGGTCATATTGGTGTCTTCTTCCAAAAAAATAGATAATTTTTAAAGAAATCAAGAATCTTATTTTTTACTCATCACCAGGAACGCCATAAGATGGCGCAACTTCTGGGTTAAGGCAGCGTGTGACATAGTCATGCATTTGGGGCTGCCAAATAGTCCACAATTCTTCCAGCTTTGTTATCGGAGCTTCGTCCCAGTCCACACGCAGATCGGCTAAGGGCCAAGCTTCTTGGGCCACCACCTGCAACCCGGCAGAACGAACGGGGCCAGCCTCTCCTCCTGCGGCAAGTCCGGCCTTCATGGCCACAATAACGCGGGCTCCCAGTTCTTTGCTTTTTTCCGATTGTTCAAAGCTGCGAACAATGGCTTCCACTACGCATTTGGAGGCGAGAAGATTTCCGGTAGATGCAATGTTCACACCACACAGATCAGTGCTCAGCCCCAGCGCTTTGCTTCCGGTATACACCGCTGTGCGACCTTCACGGTCAATTAAGCTCATTTGTCGGTAATGAGGAAAAGTGCAGTTGCGTACAATGATATCGCGCGCTTCTGTAGCCGACGCTCCTGCCTCTAGTAGATCCAGTGCCCATGGCCCAAGGCGAGGATCCGTTACATTTTGCGTTGTAACAGCTCCCACTCCTGCTCGTGCAAACCCACAACGCGCAGCAACAGAAGGAGAGGATGAAGATACAGCCACCGCGAATTGTCCACTTTGTGGGCAGCGCGCCACGATTGAAAAGGTCATGGAAGAACCCCTTTCTGAAGAGACATAATCTAACCAGACAGCAGGCGTCAGGTATGACCTTACGGTGCCACCATCATTCCCAAACCGAAACATTGACTTTTGGAGGTTGTGCTTTTGTTTTTCTGATCCAAAAAATATCTAACGTCGGGAATGCCGTGGGGTTCTTTATTTATAAGAAGTTTATAAAGAGGTAAGGTGATATCAGTTCCGCTCTAGGGCCTGTTAGAGCTTGATCCAGTCTGCTGCGGCAGCGATGTGGATGACCGCGAGGAACGACGTTGCTGTTTTTTCATATCTGGTTGCGACAGCGCGCCACTCCTTGAGGCGAGCCCAGAGGTTCTCAACGAGATGCCGACACCGATAGGCCCATTTGGGGCAGGCGACCGGGCCATCGCGTCGTTTCGCAGGAATGGCTGGCCGTGCTCCCATGTCCCATATCCGTTCACGCATGGCGTTCGACGCGTAGCCCTTGTCCGCTACTACCCACAGGGGAGTGGCGGGAAGGCTGTCGAGCATGGCTGGTGCCAGAGGCAGTTCATGAGCCTGTCCAGGGGCCAGCGCAAAACCGAAGGCTTTTCCATGTCCATCAGCGATCACGCAGACTTTTGTGCCATAGCCACCGCGAGAGCGGC
>NZ_JBNIEW010000022.1:0-9523 GCF_050106715.1 Acetobacter sp. AAB5
TGGAGCGGATGATTACATCGTCAAACCCTATGACCTGAATGAGCTTGTGGCACGGATTGCGGCAGTCGCCCGCCGGTACGTCGCACCACGCAGGCAGACCTGCTACCAGATAGGCGAGATTGTTATTGACCGGGAAAATCGTTCCGTAATGCGTAATGAGATGGAACTTGAGTTAACAGCACGGGAATGGGCGATTATGGAACTGCTGTCTCGCAGGCCCGGACGCATTTATTCTCGCCATCAGATTGATACAGCCTTGTATGCGCTGGATCAGGATGTTGGCAGCAATACAGTTGAGGTTTTTATTAGCCGCCTGCGTAAAAAGGTTGGCAATACGGTTATCAAAACTGTTCGTGGCCGGGGCTATTGCCTGGCCGATAGAGCAGACGCATGAAAAACTGGAGCCTTGCGACCCGGATTGTCAGTGGTGTTCTGTGTGTGGTCACGCTGAGCCTTCTTGCCCTCAGTATCGCCGTTGCTGGTTTTACGCGTTACGAAATCACAGAACGTCTGGACAATTCCTTGCAGGAAGTATCCGAACGTTTGCAGACTATCATCACCATACAGCCGCATAGAGCCCAGTCAGACAACGTGGCATGGGTGCCTGATGTGGGGCCACGAACACTCGCGTATCAGGTTGTTGACCAATCTGGCCATGTTGTTCTGCGTTCTCAAAATGCACCGGTTGAACCTTTTGTGTCTGATATTCATACAGGTTTTGCCAATACCCCTTTGTTCAGGGTTTATATTGCGGCACCTACGGCCACGGCTTATCGCGTGCTTGTTGGTGAGCCCACGTTGCATCGGCGAGGGGCCACATGGCGTGCTACGGCCATAGCGGTCTTGCCGATACTGATTTTTCTGCCCGTAATTTGGGTGCTGGTGCGCCTGATCGTGCGTCGTGCCTTGCGACCTTTGAACCGTTTGCATGATGAAATGCAATCTCGTGGCAGTGGCAATTTAAGCCCTATTTCATCACTTGATTTGCCGGTTGAACTGGTTTCCATCCAGCATGCCGTAAACACGCTTCTATCCCGCCTGAAAACAGCACTTTCTACTGAACGCGCTTTTGCAGCAAGTGCAGCGCATGAATTGCGTAACCCACTTGGGGCCCTTCTTGCGCAGGTGCAGATGCTGGGGCGTATGCTGCCTGAAGGATCTTCGGCTAATAAGCGGGTGGAAATTATAGCAGATCGTACCCAGAGATTGGCCCGAACGGTTGAAAAACTTCTACAGTTTTCACGTGCATCTTCTGGCGTTGCTTTTCGGCGAGATCGTTTTGATCTGCTGGCCGTATTATATGTGCTGGTTGATGATCTGGGGCATCTACCACGTGATGGCCGGAGTATTGATTTAAAAGCCAAGGGTATTGGACATATTTTTGTTTATGGAGATATGGACGCAACCGGTATTCTGTTGCGCAATCTGCTTGAAAATGCCCTCTTGCATGGCACTTCCGATATGCCAGTAAAGGTTGAGGTAAAACCTGAGGGCTGTATTGACGTTATTAATGATTGTCCTGCCTTGGCCCCGGATACATTGGCCCAACTGACAAGCCCATTTGTGCGTGGCGGCAGTTCCAGCAATGGCAGCGGCCTTGGTTTAGCAATCGCCAGTAATATTGCCAGGCAGATGGATGCGCGCTTGCAATTACAATCACCTCTTACTGGTTCTGCGCGGGGATTAAGTGTTTCCCTATGTTTCCCTAACCCAGAAATCATATTGCTGTCTGAAGAAACCTGACAGTAACGCGTTCAGGTTTGCGTCATGTTGGTGGTGTATTGTGTTCTTGATGAAATATGGAAAATAATATCTTGAACAGCCAGAAAGAAACTCATGCAACATCCCGTTTGGGATGGCTTCGGGCTGCTGTGTTGGGCGCGAATGATGGTATTCTGTCAACATCCAGCCTTATTATGGGTGTTGCCAGCGCACATGCTAGTCGGGAAAATATTTTGCTGGCTGGAATATCAAGCCTGGTGGCCGGAGCCATGTCTATGGCTGCAGGAGAGTATGTTTCTGTCAGTTCGCAGGCAGATTCAGAAAAAGCTGATCTTGCTCGTGAAAAGCAGGAGCTCGGTAGCAGTTGGGATACCGAAGTTGGCGAACTGGCTGATATATATCGCCAGCGTGGGCTGGATGATGCTCTGGCCTGCACGGTTGCACAGCAGCTCATGCAACATGACGCATTGGGGGCACATGCCCGTGATGAATTGGGTATTTCCGATGCAACATCTGCACGACCAATACAAGCGGCCTGTGCATCGGCTGGGGCATTTTCGTCTGGTGCAATACTCCCGGTGTTGGCTGCATTACTCTCATCTTCATCTATTGTATCATGGGCTGTGTCTGCAGTCTCACTCATAAGCTTGGCGTTACTTGGAGTTGTGGGAGCCCGTGCAGGTGGTGCTGCACCTTTGCGGCCTACCTTGCGTGTCATATTTTGGGGTATTGTCGCTATGGTGGGAACAACTTTTGTTGGGAAAATATTTGGTGGTTCGTAAATAAATTATCATTTGCCCGTTCAGAGATGACATGATGATAAATATATCTTGTAAAGTGGACATAAATATCTCAGTTCCTTGGATTTTATTTTAGATGATAGTGAGCGCGATTGAACCGCGAACGTCTAAAGTCATCGGTATGACTGACGTTCTTTCCCGTCCATTCCTGCCGCCTAAGAGATGGCAGGAGTTCGAAAGTCTCACCTTCGATCTCTTCAGCCGCATCAAGAAGTGATTATGCCACGTTGCTTCAAAAGCAGGCTTCATAAAGAGATGGAGCATGCTGTTAAAATGTTTTGACATCGTATCGTTGTATGTGCGAATGAAAGGAAGCACATTTCTCATTACTTCGTTTGCCAATGGCGGTGAATGATAGGGAAATGACGGCATCGGTCACGACGATACCCGGACGGCCAACGACGGTCTCCGTGCCTGAAAAAGGCGTTTCCGTTCATGTTAATGACGGAGACTGGATGCGATGACGTGGACAAAGGATTTCTTAAAGCAGGTAATCCGCGCACTTTGCTTGCGGCCTTTCTTTACTTCGATGTCTCCTTCATAGTGTGGGTTCTTCTGGGACCGCTGGGTATTTCGATCGCACATGATCTGCATCTGAATGCTGGCCAAAAAGGACTGCTGGTGGCCACGCCTGTTTTGGCTGGTGCCTTATTACGTGTGGTTGCTGGTGCGCTGGTTGATCATTTTGGGCCGCGCCGTGTGGCAATTGGTGCACAGATATTTGTTATCGCGGGGCTGTTTGTTACATGGCTTGTAGCTCCACACAGCTACGCAGCGCTGTTTGGTGTAGCGCTGGTGCTAGGCGTGGCAGGTGCATCATTTGCTGTTGCTCTTCCCCTTGCTTCTGCCTGGTATCCACCACAATATCAGGGAACTGCGCTAGGGATTGCCGGAGCTGGTAATTCTGGCACTGCGCTTGCTTCCTTGTTTGCTCCCGGCCTGGCTGCACTTTACGGCTGGGTTAATGTTCTGGGGTTGGCAACTCTGCCATTGATGGCTGTGTTGATTGTCTTTTGCTTTTTAGCCAGTGAACCACCAGAACGTCGGGTTGGTGGCGGATTGACAACGTGGCTGCCTGTTTTGCGCAATGCCGATTGTTGGGCGCTTATGTTCTTCTACGGTGTTACGTTCGGTGGCTTTGTCGGGCTGGCTTCATTTCTGACAATTTATTTTAACGATCAATATGGTCTGTCTCCCGCTATTGCGGGTACTTGCACAGCTTTGGTTGTGTTTGTTGGTTCATTCGTGCGCCCCTTGGGAGGGGCCATGGCAGACCGTATTGGCGGTGAACGCGCGCTGAGCATTTTATATACGCTTGCTGCGGGCATTTTTGCCGTGATCGGGGTCGGGCTTCCTACAATCTGGCTTGCTTTTCCGGCCTTTTTTCTTGGCATGCTTGTGCTGGGTTTGGGAAACGGCGCCGTGTTCCAGCTTGTGCCTACGCGTTTTCCAACGCGTGTAGGCATTCTTACCGGTCTGGTGGGTATGAGCGGTGGTGTTGGTGGGTTCTATCTTGCGTCATCCCTTGGCGCAGCCCGGCAGATGACGGGCTCTTATGGCCCAGGGTTTTTGTGCTTTGCTGTTATTGCGCTGGCTGCACTTGCATGTGTCAGTTTTTGCCGTCGGCGCTGGATGGCCAAAAGCAACGGAATTCCGACGGGAGCAAATGCTCCTGGTGCCCTGTAATCCTTCCCTTCCTACCAGAGCCGGAATACTGCTGTGACCCGTATTTTCTTTTCGTCCCATTCGGCCTCTTTTTCTACCGCATCGGTGGCTATGCTGGCAGGATTGTGCCTGCACCAGACAGCTTGGGCAGATAATGCTCAGCCTGCAAACAAGCAGACAACGAATGCGCAGGTTCTTGCCAAAAGCACCATCATGCCTGCGCTCAAACAGAAAGCGCCTTATTCCAATTCAACACCACATAGTCCAGATTGGGGAGTATTTAATACAGGTAAAGGTGTAGCCTCCGGTTTTGGCATCATAGGGGGGCCTGGGCAGCCCCGTTGGGCGGAAGACTGGAGTGACTTGGCAACCATGTCCCCAGCAAAAAGGCGTGCAGACTGGTTTAACCGTCTGAAATACATTCCGCTGACAGATAATGGTGATATCTGGCTATCGATCAACGGAGAAGAACGCTTACGCTATATTTTTGAAAACCAGCCCATGATGGGCACTGCCGGCAAAACCAATGCAAACCGTGTTCTACTCCGTAACCAGTATGGTGCAGATCTGCATATTGGTGAACATATTCGTGCATATGCCGAATTTCTTTGGGGCGTGGCTGGTGGTTCCAATTATTACGGCTATCAAACTGGTGTTCAGCGCGAACGGTTGGATCTTCAACAAGGCATTTTGGAAGTTAAAGGCAACCTGCTGGGCGCAAAAATGGGAGCAATAGGGGGCAGGCAAGTTTTTCTTGATGCTCCTTTGTCCATGCAGTCGTCACGAGATCTGACGAATGCCCAGCAAACATGGGATGGATTTCGTGGATATGCGGTTTGGAAATCATTCCGCATGGATCTGTTTGATTTCATGCAAACAAACAAGTTGCCTCGTAACGTTTTTGCGAATGGTACAAATTATAATGCCCGCATGTATGGCATTTATACATCCACAGCACTGCCCAACTTTACCGTTATGGGGCAAAAAAGCCAGATTTTTGCAGATGTTTTTTTCATAGGGTATCTATTTAACGGTACACCTGCGGCTATTTCCACAACAACGGGCACACAAAGTGGTTCAACCCGGCGCGATAATGTTGGTTCACGTATCTGGGGCAATGTTGGGCCATTTAATGTGAGCCTGACAGGGGTGTTTCAGGGGGGAGAGTTTCGCCCGGCAGCCAGTCAGGGGGCAACACGTGCAGTTCGTGCCTGTGCGGTTAATGGTGTATTTGGTTGGACAGCAAAAAATCTGAAATCTGCACCGTCTTTTTCATTGCAGGCAGACATGTTTTCTGGCGGGTCCTATCATAGCAAGGATGGTGCTGTTGGAACATTTGCGACCCCATATTTTCCTTTCCCTTATTATAATGATGTCACGCTTGCCCTGACATCTCAGAACCTGATTGGTGTCGGGCCGGTCATTACGGCCACGCCTGTTCCTCATCTGCTTCTCAAATTGCATGTGCCGGTCTTCTGGCGGGAAAGTACGCAGGATGCTGTTTATGGAACTGGCAAAATATACTCATGGCGCAACAATCTTTCTGGTGGGTTTATTGGGGCCACACCACAAACACAGATTGCATGGAACTTTGCGCCACATTGGACCTGGACACATGATATCGCCGGATTTGTGGCCTCGAATGGCATGAGACAAGCCGGGGCAAAAGATGGCGCTTTTTATATGCAAACCATGGAATTCAAATTCTGATGCCAAGCCTTACAATAGGAGAGACGGTCATGATCACTACAGAAAACATTGTCATTATCGGTAACGGCATGGTGGGGCATTACTGTGCTGAACAGCTTGTTACGCATGGTTTGCATAAAACACACGCTATCCATATTTTTGGTGATGAACTTCACGATGCCTATGATCGTGTGCATCTCACTGATTATATGAGTGGGCAAGATGCATTGGCATTGCGCCTGCATAAAGACGACTTTCATACACATCATGGCCTGACACTCCATCGTGGTGTGAGGGTGGAACATATTGATCGTGATGCCAAAACGGTTGAAAGCATCGAGGGCGTTCTACCTTATGGCACGCTTATTCTTGCCACCGGCTCTACGCCATTTGTGCCGCCCATACCCGGTAACACCGGTACAGCCGGGCTGGTTTATCGGACACTTGATGATCTTGACATGATCCGGGCAGCAGCCAATGGCGCTACACATGGTGTGGTTATTGGCGGCGGCCTGCTTGGGCTGGAAGCCGCAAATGCATTGGCTGGGCTAGGTTTGTCCACCGCTGTGGTGGAGTTTGCACCACGCCTTATGCCGGTGCAACTTGATGAAGATGGCGGACAGGCATTGAAACAGCGGATTGAAGCCCTTGGGATCAATGTCCTCACCGCACATGCCACGCAGGAAATTGTTGCAGGAGAAAACTACAGGCATAGGCTTGTTTTTGCCGATGGAACGTTTCTGGAAACGGATCTGGTCGTTTTTTCTGCCGGCATTCGTCCTCAGGACCGTTTGGCACGTGAATGTGGGCTGGCTATCGGGTCACGTGGCGGGGTTGTAATTGATGATACATGCCGTACTTCTGACGCAGCCATTTTTGCTATTGGGGAATGTGCCTGCTGGAATGGGCAGGTTTTTGGGCTGGTTGCCCCAGGTTATACAATGGCCCGTACGGTGGCATCCATACTGGCAGGGGAGCAGGTGGCCTTTGCCGGAGCGGATATGTCCACAAAGCTCAAGCTTCTGGGGGTTGATGTTGGCTCTATTGGAGATGCACACGGTCGTACACCGGGGTGCCGCAGTTACAGATTTATTGGAGAAATAGACGGTTCCTATCGCCGCCTTGTGTTGTCTGAAGATGGGCATCATGTGCTTGGTGCCGTGCTTGTGGGAGACAATGCCTATTATGATACCATTCTCCAATGTGTACAGAATGATATTAAACCCCCGGCAGATCCAGCGGCACTCATCCTGCCGCGGGGGGAAGGAGCTGATCTGCTAGGAGCAGATGCGCTGCCTGATACAGCCATGATCTGTTCGTGCCATAATGTGACGAAAGGAGCGATCTGCGCATCCATTGAGAACGGCTGTACGGACTTGGCAGGGCTGAAACAATCCACCAAAGCCAGTACGGGCTGCGGCGGATGTTCAGCTTTGCTTAAAAATGTATTTGAAACGGAGCTGGAAGCACGCGGCATTACCGTTGATCATAGCCTATGCGAACATTTTTCCTATACACGCCAAGATCTTTACGCGCTTGTCCGTGTGCATGGGATTCAGACGTTTGAGGATCTTATGGCGCAATATGGCAATGGCGGTTTGGGTTGCGATATCTGCAAACCTGCGGTTGGTTCAATCCTTGCTTCGGCCTGGAATAAACCTATTACAGACCCTCTCTATATTCCGCTGCAGGACACGAATGATACATTCATGGCCAATATGCAAAAAAACGGAACATATTCGGTGGTACCCCGTATTGCAGGTGGAGAAATAACACCGGAAAAGCTGATTGTTCTGGGGCAGGTGGCCAAAAAATACGGCCTTTATACCAAGATTACCGGTGGCCAGCGTATAGATCTGTTTGGTGCGCAACTGGACAAACTCCCCGATATCTGGAGCGAATTGATGGATGCCGGGTTTGAGACCGGGCAAGCCTATGGCAAATCCACCCGAACGGTGAAGTCCTGCGTGGGCAGCACGTGGTGCCGTTATGGTGTGCAGGATAGCGTGGGTAAGGCGCTGGACCTGGAAAATCGCTACAAAGGCTTGCGTGCGCCGCATAAACTGAAATTTGCCGTTTCTGGATGCACCCGTGAATGTGCTGAAGCTCAAAGCAAGGATGTCGGTGTTATTGCCACAGAAAATGGCTGGAACCTTTATGTTTGCGGTAATGGCGGTATGCGCCCCCGCCATGCGGAACTTTTCGCAACAGATCTGGATTCTGAAACACTTGTGAAATATATTGATCGTTTCCTGATGTTTTATATCCGTACGGCAGATAAGCTCCAGCGTACCTCTGTATGGCGGGAAAACCTGGAAGGCGGGCTGGATTATCTTCGTGAAGTTATTATCGCTGACAGTTTGGGTATTTGTACGGAACTAGAGAAACAGATGCAGATGGTAGTTGATAACTACCACTGTGAATGGCGCGATGCGCTGACAGATCGCGAAAAACTCAAGAGGTTCCGTACCTTCGTTAATGATCGGCGGCCGGATCCGAATATTCGTACCGTTGCCGAGCGTGATCAGGTTCGTCCGGCAGACAATTTGCCAGAAACCACATCATCAGCAGGCCCAACGGAATGGACAGAATTGTGCCAAAGTCATGATCTGGTCGTAAAATCTGGTGTTGTGGCATGGTATGATGGAAATCAGATAGCTCTGTTTTACTTGCCAGAAACAGAAGTTACACCTGCGCAGGTGTATGCAATTGACAACCATGATCCATTTTCGAACGCCAATGTTATTGGCCGCGGCATTATGGGGGATCTGAAAGGGCAACTGGTTGTGGCATCTCCCCTTTATAAGCAGCACTTCCGTTTGGAGGATGGGCAGTGCCTGGAAGACCCGGCTATCCGTTTACGGACATGGGATGCCCGTTTGGAAAATGGGAAAGTGATGATCCGGGCAAAAATAAACGAATATACGCCGGAAACTCTCTTGGCCTGACCTAATTATGGCGCGGGAAGAAGTCCGTACGGTTTGCCCTTATTGTGGGGTAGGATGCGGGATTATACTGGAAGTGGAGAATGACCGTATTGCAAAGGTGCGGGGAGATACAGCACATCCTGCAAATGGCGGCCGTCTTTGCACCAAAGGAAGTTCCTGTGACAAACCTCTTCTTTCCGATCAGCGCCTGCATCAGGCGCTGATCCGCCCTCAACGTGGAGAAAAAGCAGTTCCTGTAGCAATGCAACAGGCTATTAAGGACACTGCGGCAAGATTGCGGACAATCCTGAATACACACGGGCCTGATGCAATTGCTTTTTACGTGTCCGGGCAGATGTCGCTAGAGGCACAGTATCTTATTAACAAACTGGCCAAGGGATTTGTTCGTAGCCAGCATATTGAATCTAATTCCCGCCTCTGCATGGCCGCAGCCGGAACAGGATACAAACTTTCCCTTGGGGCGGATGCCCCCCCTGGCAGTTATGAAGATTTCGATTGCACAGATCTGTTTTTTGTTATCGGTGCCAATATGGCCGATTGCCATCCTATCCTGTTTTTGCGTTTGATGGATCGCAAGCGGGCCGGGGCTAGGGCCTGTTAGATCTTGAATTTCTTCCCATATTGTAGGGATGGAAGAAGGAGACAGAACAGGCACCTTTACGGACGAGACATGGGCGATCTGGGAACCTCTGATTGAGG
>NZ_JBNIEW010000023.1:0-8373 GCF_050106715.1 Acetobacter sp. AAB5
GGATCGTCATGCACGATGGACACTTAAGTTCACGAAGGCGAAGCGGCAGGACGATGGAACCATACCGTCGAGCGATCTCGCCATCCCGTTCTTTGGCTACAAATCCCACGTCTCCATCGACCGGAAGTTTCGGTTCATCCGAAAATGGAAGACGACGGATGCCGCCGCCAGTGATGGTGCGCGATTGAGAGAGGGGCTGTTAGATAAAACCAATACGGCCTCAAGCGTTTGGGCTGATACAGCTTATCGCTCGAAAGCGAATGAGGACTTCATGGACAAAGAGGGTTTTGTCTCAAAGGTTCACAGAAAAAAGCCGCATCTCAAGCCTATGCCCCGACATATCCAGAAATCGAATGCTGGAAAGTCCGTGATCCGATCACGCGTCGAGCACGTCTTTGCCGACCAGAAATCACAGACGGGGTTGTTCATCCGAACTGTCGGTATCACCCGGGCCACCATGAGGATCGGGCTGGCCAATATCGTCTACAACATGCGCCGCTTCCTCTTCCTCGAAAGGTTGAACGCGAGCGCGTAGTCATCCAGCGGGACGGCAGTCCCCGATCTGCTCAAAACGCAGATCAAAAGCTACCCCAAAAACCGTCAATCAAATCGCCAAAAGCCTGAAATCACGAGCCAAGCGCATCAACCAACGATTCTTCGATCCCTCCATGTATGCAGCCACAACACTTCGACGCATCTGGTTATAACCTGCAACTTATGAGCCAAACTCTAATTGGAAGAGACTTAACCAGATGAGAAGAACACTCAAGACCGCACGATATAACCGCGTTTGAGCTTCTTACGAAACAAAACAGCCAGTTGATTGGCCGCAGCTCCCGCATCTGGGAACAGATCAAGCCTAACCCTTCCGGGGGTCCCTATTCTGCCCCATCGCCGGATAAGCGCTGCTCCCCCAAACAGATCCGGTTGAACAGAGAGGTCATAATAGCGCCACGTGTTGCGAGGGGGAAATATGCGCACCAGAGAGACCGCGTCCGGAAAAAGAGAAAGCTGCTGAAATGCTCCGTCCCCCAGCGCCGGCTCACAGTTACCACAAATAGTCTATTCCACCCTCAGAGCATCCTTGACGGCCTTTGCGGGTGTATAGGCGAGTTTACGAGATGCAGGGATCACCAGCTCAGCACCCGTTTGCGGGTTGCGACCTTTACGCTCCGCCGTCTGACGCACCACAAATTTGCCAAATCCTGCAATAGTTGTGTCATCGCCTTTGACCGCAGCTTCAGTAATCGCAGCAAAAACTGTTTCCAAAGCCGTTTTGGCATCCTTCTTCTGAATGTCCGTTGCAGCAACAATACGTTCAATCAAGTCCTGGCTGTTCATCTTAATATCCCAACATAAGAAATTATGGATTGGAAGGTAGTAGATTTAACATCCCAACTACAAGAGCTTCCCTTCCAATCCCTCAATGATGAAACTTATGATCTTTCTGGTGATGCAGACGTTACCGGCTCAAAATAGGGGCCAGTCCCAAACTTATCATCGAGTAGTCTCATAACTGCGGACAAACGACACATATACTGGCGCATTTGATCAGACCGTTCACTATTCTGCCCAAGAGCAAACCAACTAATTTGCACGAGCTTCACCAGATGAATGAGTTCCAGAATATCCAGATCATAGGACCACGGGCGTTTTGCTTCACTTAACGCTCTTTCGACAGAAAATTTGCCGTTCATGCGTGTCACCAGGTGGCGTGTTGCTTGATAGATATCACCCTCTTTCAGCTCCGCCAGAAGACGTAGATCTTCCTGCGTGAGACCAGCCGATCGAAGGTCAACGTCATCTTGACCTTTATCAGGCCGATATTCTCCAGTGCGGCGTATCTGGGGCAGAACTTCTTCCGTGACCCAGCGGCGGAACCTCTTAGCTACGGGTTTTCTGGAAGCAAACGTGAGATAATAGAGTCCACTTTCGCTCACAGCCACGACTTTCTGCGGCCCGCCAGCAGTCGGAATCGTAACAAGTCGTTTTTCATTCTCGTCGAGTTTTTCCAACGCACTCCGATGGCGCTGAATTTCCAGCACGTCACAGACTGCACGTCCAAGCAGCCATGGCCGGCCATCACACTCGACCCATTCGAGTTCATGTCCTTCGAACGTCATTGCTGTATTTGATATCGGGGTCATCTTTTAATCCTCGCGAAATCTGATTACGCAGTCAACATCCCCCTCCATCATGCGACGAACCACGAAAAAATCACTCCTATCCCTCATCCAGATGCGAAGTCCCGTCTCACAAAGGGAGCCCTCACTAATGCCTCTTTTTCCAGCTTGCCCAATCCTGGCGGCGTAGCCGCCGCACTGAGGGTGCAATGGTGTATGAAGACCCTGAAATATGTGTGGTCAAAGTGTGGACAGATCATAGGTCAGAGTGAGGTCGAAAGTGAGGTCAATGCAGGGGCAGATCGATAGTCAGTGCTAGGTCTAGATAAGATCCATGTGGGGACTCTTCCTTGTAAAAAGCTTTCTCGTCGCATCATCGCAGGCAATTCTCCCCGACAAGGAGCAGAACAACGTGTCAAAAGGTATAGAAAAACTCAGAGCCCGAACGATGAAACAACATGCATCCTGCCGGGCTGGTAAACTCTATCGATGGTTATTCGAGCACCACGAAACGATCCGCCAGGCGAGAGATGACAACATTGGTTGGGAGGAAATAGCTGACGCAGCCCGAGCTGACGGGATCTCAATCGTATCGGATCGTCCTGGGCGCAAACTCATTCAATGGAAATGGAAACGTGTCTGTTTGGCGCTTGGCAAGCTCACTCAACCAAGGAGCAATAATGACGTCAGCGACCGAGTTGCTGACAGACCCATCATGCCCAGCAGACTGCCTGCTGACTGGAAACCGGAATTCGTTGAAATACCGCAACCTGTCTCCCAACCTGCTCAGGGAAGGCCGCAAAGCTCCTCTCTAACGGTCAAAACCGAGACGATGCCTGCAGGAACTTCCATGACGATGGAGCAAAAAATAGACAAAGCCCGTTTCACCCTCGGTCAGGCCAAGTTCGATCTCACGATGGCCAAAGAACAGGTCAGGCTGAACGACAGTCAGGGTGCTCCCATGCTTGCAAAGGAAGGGGAAGCAAAACTCCCTGGGCTGCGGGAGATCATAAAACAAAGACGGGCCATTTATGATCGTCTGCTCGCGGGTGAGGATGTTCCTGAGGAAGAACTGGAATTCAAGTCGCCTCGCGAGAGAGAAGAAGAACAATATTCTGACTGAGCAGGATTTTTCATTTTTTTTCCAGAAATCCTATCTGGTCGCATGATGACACGATGAAATCCTTCTGAACGGCACCCTCATGATTGCGCGGTGCCACAGCAGAAAAGGATGCTTCAATGACTGCAACCAAAACGGATCCAGCCCAGACCCAACCTGCCAAGTCGGCCCGCACCAAACCCCCTGTGCTCCTGACCGCAGTTGGTCGGCAACGCACTGGCAAAACCGTTTTTCTCAACGCCCTGACAGAAACCGTCATGCGCCAGGGCGGCGATGTGGAGGTCTGGAACACGGACCACCTGAATGTCTCCCACTCCATCTCGCACTTCCATCCCAATGCAAAGAAACCCGCTACTGGCAATCTCAAGGAACAGAAATCATGGCTGGAACAGCAGATCGAAGGCATGGTGAAGCGCCAGAAGGACGTGATACTGGATATCGGCGGCGGCTGGACGGCCTTCCACGAAATCATCAATAGCACCCCTCTTGTACCACAACTGACCAAGCTGGGGATCAAGGTTGTCGTGGTATACATGCTCGGCACTGAACTAGCCGATGCTGACTACCTGCAGGATCTTCAGGAGAAACGGCGCTTCCTGCCCGGCCACAGCATCATAGTGATGAACCGTGGCTTGCTGCCGCTGGGTTACACAAACAACAGCCACTTCGACAAAATCCGTCAGACACAGGCTGTCATGAACGCCACGGTTGATAAATCCGATGAGGATGGCGGGATCTACTTCCTTCCTGAACTGGATGGGATGGACGAAATCACGGATCGTCGGCTGTCCTATGCGGATTTCATTGATGACAAGAATGTCGCGGGACATCCTCCCAGCGGTCTTTTCGATCGGATGCGGGCCGAAGTCTGGTTCTATCGCTCTTTCCCGGAGTTTCTGGCGCAAATTGATCCCAGTCTTCTTCCCGACATGCCCAAAGGTCTACCCGTTCCGAGAGACTTCGAGTGACCATGAGCCTGCCAAACGACAAGCAGACCGAGAATGCGCCAACTCCGGCACAGGCTATTGAGGAGCTGAAGCACGCGCTTCAGCACTTCACTGTCAGACCGGAGACACCCAACGGGCGTTTCTTTCTGGCAATTCTTGCTGTTCTGGAAGCACAAAACCGGACGCTCGATGCGATGCCCCGGAGCCTGAATGAGGCTCTTGTACTGCTTCAGGCGGAGCGTCGTTCCATCGAACTGACGTTGCAGGATGGCGTTGATGCCGCGAAGGCACTGAGCCAGATCAACGAACGAATGGTTGAACAGCGCATTCTGGACGTGGTCAGCAGGGTTTTTCAGTCTCTGGAACCCGAGATCGGGCGGCGGGCAAAACTGATCGGTGACCGGTATCAATGGCGTTCCACTGGCCTCATCATCTTCTGGGCCATGTTGCTGGTCGTCATCGGTTTCGTGCTTGGTCGGCTTCCATGAAAGTGTGACCATAATGGACACACCTGCCCTGCCCGCTCTTTTTTCAATTCCGTCGCATGATGGTCTGGGAAAATCACTGCATCGCAATCAAGGGAGATGCTCGTGAAAAAGAGACGATCCACTCGTCACAGATGGAAGGTCCTGCCAGCGCTTGGCTGTTCCTTTCTTATTTATCCTGCATTGGCGCAAACCGTCAATGTCCCGGCTGGCCTCCCGCCCACGGTCAATGCAACCTATCAGGAAGTTGGTATGGGTGGCTGGACACCGCCAACCTCTTCTACCACCCAGCAGATCAGTGGAAGCGGCTCCGTGGTCTCAACAACCACAACATCGTCTGATAGCGGCACAGACGCGCTCCAATCAATGTATTCCCAGTCATGGGGATATGCTGCCGCCCAGAATGCCAGCGCCCTTGGTGTTAATCCTGACGCTCTGGCGGCAACCTGCGTCGTGGAGTCAGGATGCCGCAACGTTTATACAGCAAACAGTAATTCATCCATTACTGGTGCGTTTCAAATGTCGAACGGCACATACAATGAAGCTCTTCAGAAAGCGTTGGCTTCCAACCCTAGTCTAGCCTCCACCATCACCAACACGGGAATATCTGGCCAGCAGGATCCTGCCACGCAGGCAGTTGCAGCAGCACAGTATCTCAAGGATGCGGCAACCACGCTACAAAACGCGGGAATTAGCAACCCGACAGCTCTTGACGCACGTGCGTATTACAATTTTGGTCCTACTGCTGGACAAGCAATCGCACGTGCAACTGACGATACGCCGATGTCAGAATTTGTCTCCGCTTCACACATGGCCAGCAACGGCATTTCATCAAACGAGACCGTCGGCCAATGGCGGGCTAATGTGGCTTCGAAAATGGGTTCGGCAGCTTCATCTCCAATATTAAGCTCATAAAAAGGAAAACAGATGTTTTTTCGTAAATTGTCATTTGCTGCATTCGCTGGAATGAGTCTGGCCTGTGTATCTTCACACGCTCTCGCTGCCGGCCCTAAACCGGTAAAACCTTTGCAAGGCTACAAATGCTTAGCAATTGATGCGCCTGATAGCGTGATGATGGATTTCAATAATCCAATTCCTCTTCGCTCAGCGCCCAATGATCATGCTCCAGTTATTGCTCCAGCGTCAGCAATTCTTGCTGTTAATGACCCGGAACAATTAGATAATGGTTATGTGAAAAGCATGAATTTCGCATTCAAACCAGGCTGGGTACCAACGAAATGGCTTAAAGAATATTCAGAGGTCCATCCTGGAAACACTTGCGCACCATATATCATGAATGATGGAAAGCTCGGTTTCAAATTTGGACATTAAGGACAACGTTTCATCATTCTGATAGATACAGGGAAGCCGCCAACTGGCGGCTTTCTTTATGCTTGAAATTCTGACTTCTCTTTCACGAACTCCCGAAATATCGGATCATTGATCCGCCTACGTGGTGAAGGCCGTGCCAGAAAAGCCGCTTCCAGATCAAGCAGCCACGCGGAAATGTCTGGAGGCAATGCGGATGTCCCGGCGAGGGCACGGCGTAACTGAGTGTGATGTGTGTCACATCTCTCGGCTGCGAGACGTTCTGACCAACCCAACACCATAAGGCACTGGAACAGACGGCGCCCGGAAAGGCGTATTTCCGGGCGATCGGAAGATAAGGCATTTTTGCTCGTTGTCATACATGGATGCTGCCTGTCCATGATGCGACGAGCGCACATTCAAATGGATTTTATCCCTGAATTAGAAAGGCCCGCAGCAGACGCTTCCAGAACGGCACACCTTCAGCCTTCCATGTACGCTGAAGCTGCCGATCGGCTGCAAGGGTGTCCCACAGCAAAGGAGAAACGGACAGCTTCTCCCTTCGGCTTGCCCCTTCTCGACGTTGGCGCTTGCGTTCTTTGCGGATCATAATCGCGCGGGCAAGATTCATGGGTTGTTATCTTTCAACGTGGGGCATTGTTTTTGTTATGATCCATGGCGATTTTCTTATCTGCCTATCAGTGCACGGGCTTTTGCCCGAATTTCCGATAGCTCTACCTCAGACACGCGCCCTTTGCTCTTCGCACCCCGCGCCCGCCAATCGAAAGACTTTACCTGATCCGCGAGCACCGCACTCGGTCGATCAGTGTCGATTGCAACTTCAAAAGGATAGCCCTTCAGCTTGGTCGTCAGTGGACAACACAGCATCAGACCAATCCGATTATAAGCCGCCGATGACAAAACGACTGCGGGTCGATGTCCCGCCTGCTCGTGTCCGATTTGTGGTGAAAAATCGAGCCACACGATTTCGCCAGCATCGGGTACGTAGGCAACCATGTCAGAGGAGTTCGCGGCCAACAGGCGCTCCGAAGTCCACTTCAGGATGAATATTCTCCGGGGTGATCCCAGCCAACAAATCCGCCAGATCGTATTCTACGACTGTGAGCGGCTCAATGACAATGCGTCCGCTTTCCTCGCGCACATCCACTGGCTGATCCAACGTCAATCCAGCAGCTGCCAATACTGAAGCAGGGATACGAATGGATGCACTATTCCCCCATTTTTTTACCACAGCCTTCATTGCGCCCTCCATGCCAAATTAACTCAGTCGATACTATATGAGTGCGATTTAATGTGTCAACTTCGTATCAACATCATTCTTTATTTGGATCCCTTACCCTCATCTATCAATCACGCAAAAAGCTTCTCAAGCATGCCGATTGTCTGCCCTGCCGCCTCGAGTTCGGCGCGGATGCCACCGTATTCACAGTCGGCAGGAATATCGAGTGGCAGCACAGGGATAAACGCCAACACGCTTTCGACCCGGTTCAAGAGCTTTTCGGAGCCTTTTTTGGCGCATCCATAGCGTAATTCTGCGGCCACGATGATGCTGGTGCAAAGATCACCTGGGTCAATATGCTCAATGCGTTGCGCACAGGAGCCGGAAGGATTGCGCACGAGATCGCTGATGATGTTTGTATCAAGAAGGTAGATGCTCACAGGATATCTTCTGGTCTGGCGGCAACATCCTGAATATCGGGAAAATCGTCTTCGGGAGGCAGCTGCGGCTCTTCACGCCATGCCATGAGAAGCTCCTTCAGCGTGGAAGGCGTCTTCACAGGCTCCAGAACGAGTTTGTCACCGTCACGGCGGATCAGCACACGATCTCCCGGCATTTCAAATTCGACCGGAATCCGCACGGCCTGACTGCGATTATTCCGAAAGAGTTTTACTTCGCGCGGTCTGGGGGTCACTTCAGGAACTGGCATAGGGGCCTCCTACGTGTATATTCCATAATGTCTATGCCCGACTGTCAAAACTCAAGACATTTGATTGTCCTCTCAGAGATGCCCGACTGTCCTACCGTCCCGACCACGCATGTAGTGCATCATATAGTCAGCACCAGCGATGGAGAGTGGCGCTGCCAGCCCCTGCAACCCTTCGATACGGGCTTCGTCACGACGCGCAGCAATGCAAGCCAGTGCGCCTGATCTGGAGAAAAGCCGGAAAGCATCATCCTCTCGCAACTGGAAGCGCAAAGGGACAAGGTCAGCCAGACCACGGGCGACATCATGAGGCGTGGGGTTATGCTCTGGCACTAGGTGTTTAGTCCCGGGGTTTGATGGTGTGATATTTTCACGAGAGTGGAAGGAAGCATTATGGGACAGATACGTCATGGGAGCGCCACGACCACGCACGCCGTGCGAGCA
>NZ_JBNIEW010000024.1:0-7922 GCF_050106715.1 Acetobacter sp. AAB5
AGGGGTCAATGCCCAGCAGCGCCTGAAAGCCCTGCATCATCTCGACGTGCCCTGGCTTGTTGCCGATATCATGCAACGTGAAGGTCGGATTGTGCGTCAGGGCAATCAGCACGATGAAGTGGAAATCTACGCTTACGCCCAGCAGGGATCTGTAGACGCCACCAACTGGCAGCTGCTTGAACGCAAGATGCGTTTTATCGGTCTTGCGATGTCGGGAGATCGAACCATTCGCCGGATTGAGGATGTGGGCGGTGAAGGCAACCAGTTTGCAATGGCCAAGGCGCTGGCATCAGGTGACATGCGTCTGATACAGAAGGCTGGCCTGGAAGCCGATATTGCGCGTCTTGAGCGTTTGCAGGCCGCGCATTTCGATGATCAGTTCAATGTGCGTCGCCAGATCCAGAGAGCTGAACGCGACATCCAGACAGCGCAGACACGCATTCCGAAAATTGAGGCGGCAATAGGCCAGCGTGTGTCCACGAAAGGGGAGGCGTTTGCGCTGCACCGTGACACCACGGTGGTTGAGAGCCGTGAAAAAGCTGGGGCATGGATACTGTCGCAGGCGCGGCTTGCTGAACGGGAAGGCCGGACCGGGCAGTGGAGCATGGGTCGGATCGCCGGATTTGAAGTGATGTGCGAAGCTCATGAACAGCAGTTCAGAACGTCCGACAAGAGAAAACCAGAAGTAGTCTCCTCCATCTATCTGGATACACCTGCAGGAGAAATCGAGGTCGAGACGGATCGTGAGACCAAGCCTCTGGGACTGATTTCACGGATTGAGCACGCAGCCTTACGTCTGGACAGCGATCTGGCTGAAGCACGTCGCAGTCTGGATGAGGCACAGCGCCGACTGCCAGCTTATCGCGCACGCGAAGGACTGCCTTTTGCGGAAGCCGCGGACCTCAAAGCCAAATGTGCTGAGCTGTACGCACTGGATGCCGAGCTGGAAGCAGAAGGCAAGGAAGAGGGAACCGCACTGAAATTGGCCTCAGCCAATGATGATGCTGCTTCTGACGTTGGAGAGAAAATAGAGGAGATGGCCTGAGAAAAAAGGAAAACAGAAATCCGAAAAGGGAAGGGCGGGCCACAGGCCGCCCACCCGCCGCAAGGGTACGCCCCGTTCCGGGGCCTCGCTGACGCTCGCCCTTGCCCCGTGTGCGCGTCTGCGGCGGTGCCGAAGGTATGAGGTCAGAAAATTACACCTCATGACCCTGAAAGTGAGGAGCGTATCATGACGGAACTTCGCCGCGTCGATCCCAGAACACTCGTACCAAACCCGAACAATCCACGTAAGACCCAGCCAGATGCTCGTGCGGAACATCAGCTTGCGCTGAATATCAAGACAGTGGGCCTGATTCATGCGCCCTGCGTGCGGGAACTTGAGGATGGTCGGTTGATGATTGTCGCTGGTCACAGACGGGTGCGGGCCTGTATTGCTGCGAAACTGGACGAAATTGACGTGCATGTCCGTTCTGGTGATGAAAAAAGCGATACGATGGCCGCTGTTGCCGAGAACGTCGTGCGTGCCGACATGACGGAATCCGAACAATGGCGTGGTGTGCTGGATATGCGCGAGAAGGGCGCTACTGATACAGAAATCTGTCGGGCTTTTATGGTCACACCAGCCTATCTCCGTGGCCTGATGCTGTTATCCCAGATTCATCCGCCCATTATTGCGGCAATAGATGGTGGGATTGGCCCTTCCTATACGGAACGGAACGCAATTGCGCGCACGCCGCTGGAGCGCCAACGCGATGTCTGGGCAGAGATCTGGGCCGAAAGTGCGGATGAGGGTGTCGATCCAACTGATTATGAAATGAGCAGGGAAGAGTTTGCGCACTTCGACTGGGAAGATTTTGTCCGCTATCTCGATCAGGTCGAGTTATATGCCCGTGATTTTGAATTTGATGATGAGACGGCACAAGAGGCGGGCGTGGTCTGGGAAGAGGATCTGTTCGGGCAGGGTGGGCAGGACAATCGTTACTGCACCCAGTTCGCGGCGATCTTCAAGGCACAGCAGATATGGGCCGAAAAAAAGAAACCTGAAGGCTGCGTCTTCATTCCGGCCAACGAGTATGGAGAAGGGATTGTTCCCGAGGGACACCGGAGTGTTGGGTCATGGGAAATGGAGCAGGCAGATGATATCTCGACGATCTTATGTGGACGGCCGTTTAAGCGCAATACCTCACATTGTTCTCCCGATGTCATTTCTAAAACGTATTATTCTACCGGCTGGATGATGAATACCGATTTAACGTGAAGACCCGGTCAGATGCGCTCTTATGTCCGGCCTGTTTATGCGACTTTATGCGCTGGCCATCATGGGTGTGCGCTCACGTGTCAGGCACCAATCTGGTATCACGTGCTCAGGGGCACAGACGGTCGAACGGTATGGCCTGAACTGTTGCTGAATGACTGTCTTCCCATCACGTCGGTTCGTACATACTGCCGGATCTACCGGAGCAAGCTCCGGTGTCCATCGTTCTGCTGGTGCAGGTCAGCCTGCTGAAACACTGACACCAGCCGGACGATAGATCTCTTTACGTGACAACAACGCCCAGATGATACGAGCCATTTTATTGGCAAGTGCAACTGTTGCCAGACGCCTTGGACGACGCGCCATGAGTTCGCATAGCCACTGACCCGCAGCGCTATCCCACTTATGGGCACGATGAAGCATGGCCGTCGCACCAAGAACCAGCAACGTTCTTATCTGCCGATTGCCCGTTTTGGTAATCCTTCCCAGACGGGTTTTACCGCCGGTAGAATGCTGACGAGGCACAAGCCCCAGCCAGGCGGCAAAATGGCGCGCAGAGGCGAAAGAGCCAATATCCGCGACCGAGGCGACAATCAGAGAAGCCGTTATGGGACCGACCCCAGGGATGGTCATCAACCGACACGCATCGTCATCGCTTTTTGCACGCGCCCGGATCTGCACTTCCAAAGCATCAATGCTCTGAGCGACCTTTTCATAATGCTCAAATAACAACATGGCACTCTGCTTCATGGCAGCAGGCAGGTCGGCTGATGTCTCTATTTTTGCCATCAGTTCTGGCAGATGGCGTGTGCCCAGAGGGGCTATCAGCCCGAACTCGGAAGCAAGAGCCCGTAACGCATTACTCAGCATGGTCTGCTGTTTGACCAGAAGAGCGCGGGCAGAATGCAGTGACAAGACACCTTGCTGCTCTTCGCTCTTGATCGGAACACACATCGTATCAGGATGAGTCGCCGCCATGCAGATCGCAGCCGCATCAACAGCGTCATTTTTCTTGCCTTTTTTGACAAATGATTTGACCCGATCAGGAGGAACCAGTCTGACATCATGACCAATCCTGCTGATCACCCGTGCCCAGTAATGAGCTGACCCGCAGGCTTCCAGAACAACTTCACATGGGTCAAGTTTTGCAAAAAATGCTGAAACTTCACTGCGACCAAGCTTGCGCTTGAAAACGCACTTTCCAATTGCGTCAGCCCCATGAGCCTGAAAAACGGATTTGGCAATATCAAGGCCAATTATGCTAGCTTTCATACGGGCGGTCTCCTCCTGATGGTCAGTGAACCTCCATCATGGCACATTGATGCCGCAGGGAGGCCGTCCACCCCATCTGGTAGTCTGCCCAAGCCGTCCTGGCTTGCAAAACCCGAGGCACTCTGGTCGCCGTGGAAATTGCAGGGTGAGGAACTGGTTGAAGGCAAGCAGGATGCGCTGCGCCTGACTCTGGACGATCAGGACCGGGCGGGGATTGATATCGTCAGTGACGGCGAACAGACGCGTCAGCATTTCGTCACGACATTTATCGAGCACCTCAGCGGTGTCGACTTTGAAAACCGTCAGACGGTTAAAATTCGCAACCGGTACGATGCGAGTGTGCCATCAGTTGTTGGCACTGTGACGCGCGAGATGCCGGTCTTTGTTGAGGATGCGAAATTTTTACGCACACTGACGAAGAAACCGATCAAATGGGCGTTGCCTGGTCCCATGACCATGATCGACACGCTTTATGACATTCACTACAAAAGCCGCGAAAAACTGGCGTGGGAATTTGCCAAGATCCTCAATCAGGAAGCGAGAGAGCTGGAAGCGGCTGGCGTCGATATCATCCAGTTCGATGAGCCGGCATTTAATGTTTTCTTTGATGAGGTGAATGATTGGGGTATCGCCGCATTGGAAAGAGCCATTGAAGGGCTGAAATGCGAAACCGCAGTCCATATCTGCTACGGCTATGGCATCAAAGCCAATATCGACTGGAAAAATGCTCTTGGGGAAGAGTGGCGTCAATATGAAGAGATTTTTCCCAAGCTGCAAAAATCTAATATCGATCTGATTTCACTGGAGTGTCAGAATTCCCGCGTCCCCATGGATCTGATCGAACTCATTAGTGGAAAAAAAGTGATGGTTGGCGCCATTGATGTGGCCACCAAAACCATCGAGACGCCCGAAAAAGTCGCTGATATTTTGCGCAAGGCACTCAAGTTTATCGATGCCGACAAACTTTATCCCTGCACCAATTGTGGGATGGCGCCTTTGCCGCGTGACGTGGCGCGAGGCAAGCTCAACGCTCTGGGTGCTGGTGCGGAAATCTTACGCAAGGAACTCTCGGTTTAGGAGGCTATCGGATTAGAACCGTGGCAGTTGAGGGTATGACTTTATAAAATGAATGGAAATAGTATGTTTGTACGATTATATGTCGTTTGCGCATTTATTGAGGCAAGGCATGGGTGTTCTTGAACGCAGTCATCTGACGATCATTCAGGAAGTTGCCCGCGAAGGTTCGCTGACCGCTGCCGCGGTCAGACTGAATCTCACCCAGCCTGCGCTCAGTCATGCCATCCGCAAGATTGAAAACCTGTTGGAAGTAAAGATCTGGCGGCGTGAGGGGCGGTCTCTTGTGCTCACCCAAGCGGGTGAGTGGCTATTATCACTTGCCAACAGACTGCTCCCTCAATTTGAACTGGCGGAAAACAGGCTGCAACAGTTCGCCAATGGCGAACGAGGAACACTCCGCGTCGGCATGGAGTGCCATCCCTGCTATCAGTGGCTCCTGAAGGTGGTTTCTCCCTATTTAGAGAGATGGCCGAAAGTCGATGTTGACGTGCGGCAGAAATTCCAATTCGGCGGTATTGGGGCGCTGTTCAGCAATGAGATTGATATTCTGGTGACGCCTGACCCGCTTTATAAACCAGGTCTGATATTCACGCCGGTTTTTGACTATGAACTCGTACTGGTTGTTGGCCCCGAACATCCTTTGCGAGGCGCGAAGTTCGTCGTGCCGGAACAGCTTGCTGGCGAGACATTGATTACGTACCCCGTTCCACCCGAGCGACTTGATATCTATACGCAATTTCTGCAACCAGCGGGTTTCGGCCCACGACAGCAGAAGCAGATCGAGACAACGGATATCATGCTGGTGATGGTGGCTCATGGTCGGGGTATTGCAGCTCTTCCACGTTGGCTTGTGGAAGAGTATCGCTCCCGGTTTGAACTTCACCCGGTCAAGCTTGGTAAAAAGGGTATTGCAAAACAGATATTTCTTGGCCGTCGGGAAACTGACGAAGAGATCCAATATCTGCGGGATTTTATCGAATGCGCTGGCTCACCTTCTTCGGCGTGTCGTCAGTTAAGCCCTGAGAGTGGCACGTGAAGGTTGTACTTTGTGTCTGCGTGTGCTGACTGTTTTCCCATTTTTTGGGGAGACAGACAGATGCGGCGCTATAGTTTACGCGATGACCAGTGGGAGCGGATAAAGGATCTTCTTCCTGGTCGAGAAGGCTATGTCGGCGGCACTGCGGTGAACAACCGTCTGTTCGTGGAGGCGGTGCTGTATCGCTATCGCGCGGGTATTCCATGGCGCGACCTTCCTGCCCGTTTCGGTGACTGGAAAAACGTGCACCGGCGTCTGCGCCGCTGGTGTGAAAGCGGCGTCATCGAACGGATATTTCGTTATCTGGCCGCTGATTACGACAACGAATACATGATGATCGACAGCACAATTGTCCGAGCGCATCAGCATAGTGCCGGAGCTCTCAAAAAAGGGGCACGGATCAGGCCATCGGACGATCACGAGGCGGGCTAACTACAAAGATCCATGCCATCTGCGACGCTCTGGGCAATCCAGTGGAACTCGGCATCACACCGGGACAGGATGCCGATATCACCCAGGCAGAACCACTTCTGGAAAACATCGAACCGGATGCTTTCCTTGCTGACAAGGCGTATGACGCGGACAGGTTGATCGATCGGCTGATACAGCGCGGGATTACCCCGGTCATCCCGCCAAAACGCAACAGAACGACACGACGGAAAACCGATTTTTCTCTCTATCGCGAACGGAACCTTGTTGAGAGGTTCTTCAATAAACTCAAGCAGTTTCGCGCTATCGCAACCCGCTACGATAAACTGAAATCGACCTTCCTCGCAGCCGTGCAGTTCGCCTCAATCATCATCCTGCTTAACTGACGACACGCCGTTGAACTATTTGAGGATATTTTTTTATCTTCTTCTTTTGCCATGTCCGGCTTGTCTATTCTCTTCCCGATAACCGACATTCCGTTCTCCCCCCAAAGCAGCTGCTTTAATCAGCGGCAAGTATACCACTTTGTCAACGAGCGGCAGGGAGCAGCTCGCTAACCAACGATGGACGTTTATCCAACATTGCCAACAAGACCTGAGCTGGCCCGGTTGGCTGACGACGACCATGTTCCCAGTTCAGAAGGGTTCCCTTGGCGACACCGATGCTCTTGGCAAACTGTGCCTGGGACAGTCCCGTTCGGGTTCTGATGGCCGCAACATTCACAGACAGCACACGTACCTTATGGGTAACGCTGTTTTGTACCTGTGCTTCAGAATATGCGAGAGCCTCATTTAACCCCTGCAGAATGCTATCATAAGTGCTCATGATGGTTCTCCATATTTCGCAATTAGTGTCTTACTCAAGTCTACCAGAGCAGCCTGTTCGGATCGGGAAAGATTATCTTTTTCGTTCTTGGCAAAGACAGTCAGTAGAAACAAAGGCATATGTCTCCCACCAAAGACATAAAGAGTTCTATACCCTCCCCTTTTTCCGCTACCTTCGCGTGCAAAACGAATCTTTCGCAGGCCGCCCCCTAGTGACACTCCAGAGTCTGGCATAGCCGCGAGCGTGTTAATCAGAGCCATACGATCGTCGTCTGACATCAGGGCTTTTGCCCGTTTTATGAATTCAGGCAGTTCAACAACGGTCTGCAACTTTGACATTTTCAGTAAGCTATGTGTCAATGGCTTATATGTCAAGGACGCATGAATTAGAAGGTTGAAGCTAATAATATTTGCTTACCCAGACAGCAGTCCAGCAACTTAGTTATATACCAAAAATCAGGAGTTTTCTGACGTAAAATCTACGTACGTTTCTACCATTTGTCGCAAGTAGGCGGGCGCACGGAAAAGAAAGGGGTTTTTCGGGAACCACAAGGTAGTAATAAATTCCCTTGCCGCACGGAAACGCCCGCAACGATGCCGACAGACCCAGACATTCCGCTGTCGCCCTCATGTCGGTCGTAAAGAGAGTCGCTCAAGGTTTTGGTAAGCGGACACCCTGTGCCGGTGACGCAAGCCAGGCCGCCAGTTGTCGGACCATGGATCGCGCGACACGGCCCGCCCCCAGCAGGGTGGCGCATGCGGGGCCGCACCAGGAGCCATAACCCAGCAGCCAGAGACGTGGCTCCCTGACGGCCTGCTGCCCGTTAACGCGGATCAACCCGTCCGGCTCGATCACGTCGAGCGGCGCAAACATAGAGAGCGCGGGCCTGAAGCCCGTACACCAGATGATCGCGTCAATGGCTTCTTCTCGCCCGTCGGGCCAGACGACGCCCGTCGCCGTCATGCGTACAAACTGGCGCACCGCGTGGAGCACGCCCCGCTCCCGGGCGGCTCGCACGGGCGGCAC
>NZ_JBNIEW010000025.1:0-7870 GCF_050106715.1 Acetobacter sp. AAB5
CCCGTCAAAACGGGCCACAACACGCCGTCCACAGGAGGCTGGAAACTCATACGCGCCTGCGCTACACTCTGTCTGCATCGGGTTTTCTTGATGATTATGGAAATTTCTTTTGTGCAAAACAGACTTTTTCATAATCTAACCCGATGTACAACCCTTCTGTGAGATTTCCGCGTCGAAACTTTCGATCGATAGAAACATGTGATTTGTAACCAAAGAACGGAATGGCGAGGTCCGTGGCCGGGAGCGTCCCGTCCTCCTGCCGCTTTGCCTTCGTGAACTTCAGCGTCCAGCGGGCGTGCCTGTCCTTGTGGGACAGCTTTGCCGGCTTGTCCTGCCAGTCCTGTGGGATCCGCCCTTCACGAAGATCCTCTTTCTCCCCGTTGGTATTGCGCTGCTTTGGCGCTGCCACCAGCGTGGCATCCAGGATCTGGCCGGACATCGGCAGATACCCAGCGTTACGCAGGGTGGCGTCAAAGCGCTCGAACAACTGCTGGATGGCGCCTGCCTCGGTCAGACGCTCACGAAATAACCAGATCGTTTTGGCATCCGGAACGCGGTCCGAAAGCCCCAGACCAAGAAAGCGCATGAAAGAGAGACGGTCATTGATCAGATACTCTGTCCGTTCATCAGACAAATTGTTCAACGTCTGGATGACTAGGATTTTGAACATCAGCACCGGATCAAACGGCGGACGGCCGCCTTTGCTCCTGTCTGAATAGGCCAGAGCCTGCTCCAGATCAGGGCGGAACGCCTCAAAATCCACAGTCCGGGAAAATGCTTCAAGTTGGTCACCAAGCCCACTCAACCGAGCAAGCCGCTCTTCAACATCAAAAAAACCAGACTGTTTCATGAGCCATCCCCCCAATCATCACACAAAAGAGGGAATCACAGAGAGAGACCTAAAACCAGAGAGTTTTTCGAACCCTCCAGCTTCACTACCTGCCCCCTATAACCATTTACACAACAAATACTTAAGTTTAATTAAAAATACACTTGGAACATTGATAAAATACTATCAAAATTATGATAATTTTCTTTTTCGTAATATTTTGTGTGTGAATAATCCAAAGAAATTCGTATGATATCCAAGGGATACCAATTTATATTTACGCTCCATATATTTTGCTTGCCCCCAGATACATCACTATTTTCTAAATCCATTTGAGAAAACCTTGTCGCCAGTTCTATGACTCCCATGGCATGGCAGAGGGTAGAGACTTTCTGATCACATGATGGAGAAGCAAAACTTGCAGATGTGGGTTTCCATGCTCGCGGCTTTCCAACCAATGTATATGCCGCAGTAATATACCATCCATAAAAATTTTGACGGTTTATTCTAGAGTTTTTATTTTCATTAACAATTAAATTATAGTATTCGCTACTTATTAATAGTTTCTTCCATGCAACAGCTCCCTCTAAACCAAAAGCACCAGAGCTCTTTGCTGGAATATTACCTGTCTTTATATATTTATCATTTAATCCATCGTCGTTTTCAGGTGTATCTGAAAATGATACACCTTCTTCCATAGAATTTTTATGAGACGGTCGAAAAACCCACTCACCTGATATACCTACATGCATAAGGAATTCTTGGGTATGTATCGGTAGAATCACAGATCTAAAAACAATTGCTCTTTGATTACCGTCTTTTCCCGGGCCAGCTGTCCCAGCCGTTCCAGAAATGGCTAAATGATAGTAATTTCCGTAAAATAACGCTTGCACTGCCTGACGATTTGCACCGGCGGCAAGTCCACGGGTAATTGTTGCAACGCTTGCCCGTTCAGGAAAAATGCTATCACCTCTGGACTGCATTGATGACAGTCCAAAACTCGGATTGAACACTCCGACAGAAAATTGAAAATGTTTCAAACCAGTATAGCTGGCAGCACCTTCGAATAGACGCATTTGTCCACCGGGAGCCGCCCCAAAGTCCCAAATGGCACCGATCTTGACCTGATTAGCTATATTAATTCTTACCCCGTTACGGATATGAGGGCCACTAGCAGATGGAGAAGAGTGCTGATTGCCATGTATATTACTACCCACCTCGAGTTGATCTTGTGCAAAAGGGTGGATAATAACTTTCCCTACAACGATATCTTTAACAGTTTTGGCAAAAGCATCGGAGTCAGAAAAATTCGAAACAATCAAAATACAGAAAATAAACTTTTTATTTTCCCACATAATTTTTCATATACTTCATATCATTTTCTTGTGGAACCGAGTTTACCAATATGTTTTTTTCTGTAAGATCAAGAAATCTTTTAGTTCCGGAACGAACAATAGATAAACCAATATTAACAAAATCTTTTTGTTTCCAAGGCTTTTCTTTTCCTAAAGACAAACATACAGCATAAGCTGCGCCAGCTAAGTATAAATCTAATTCTTGTACATTACGATTTTCTTCAAAACATAATTGTCCGATTTGTTCTCCAACATACTCAGGATCAAATCTGACTCGTAATGACATGACGTAAGACCCTTACTTGTTTCCATATGTGCACATTATCTAACGTGTTTTTGTTACAAAAAGGCATCTTAAATTACAAATATTTTTTATGTTATTATAATACATGATTTGCGCAAATATTTTTGGGCAGAATTTTTCTGACAGGAGTATACCCGCAACATATCTGGCCATCCCATTCTTTGGTTATAAATCGTATCATTCAAAAGCCAATGAAGACTTCATAGATAAAGAGGGTTTCGTCTCGAAGGTTCCCAGGAAGAAGCCGCGCCCCAACCCATGACTCCGTCATATTCAGCGATCCGATGCAGGCAAGTCCGTGATCTGATCACGCGTTGAGCATGTCTTTGCAGATCAGAAATCACAGACCGGACTATTCATCCGAACTGTCGGTATCATACGGGCCACCATGAGGATCGGGCTGACCAATATCATCTACAATATGCGACGTTTCCTCTTTCTGGAACGGGTCAGTGCCACAGCATAGCAGTCCAGAGCAGGAAGCCTTCTCCTTGCTCAAAACGCAGATCAGATGCCATCGCAGAAATCATCAATCAGTATGCCAAAACTCGAAAAATACCAGCCAACCTTACCAAAATAAGAGTTCTTCGAACCCTCCATCTGATTGCACAGACCACACCGGTGCCAGCGTCCTCATAATATCAGGTCTTAAGTTGAACTGGAACCGGGGAGGTGCGTAACCGCCATAAAGGCACTTTCACTCTCTGCCTGTAGGCTCTCTTTCTGCGCAGGCAGAGAATGTATGGTCTTAAAACGTGGCGGAAAGGCTTATATTGAAGGAGCGACCCATGCCCGGCAGAGCACGAGTGGTGCCAATATAGCGTGTATCGCCCAGAGAGAGACCACCCAGCGGCAGATAGTAGGGCTGGTTGAGCACGTTATCAATTCCGGCATCCAGCGTTAGCATCTTCCACGTGTAGCTGCCGCCAAGGTTCAGCAGGGCGTAGCCTGCAGTGCGGGGTTCGCCACGTAGCCAGTCCACCGTGTCCTTGGGTTTGACAAAGTTCATCTCCACCCGGCCTGTCCAGTGTCCCACCGTTTCATGCACCGCCACCGTACCGTTAAGCGGCATCATGTGGTACAGGCCGGAATGCGTGACCTCATCCTGCCCACGCACCCAGTTGAGCACACCGGTGACTTCACCCTTGCCATATTGCGCCGTGTCCCACAACGTGTAATGGCCAGAGGCGTTAATGCCGTAGGTCTGAGCGTTGTGATTGGCAAATTGCAGCAGATGGTGCCCGTTGGAGAAGGTGCTCAACTGCACCACGTTGATGTAATTGCGCACGTAGCTGTAATAGGGCTGCACCGTCAGGCCCCATCTGTTGGCGGCAGTGGGGTCATGCCAGTCCAGCGTCACGCTGGCCGTGTTAGCGATTTCTGACTTCAGATCCACGTTGCCCACATAGCCGTTACCATCGCCAAACCAGCCGATCATGCTGGAAGACATGGTGCCACGGCCCCACGCATAGCGTTCATACAGGTTGGGCGCGCGGGATTTACGGGCGTAGCCGCCTTCCAGCGTAAAGCTGTCTGTTACCTTCCAGCGGGCCATGGCGGTGACATCAAAGTTCACATCCGTCCGCTCCCGGTTGCGGGCGTTGAAGGCGCGGGCCGCCATGGCATCCGTCATGTTCATCATGCCGGTCCATGAATAGGGAGCTACGTTTCCCGTGTTCATCATGATCAGATCATTGCGGAACCCCAGCAAGGTGGAAACGCGGGGCGTCCAGTGGGCTTCCCACTCGGCGTAATGGCCCAGCCGATCGCGGTGGCCGTTATTGATGTTGTGGTAGGTATCTGGCCCCATCATCATGCTACCTTGCAGCGGGGGCCACCAGTCATTCAACCCCACATGGTCAAACCCGCTGCCCAGTTTGAGCGTGTGGAAACGCCCCAGCGGTATGGTGGCCTTGAGCGAATAACCCGCCAGACGGGAGTCATTGTTCATGGGCATGCCGGTGGTGGCGGAATGGCCGCCCTTGTCCGCCAGCATGTCCATGGCGTGGGTAATGCGCTGCCAGTAGCCACGGGCTTCAAACGTGCCCCAGTCAAATGATCCGGTATATTTGCCGTTTACAAAGGTGGAGCGGTTGTTGGTCATGTCCATATACTGGTTGGCAAAGCCCTCACGCGGGGTATCCTGCTGCCCCACGGTAATGGCCACCAGATGGTTGCCCTTGTGCAGGCCCACCGTTACGGCGTGATTATAGGTCAGGTAATTGGTGGAGTGCACGGTGCCCATGCCCGCACCCCCCCGATAATTGCCAGACTGATCATAAGAACCCGTATAGCGGATGCTGAGCAGATGATTGGCAACCGTGACGGAACCGGAAGCCCCGTAGGCCCCGCCATTGCTGCGGTAGGTACCGCGCACCCGGCCTGTCACAAGAATTTTTCCCTTGCGGGCAAAGCGCGGGTCTGCCCGTTCCACATCAATGGTGCCGCCCAGACTGTCGCCCCCGCTGCTGACAGGGGTCAGGCCCGCAATGCTGGTGGCAGTCTGCACGCTGTCCGGATCAATGTAGGAGAGGGCGGGATTCATGTGGTTGGGGCAGGCGGGAGAGATGCGCACGCCATCCACAATAGTGGCGACGCGATCATCCGCCATGCCGTTCAGCACGGGCAGATTGGCCAGCCGCCCGCCGCCGTAGGAACTGAACCCCGGCTGGTTACGGAACAGCGAGGACACATCCGGGCTGGAAAGCCGGGACATGCGCTGTGAGCTAGCATCGGGCGAGGACGCGGTCAGCGGGGCATCGGAGAGGGAGGTTTCTTCTTCCTCATCCGTTGAGATATCCAGCCGGGGCAAGGTGACAACGGAACTGCCAGAGGCCGTGTTGCTTTGTCTGGCACTACCCTGTGCAGCCGTTGTTTGCGCCTGCGCGGCGGATATGGTGGGGGCCGCGTACACCGCGGCAATAACCCACGCCCACGTCGGCACGCGGCGTGGGTTGATAAGTGTAATCATGAGAACAATCCTGAAAACAAAGCGTACAGAACTCTTTTCCGGTTATGGGGCCGGAAAGGCGTGAAGAGGCTTTGGTTCAGGCAGGAGGCCCACATGAGGGGGGCAGACCAAGCAAAACGCTCGGCGGTGCGCGTGGGGTGGAGGCATGACTGCCACGCCGCATCCACCGCAGAACGGGTGGGGGCACCAGCATTACGGCCATGGGAAGCGCCGCTGGTAGCGAGAGCAGCGGACAGAGTGGACACCCATCCGCCCTATGGTGATGGCCGGAATGCGACTGGGTGGATTTACCCGCCATGGCCGCAGCCATGTGGTGGGCACGACCTACCGCACTTTCTGGTGAGGTAAGGCCCGAACCCTTCTGCCTTGTGTGAGACGATGTAGAGCCAGAGAACACTGCACCAGCGGGCGTTGCATCCAAAACGTCATCGGGGACGGAGAGGGAAGCGGCAATATCCATGCCCAGAAGGCGGACTATGGTGGTGCGGGGAAGTTCATCCGGTTGCGCAAAGCTCTGAAGGGCAAGCAGGCCGAGAAAGCCCACCAGTGTCACCACCACCAGCGGCCATTTCAGCAGTGTATGCAAAGAGTGGGAGGGGCGAGCCATCAGAGCAGCCTGAACTCCTGTCTGTGCGGGCCATGGTAGGATGGCCCAAAAATGGGGTGGGGCTTTGCTTTATTTGTCTATTGGGGGCTTTGTGTCAAACGTGTGACTGCCGCGAAAGTAATCTTTCTGATTGAAGGCAACGGCCAGAGGTATAAAACTACGGAAAAAGCCCACACAGACCACGCAGAAAACGGGCGGAAAACAGGCAGGCACGCGTGTAAGGCGGCATGAGTGGCAAGGAGTCGCAGCCGTTTGGGCGCTTGGGTGTATCTGCCTTGCGTTGTGGGTATGGGCGGTTCAGGACCAAAGGACAAAGGAACGCGGACGGGTGAAACCGCACGGCAGACTGGGGCAGGATGACGGTGCATTAACGCCAGACGTGCGTGCGCCGGAAATCTGTCCTCCTCTGGCACCGCCGGAGGGGGCCGTGTTCTCTGCTCGCCAGAGCCGGACCAGCCGGGTGTGGAGTCTGGCTCTTCTGGCGGCAGTGGCGGGGCACGGGGTGATTACAGCCTGCCTGCTGGTGACATTGCACCCCAGACATCCGCCTGAAGCACCGGGGCAGAAAGCTGTGGAGATGGTGTTTGAATCTCCGGCCAGCAGGCCCGCCAGCACCGCGAACCCCGCTTCTGTGACCCCGCCGCAGGAACCGCAATCTGTTCCCGCTCCATCTCCTGAGCAAGCAGAACCGCTCAGTGTGCCTCCTGCGGCTAACCTCACTCATGCCGCGCAGCCCCCTGAGATGACGCTGCCAGATGAGGCGCTTGCCTCCCCGCTGGAAGCGCCAGTCACGCCAGCGGATGCACCACCCGTACCGCCCATGACCGATATCTTGCCGCCTGCGAGTGTGCCCGCGCCTGTTGCCGCGCAGAAGGCCGCTTCCGCACATGAGCACCGGCCTTCGGCTCCGTCTTCTCCAATGCTCCACAAGGCGGCTGTGCCACCTCCACCCAAGGCCAGTCCGACTTCGCATTCTCCAGAGGGAGCGACACCTCCTGCGGCTCAGGGCTCTGCTGCTGTGCAATCGGCGGCGGCATCGGTGGCGCATGTGGCCAAAGGGAGCGGGGCGCGCACGCTTACCTGCACCCCACCGCAGACGCATTATCCCCCCATGGCCCGGCATCTGCACGAAGAAGGAGAAGGCGTGGTGGAGGTCACTCTGGCAGCAGACGGGGGTATTGCCGCCACCCGACTGGTACAGAGTACCGGCTATGATGATCTGGATGCACAGGCGCTGGCCGCTGCCCGTGGGTTGCACTGTGCCGCACCGGCGTCCGCCCCCATGGTGGGGCGGATTCCGGTGGGGTTTCATATTCGTTAGCGTAGAAAATAAAGTTTTTTTACTGCTATGTGCCGTGTTTGATACATTGAGCCCCCATCCCTGTGCAGTATAATGCCCCCGATTTCGATCAGGGGCGGCAGGCTCATGGTGTACACATTCTCATACGCGCAGCGGCATCAGTATGCAGACGCATATAACAAGATGGAGGGTTCGAAAAACCCTTTGTCTCTGAGCTGTTCTGTGTGATTCCATTTCTTCGGCGTTGATTGGGGATGGTGGAAGATGAAGCAGCCTGGTTTCTTTGATGTTGAAGAGCGCCTTGCTCGGCTGAGCGGGCTTGGCGATCAGCTGGAGGCCTTTTCCCGGACTGTGGATTTTGAGGTGTTCCGCCCTGATCTGGAGCTGGCTCTGGCCTATTCGGACGGAAGTAAAGGCGGACGTCCGCCGTTTGATCCGGTGCTGATGTTCAAAATTCTGGTCATCCAGACGTTGAACAATTTGTCTGATGAACGGACAGAGTAT
>NZ_JBNIEW010000026.1:0-7294 GCF_050106715.1 Acetobacter sp. AAB5
CCTCAATCAGAGGTTCCCAGATCGCCCATGTCTCGTCCGTAAAGGTGCCTGTTCTGTCTCCTTCTTCCATCCCTACAATATGGGAAGAAATTCAAGATCTAACAGGCCCTAAGATTGTCTACATTATTTGTGCTTAGATTCGACATTTGCCTCTTGGATCTACAGAGAGGCAAATGTCGCCTGCGTCCAAGCCTCAGCAGCCCTCACCCATGCGGGCGAAACACGACCTTGGTGCAGCGATCTTTTTTGTCCCTGAATTTTTCATACAGTGCTGGCCCGTCTTCCAGGTTTGAAGACCGATGACTGATGACAAAAGAAGGATCGATTTCCCCTTTCTGGATGCGTTCCAGCAGAGGCTTGAGATATTTCTGCGTATTTGTTTGCCCAGTCCGCAGGGTCAGTCCCTTGTTCATGAGGATACCGATCATGACTGGCCCAAGGGCACCGGCATAGACACCAGGCATGGAAAGAATGCCGCCTGGGCGGCATCCGAGGATGGCCTGATTGAGAGCGAATGGCCTCTCGAGTGTTGTCGCTGAAAGCAGTGCTGAACCGACTTTTTGCATCATGGTATCGGCGCCATGTGCTTCCATACCGACGGCTTCGATAACGGCATCTGGCCCAAGTCCATCAGTCATTTCGACAAGAGTTTCCTGGATGTTCTGAGTACGGAAATCTATGGTTTCCGCACCTGCTGCCCGTGCCATGGCCAGTCTTTCCGGGACTTCGTCAATGGCAATGACGCGCTTTGCTCCCAGCAGAAAGCAGGAGCGGATCGCCATCTGTCCAACCGGACCACATCCCCAGACAGCAATGGTTTTTTCGGATTCGGGAGTGATCTCGCAGTTTTCTGCAGCCTGGTAGCCGGTAGGGAAAATATCGGACAGGAAAAGGACCTGCTCGTCCTCCAGTCCTTCGGGGACAATAATGGGTCCGACGTCTGCATAGGGAACACGCAGGTATTCGGCCTGTCCGCCTGAAAAACCACCTGTGATATGTGAGTAACCAAACAGGCCGGCTAGAGGGTATCCAAAGGTTTCGGCCTGCTGGCGCCTGTTGGGATTTGTGCGCTCACAGCAGCTCCAGTTACCCCATTTGCATTGTCTGCATTCGCCGCAGGAAATCGTAAACGGTACAACGATACGATCTCCAACCGAGAGACGCTTATTGTCTTTTCCGACTTCGACAACCTCCCCCATTGTTTCGTGCCCGAGAATGTCACCACATTTCATGGTCGGCATGAGGCCGTCCATCAGGTGCAGGTCAGAACCACAGATGGCACAGGCCGTCACCTTGATGATGACATCCCGCCCCTCAATGATTTCCGGGTCACGCACACTTTCACAGGTAATCTTGCCCTTTTTCTGCCAGGTCAAAGCTTTCATGGGAGGTCGTCCTGTTCTGGAGAGATGCAGGAGAAACGCCTGATGGTGTCGATAGTTTGGAAGGTTCCTGCAAACAAAACTTGATGCAGGTCTCGGGCTTGTGAGCGAACGTTTTCCTGAACCCCGTGCATGTCTCCCGTCGCGTCGCCGGAACAGAGTTTAGGTATCAGAATATCGTATTAGTCAGTAGTATCCTAATATTTGTATTATGATTATGATTATTCCAATAACTATCTGATTTATTTTATAAAATACAGACGGATAAATTGGGTTGATATTTTCTGTTGCATGGTATCTGCGTGATCAAGGTCTGCTTCAGGCTGCCTTTTGCACTACATAATCATACGATCAGTATCCGTTGTGAGGTAGAGTTTTACTGTTATGCGGTAATTTCAGATCGGTAATGCTGCTCAATGACCGGAAATATCACGACATGATCCGCCTCAGACAGAGCCAGACGGTGCCGGTGGATCACAGCTGACGTAACCCTGTTTTCGTTTTTCAAAGGCCAGTCGCCAGCCGATCTGAGATTTCGACTGAGGAACATCAGACGGTGGCAACTGGTTATCCGATACGGTCTAAGAAAGCTGCTTTGTCGGGCTGTTATGGACCGCAGAGCTGCTTAGCAGTTGCACTGATGTGTCGTCCCAACCTGACAGCCTTTCTGAGCACAACAATGACTCTTACGATACGAGCACGCCGGGACTTACGAAAACTGTTTCCCGGTATCGGATACTTAAAGTCCCAGCGCGGAAAGTCCTGGATGATCCTCCGGACGACGTCCTGCAGGCCAGTGAAACAGGCGATCATCGGCTGAAATAGGCTGATCGTTGATCGATGCCGCACGGTAGCGCATCAATCCCGCTCCATCGAACTCCCAGTTCTCATTCCCATGCGACCGGAACCACTGCTCGGCGTGATCTTTCCATTCATAGGCAAAACGCACGGCGATCCGGTTGTCCTGAAACGTCCAGAGTTCCTTGATGAGTCGATAGTCCTGTTCGCGCTCCCATTTGCGCTTCAGAAAAGCGACGATTTCTTCGCGCCCGGTAATAAATTCCAGACGATTGCGCCATCGACGCGGAAATCTCACAGAAGGGTTTGAAATCCTGCCGCGTCGGTGGGTTGTGGAACGGACCTTCGGTTGGATGATCCGCTGGCGTCGCCTTGTGAAGGACTACGAACAGCGGATCGACGTCGCAGAGGCCATGATCCACATCGCCATGGGAAGCCTCATGCTACGCCGAAACGCTCATCCGTGAATTTCCAAAAGGGCTCTTACAAAAATGCTCCGCCCGTTCTGGAGTGCGACCACGGATGACAACCTCAATGCCCGGATACAGGGCTGAGAGTGCCTCTACATGCGCAAGGGCTTGGGTGCCTGTGCCAATAATCAACACCCGCTTTACAGCATCAGAAGCAAATGTGCGAATACCCAGCATGCTCATGGCTGATGTCCGGCGCATTGTTACAGTGGGGCCATCCAGATTGAAAAGGAAGCGTCCATCATGTGCATCGGCGCATGTAATCATGCCCTGAATGGTGGGAAGATGGAGTGCGGGATTTTTACCAAAAATTGTGAGTATTTTGGTGGCAATCAAATCCTCTGCCACGGTTGGCATGCACATAAGCGTGCCGTTGCCATCTTGCGTGGGAACAACGGTACGAGGCGGGCATGTAATGCCACCATTTGCGTAATCGCGCACTGTGCGGGCAGCATGTTCACCAATGCAGGAAATGGTAAAAGTGCCTGCGTTTCTGGCGCACCGTAATATTGCATGTAGGGCATGTCCATATTTGAGTTCGAGGTTATGGCGCTGATTGCACAGCGCAGCACAGTGAACGTCAAGGGGCAGTAACCTGCACAGATACATGCACTGGTAGAAAAATGCTGGGGTTGAGGCGGTTCGGAACAATCGGACACAAAATGAGTTTCAGGCATCCATTCTTATATAATCTATTTGCTACCTATTATTTTGCTTAACGTATGGCATGGGAAAGGAGGGAATATAAAAAATAGAAGACCGGTCTATTTTTTATATGGACAGGCAATGTATTCGTCCATATATAAGCTCCTATGAAGATTGCAGAGAAACATCACGCTGCTCGGCAGCACATCCTGAAAGCGGCTAAACCGCTTATCGGCCAGCGTGGTTTTTCGGCTGTTGGTCTGACACAAATATTGGATGTTGCGGGAGTTCCCAAGGGCTCTTTCTACCATTACTTCGAATCAAAAGAAGTATTTGGGGAAGAGCTTCTTAGAACTTATATTGAAGATTATCTGGTAAAAATGGATGATCTTTTTGAAAGTGCAGATGGTAATGCAGCCGAAAAAATAGCGCGTTACTGTCAGTTCTGGCGCGATACGCATCTTAGTAAGCAGATTGGGAATAAATGCCTGATTGTTAAACTTGCAGCGGAAGTCTGCGATCTTTCGGAACGGATGCGGGCCATTCTGGAAGGTGGCACCAGGAGTGTTATTGACCGGCTTAGCGCACTTATCACGGCGGGGCAGGGAGAAGGCTCAATAGGCAACCGGCAGGAGCCGGAAATGCTTGCGGCCTCACTTTACCAGCTCTGGCTGGGTTCGACCCTGATAGTGAAAATTACACACAGTTCTCAGCCGTTTGACCAAGCATGGCAGGCAACCAAACGGCTTCTGGAAATCTAGAAAGCAGGGAAAGCGCACAGCGTTTTACTTTGCGCAATAAATAGACGACCGGTCTACTATAAAGACCGATCTTAATAAGGTGTCTCAATGCAGAACTTTGAATTCTATAACCCTACACGCATCCTGTTTGGCAAAGGCATGATAGCTCGGCTTGATGAACAGCTATCGCCTGAAGCCCGCGTGCTTGTGCTTTATGGTGGTGCAAGTGCCGAACGTAGTGGCACGTTGGCTGAAGTTCGGGCAGCGCTGGGGAACCGCACTTTCCGTGAGTTTGGCGGTATTGAAGCCAACCCTACATATGAAACCCTTATGAAGGCCGTGGCTCTGGTGCGGGAGGAAAAGCTCGACTTCCTTTTGGCTGTTGGTGGCGGCTCTGTCATGGATGGCACCAAGTTTGTCGCGGCTGCTGTGCCGTATGAAGGCGAGCCGTGGGATATTCTTGTCAGCAAGGGTAAAGCCGCAACAAAAGCGCTTCCGCTGGGCACGGTTGTCACCTTGCCTGCCACGGGTTCAGAAATGAACTGCCTAAGCGTTATTTCTCGCCAGTCTACGGGTGACAAGTTGTTGTTCTCCAACCCGTTGGTCTATCCGCGTTTTTCTGTGCTGGACCCCATGCGCACCATGAGTTTGCCCATGAAGCAGGTGATTAATGGGGTGGTGGATTCCTTTGTCCATGTGATGGAACAGTACATGACCTATCCGGTCGATGGCATGGCGCAAGATCGCTTCTCAGAAGGGCTGCTGTCCAGCCTGGTTGAGATCGGGCCGCGTATTGTCGCGACACCAGATGATTATGATCTGCGCTCCAACCTCATGTGGGTTGCAACGCTTGCCCTGAATGGCTTGATCGGCGCGGGTGTGCCCCATGATTGGAGCACGCACATGATTGGTCATGAAATTACGGCAAAATACCACATTGATCATGCCCGCACGTTGGCCATCGTATTCCCTGCGTTAATCAAGGTTCGTCGTGCCGAAAAGCGCGCCAAGTTGCTGCAATATGCAACGCGGGTATGGAACCTGACCGATGGTACGGAAGATCAGCGGATTGATGTTGCCATTCGTAAAACTGAGGAATTCTTCGAAGGTTTGGGCGTACCAACCCGTCTGTCTGCCTATGAGATTGGTGCTGAAGGCATCAACGATCTGGTTGGTCAGCTTGAAGATCATGGCATGACGCATCTGGGTGAAAACGGTGATGTTACCCTAGATGTAAGCCGCAAAATTCTGGAAGCCGCTGCCTGACCTGAAGTGTCGCTATCGCCGGGGTGAAGGGGAACAGCCCGTTATCCCGGCAACCAATAAATTAATGAGAAACGAGACTTAAAAATGGCTTACGCCACAACCAATCCTTATACTAACGAAGTTGTTGCAACTTTCCCAGAGGCTACTGATGCGGAAGTTCAGACCGCATTGGCCGAGGCGCATGCTGCTTTCGAAGCTTGGCGCGATACATCCTTTGCAGAGCGAGCAAAGGTAATGAATGCCGCTGCTGCCATTCTGCGTCGTGATGTTGATAAGTATGCCCGTTTGGGCACGCTGGAAATGGGCAAGCTGTTTGAAGAATCTAAAGCAGAAATTATTCTTTCTGCTGAAATTTTTGAATACTATGCAAAACATGCAGAAGCACTTCTGAAGCCGGAATTGTTGCCTGTAGCAGACCCGGCAGAAGGCAAAGCCATGCTGGTGCATGAGCCGCTTGGTATCGTGCTGGCAATTGAGCCGTGGAACTTCCCCTTCTATCAGGTCGTGCGTATTATTGCGCCGCAGCTTTCCGCTGGTAACGCCGTGCTGCTCAAGCATGCTTCCAACCTGCCGCAGTGCGCTGCTGCCTTTGATACACTTATGGCAGAAGCCGGGCTGCCCAAAGGGTTGTTCCGCAACCTGTATGCAGCACGCCCGCACACAGCCATGATTTTGAATGACCCTCGCGTATGCGGTATCGCACTCACGGGGTCAGAAGGCGCAGGCACGGTTATTGCTGGTATTGCTGGCAAGGCACTGAAGAAGGCCACCATGGAACTCGGTGGAGCAGATGCTTTCATTGTGCTTGATGATGCTGACGTTGAAAAAGCAGCGCGTTGGGCGGTCATCGGTCGCCACTGGAATGCTGGCCAAGTTTGTGTTTCTGCAAAGCGCCTGATTGTAGCTGATGCTATTTATGATCAGTTCGTTGCTCTTTACAAAGAAGGTGTCGCAGCTCTCAAAGCAGGTGACCCGATGGACCCCAAAACCACGCTGGCTCCGTTGTCATCTCAGGCTGCTGCTGATGACTTGCGCGATCAGGTCACGCGGGCGATGGATCTTGGTGCCAAAGTTGAGGTAATTGGGGCGCCAGTTCCCGAACAGGGTGCTTTCTTCCAGCCGTTGCTTATGTCCAATCTGGATCAGAAAAACCCTGCACGCCATTGGGAATTTTTTGGACCTGTTACCCAGATCTACCGCGCGAAGGATGAGGCCGACGCCATCCGCATTGCCAATGATTCGCCCTACGGTCTAGGCGGCAGCGTATTCACAAAGGATGAAGCCCGAGGCACCCGTGTAGCACGGGCCATCCGCACCGGTATGGTGGTGATTAACCATCCACTATCGCCCAAGGCAGACCTACCTTTTGGTGGGATTAAAAACTCAGGCTATGGCCGTGAATTGATTGGCCTCGGCATTAAGGAGTTCATCAACCACAAGCTCATCAATGTAGTGGATATCGACGCAGCGTTCTGATTTGTATGATTGGAAGTGGCCAACATTTCTGGATGATTTTCCAAAGATGATGCCTGCACCGTATAGTGTGAAAGCCGCATAGGCCGTAACAGACAACCTAAAAAGGGGCTTCCATTGTGGAGGTCCCTTTTTTGTATGGGGTTTGGTTGCGCTAAAATGGGATTACGGACTTCATCTCTTACGCAACATGTCGGCTTTATTCAGAGGCAGGCTGATGACGATTGCCATCATGATTTGTGATGAACATTAGGTGTTTGGTCCCGGGGTTTGATGGGTTGGATTGATGATGAATCTTTCTGGCTCTGAAGTCCATATTTTGCAGACATATTCGTAAGGTGTGAGGCCACTGAGGGTCTTGAGCCTTCGCCCAAAATTATAGGCTGCCATGAAGTCGTTGAGGTGTGTTCTCAACTGCTCATGACTGTCGTAATGGAAGCGTTTGACGGTTGCTTCCTTGATTGTCCGGTTCATCCGCTCAACCTGACCGTTCGTCCAGGGATGATTGGGTTTCGTCAGA
>NZ_JBNIEW010000027.1:0-6659 GCF_050106715.1 Acetobacter sp. AAB5
GGGTAGCGGTGTGGGCAGGCGGTGGGAAACGCGCCAGCGTTTTCCACGGGCTGTCCATGCCCTATCCACGGGCGGAACGCGGCCCGTAGGGCGGCGCACATATCCACGGGCAGGGAGTCTCACGGGTGGTACCGTGCGCGAGCGCGATTGCGTGACGTGTCACGAAAAGCGGCTTGTCTGGCGCTTCGCGGGCTACGCCGCTCCTGCTCCGCACTCGCCCAGACCTGAAACACCCCTCAAATTGGCCAGTAAATGGCTCAGGAATGGGGTGTATGGGTGCCCTGGTGGTTTCTAGCTTATGTGACGGTTAAGGCGCTGTGGGAGAAAATATGGGCCAAAAAAGGCCGTATCCGGTCTCCGAGACGCACCACGTCCCTTTCCGGTCGGAAGGTAAGCTGACCCTTGGGGAAGCACATGCGTTGGCGGTTCTGCCGGAGTTCATGGGGGACGATGGGGCTATGTTCCCCAGTCACGAAGCAATGGCCGAGAAGTCAGGTGCCAGCCGCCGGACGGTTATCAATGCTCTGAACCGGGCCTATGCGCTCGGCATCGTGAAGCACACGCCCCGGTATCAGTATGATCGCCAGCTTAGGAAGCGAGTGCGGACATCGAACGCCTATGAGATCGTTCTGTCGGCACTCCAGCAGGCGGCCCGGCACTTCATGCGGACAGTGCGCGATCACCTAAGTGCAAGACCTCATTCCGACCTGAGTGCAAACGCATGTCCGGACGCCCTAACGGGCGGGCTACGCCGCTCCCGCGCTGCGCTCGCTCCAGACCGGAAACACCCGTTAAATGAGACATAAAAGGCTTATGAAGAAGATCAGACCGCTACTCTGATTTTACCTGTCAAAAGCTGCTGCATCAGGGCTTTCTTCTCCTGACGCAGGCGTGCGAGGTCGGATTCAATCGCCGTAATTTCTTCGTCTGCTGTGCTCAGGACAGCAGCGATGGCTTTTTGTTCAGGGAGAGGGGGACAATGGAAAATTTGTTCTTTCAATTCCTTCATATGCCGTGAGTAACCAAGATTTGGGAGATCGACATTTTGAAGTAGGTAATAACCAAATTTGTTAATTGTGTTTGCCCGGGTCCTTAAAACCTGAGTTCCATCTGCTCCCGGTGAAAATGGGAAATCGACCCATTTAATTACTCTGGTATGGTCTCCAAAGATGATGACAGGAACATTTTCATAAACAGTATTAGCATCTGTATATCCTGAGATGAAGCTTTTCCCTTGATCTACAATAGGAGTGCGGCCTTCTTCTTTGTATTCAGATGCAGGGGTTTGTGTGTCTTTTTGATTGTCGACATCAAAAATCACTTTAAAGGATTGGCGCTTCCACTCCCCCGTGAACCCCGGCAGGCGTTTTTTGCCTGTGAGGAGTTGCTGCATGAGGGCTTTTTTCTGCTGCTGGCTGTTGGCCAGAAGCTTCTCAGTCCCCTCAATCGCACGATCCCACGTCGAGAGGATCGCCGCGATCTTCTTCTGTTCGGGGAGAGGGGGGAGGGCTAACGGAAAAGACCGAATGGTTGAAAGATTAAGCCCAGCTTTCGCGCCTGCATCGTTCAGAGAGTTCAATTTTTGATTAAGCTTTTTCGACGAAAGAGCGTAAGCAACAAATGGGCTGGATGCTGTACCGTTTTTTAATCTTACTAGAGCAAGATGCTGATTGATAAATGCCGTCCCAAATCCTTTCGGAACCAGACCAATCTTTCCTAATTCGGCTGTGATAGAAATGAGAATGTCACCATTCTTTAAAGACGTGCGTTTTCCATCGCTAGAGTCAGGCGGAATGGCGACATATTTCATATCATTTTCTGAAATTCTAACTCCATCACGTGAAAGGTTGGTCATTCTTACAAATTTATCACCGGCATCAGAATAATACTGTGCCCAATCCCGGGATCCGCTGGTGACTGTGGACGCAATTTCTCCGAGATTGGCATATGTCCACCCCTCAGGAAGCATAACCGAGCTCCTTCAGATAAGCGTCCATCTGGGCTTCCAGCGTTCTTATTCTCAATTTAATAGCCGTTTTTGGGGTAATCATTTTTATCGACCTTCGACAATTGTCCATTGAAGGCCTGTCCCTGATGTAGGGGCGCAAATCGTCTGGCCTTTTCTTTGGATGGGTTTGTAGCCTTCAATGCGACACATGCCGAAGGCCTGAATCTGGCCCACCCTGTCCATTTCGTAGGCCATACGGCCTGATGGTGATGACACAGCCCATTCTGCCAGTAAGTCCCGCTTCTTGGTTTCCTGCTGCCCCTCAGCGAACCCTTGAGCGTATCCGGTTCGACTTCCTTTAATGTTACCCAGAAACGCCGCGCAGAACACGAGCGCAATGGCTCCAAACCCGCAGGAGATGAGCAGGGTGCGCCTGTCGGTCTTGATATAGCTGGTGACGGCCTGCGCTGCGTCCTCGACACGTTGCGCAGCTCAGGTGCTTTTGGCGTCCAGTGCCTCAAGTTGCTTTGCTAGGGCTGGTAGCTTACCGGCAACGTCCGAATAGGCTTTATTAGACTTCTGGACAGTGTTTTTTAAATCCTCAAACGCACGAAGCCCGAAATCTTCCGTATCGTCTGGTTCACACATGGTCAGCCCTCATTCTGCACTTGTGCTGGCCGGGGTGTGATGAACCCGTGATCCTGAAAAGCCTTTGTGTCCTGTTCCCGTGATAACCGCTTAAGAAGGGAATCAATCACATTCGAAAAGCGTTCATCACCTTCCGCTGCTTTTAGCAGAGCGCCACCCAAGATAATTTTTTGGCGATCTTCAATTTTCCGCTTCTGCCTGTTCTCAGCATTGCGGGCATCTTTCAGAGCGTTTCGTGCCTGCTCAAGCCTCTTTTCGGCATCAAGAACTCTCTTGGACTTGGCGGACTGGCTTGTGCTGGTCATATGCTCGAAACTCCTTCTAAGTGTAATCATAACATAAAATTAGGTTGCCTAAAAACCCTTAATGTCGTCTAGATATTAAGGGCGCACTTATGCAAACTCTGCGAGTTTGCGTGCGACAGGGGCGAACCCCTTGCAACCCCATTCTATCAGAGAGCCGATCCCGTGGCGATCTTCCACCTGTCCGTTAAGACCGTATCGCGTAGCACCGGCAGAAGTGCCGTTGCCGCTGCGGCTTATCGTTCAGGGGACACGCTGACCAATGAACGCGATGGACGCCAGCACAACTACGCCAACCGAACCGGGGTTGATGATAGTTTCATCATTGCTCCGGCTGGTTGCGAGTGGGCATACGATCGCTCGACATTGTGGAACGCCGCCGAGCAGGCCGAGAAGCGTTCTAACTCGGTTACTGCCCGCGAATATGTGCTGGCCCTTCCTGCTGAATTAGACGCCAAAGAAAGGGCGGGTCTTGCACGCGCCTTTGCCTCTGCCGTGGTCGAGCGTTATGGGGTGGCTGCTGATGTCGCCCTGCACGCTCCCAGTGCGGGCGGCGATGATCGAAACTACCACGCCCACATTCTCACCACGACACGGGAGGTTGAGGCGGACGGGCTGGGCAAGAAAACCCGCATACTGGACGCGGCCAAGACCGGCGGGCCAGAGATTGAGAGCCTTCGGGAATTGTGGGCCATGCAGTGCAACGAAGCACTGGAACGGCACCAGCAACCGGCACGCATCGACCACCGCAGCTATGAGCGGCAGGGCGTGGACGAAATGCCGACCATTCACCTTGGCCCCACCAGCACGGCGGTAGAGCGCAAACACAAGGCCGAGCAGGAGCGAAAGCGGGAGCCATACAAGCCCCGGACGTTCAAGGCGCAGGAGAACCAGCGCAGGCAGGTCTTAAATGAGAGTGTCCAGAAGCTTGTTCAGGATTTGGCGGATACGATCAGAGAAGCGATTGCGCAAGAAAAGCAGGTTGAGCAGAAGCAGCTTCTAAGGATGGTTGATTGGTATTGCGAAGAGATCAACCGGCGAAACAAAATAAGCTTTAAGAGTGGCGATGCGTGGATCAATGAGCAAAACCGCTTGATGAATGGTAATCCTGTAGCTGGTGCAGAGGCTCTTGTGAGAGAGTTACCTGCATATCGACAACGGTTGCGTGTGATTGAAGAAAAAAAGGCTGAAATTAAACGCGTTGAAGATGAAATTGAGCGTGCTGAATCTGCCATTAGGCGATCTGAAAATGAGATACAGGAATGGCATGAAGAAGCCGGTTTTTTTGCTCGGATTATGCCCCCTGAAGATATTAAGAAATCTCGTAAAAATATTGTAGAATGGCGGGAGAGTATTGCAAAAAAAACAAGTTTTCTGGCCATATTGAAGGCCGCTCTTTCTGAAATGATGAGTGCTCTGAAGAGTTTTGTTTTTGGTGAGTGTCAGAAACCAGAAATCCACGCCAAATTGAGATTACGAGGGATTGCTGCTGATTACACAGTAAGGCGCGTACAGGAATGGCGTGAGGAACAACGAAGGGATGTGGAGGAACAATCTCGCCAGTGGCGACTTGAGCAGGAGGAAAAAGCGCGGATAGAGGAAATGAATAAGGCAAAAGAAGAACGGGCGCAGTATATCAAGGATTGCGTGGATTTTCTGCTGCGTTGGCCAGAAAATGAACGATTAAAGCGCTTTCAGACTTTTGCACCTTCTCTATATGCCGATGAAAATATCCGAAAATACGTTTTGGAGCGTGTGCAAGGTGATAAGGGATCCTCTAGCAGCGATGTTGTTAAGGATAATCCAGACATCACTCATTCGGCCTCTGTGATGAAAATAGATCGCGGTCACGATGATGACTGGGAAGATTCTGGCCCTTCCCTCGGAATGTGAGATTTCCCCTGTGCAGGAGAAGCCGGGAGGCGTACATTCCCGCCTGCGGGTTCCATGTGTTCCTGTTTAGCTTGTGGTGAGCCACGAGGTTGTAACGATGCCTCCAGCCCCGCGCCTTCGGGTGCTGGGCAATCGGTCAGGAAAAGGCCGCGTGATCTGCGTCTGGCTGACAGAGCAGGCCCACCAGACAGAGCGCCTGCACATCAGCTCGCACGCCTTCAATGGCCTGGCCGGTTGCCGTGGCGATTTCTGCGAGGCTTAAACCGCCCCTGTTAGTCAGCACTTCAATGATGTTCCGCCGTGAAGGTGTCAGCACCTTGTCCGCGAGTTCCTGACTGATGAAGCTGTGGCTCTTGGGTGAGGGTATCCCCCGAAAGGCTGCTTTCAGTCGGGCGAAGACTTCATCCAGCGGAGCAACCCCTATCAGAGGGGCGGGTTCTGTCTGGTCGGGCATCCAATGAACTCCTCAAAGTCGTTTGAACTATCGGTCTTGAGAACTATGCCAGACGTTCAATATTTCGACCGTTGAGTCGGTGATGCGATAGACGATTACATACGGCCAGCAGGACACCAGTTCTCGCGTGCCGGGTGTGATGCCGGGTCTGCCGCGCTCTGGCAGGTATTCGAGACGGTCGCATGTGGCGACGATCTGAATGGCAACCCGGCTTGCTGCTGCGGGATTTTCTTCCCCGATATGCTGCTTGATGCGCTGAATGTCGTTGAGTGATCTACGAGTGAACTGAATGGAAAAGACCGTGCTCATTTGCAGTGGGGTGCCGGTTTTTCGTGTTCAGTTCCCCACGACAGGAGCCATTCCCGAACGGCAGAATATGGAACCGTTCGGCCTGCATCGGCATCGGCAATGCCTTCTTGGACAGCCGCCAGAAAGGCCGCTGTTTCCTCATCGTCATGCTGGATGATCGGGTTTGCGCTCATCATGCGGCATCCTTCTTTGCGGTCCGTTTGGCTTCAAGGTCGAACATATCAGCTTGCGTGGATTCAGTGCGGTATTTGACCAGCACATTCATGCGCTGGCGATGGTCGCCTTTGAATATAATGTTAGGGTTAAGGCGCCAGTGTGAACGGCGAATTTCGGAAATAACTTCTGCTTTGCGCAGTGCACCCATAAGGCGGGCGACGGTTGGGCGGCTAGTTCCGGTGGCTTCTGCAATTTCCTGCCATGTCGCGACTACTTGATTTTGATGATCGGCCTTCGAGAGGAGCCACATCAAGATTTTCATTTTGGCATTTCCAACCTCGTCTACCAGTTCGAGAATTTCAGCCAGCCAAATTTTATGAAAGCCAGCGTCTCCAACGGTTTTAGTGACAACTTGCGCGTCGATGATCTCGCCTGTTTCGGCATCGAGTAACCGTCTCTGACCGTTGAAAAGCGTCGCCATATTACGTCCTCAATGTGCCAAAGGTGCAAATTTCCGCACCTTTTAGTATCTAACTTGTGACACCATAAAGTATCATAATGAAGATAACAATAGGTATCAATTTTGACACCTTTGGGTATCAATTTTGATACCTTTCATTTTCTTAAATGGCTGATTTCTGCGGGTTTTTGATATTTTCTCTTCTTGATCTATCTAAGAGGCACAGTTTACGGGTTTGAATAGGTCTCTCGAACTGTCCTATTTTCTGAAATGGGAAATGGGTTTTCGCGCTCTAGGAAAAATTAACAAACTCTTAAAATCAAAAAATCAGACCTACTGAATGTGCCGGTGGATATGTGTGCCGAGCGTGGAGCCGGTGGGTAGCGGTGTGGGCAGGCGGTGGGAAACGCGCCAGCGTTTTCCACGGGCTGTCCATGCCCTATCCACGGGCGGAACGCGGCCCGTAGGGCGGCGCACATATCCACGGGC
>NZ_JBNIEW010000028.1:0-2500 GCF_050106715.1 Acetobacter sp. AAB5
TGGTTGCGGGGGCAGGATTTGAACCTGCGGCCTTCAGGTTATGAGCCTGACGAGCTACCGGGCTGCTCCACCCCGCGGTTGTGATTGTGTTGAAATTTGTGGGGTATTGAGTGTTTTAGGGTGGATTGGAAGACCTGGCGGCGACCGACTTTCCCGTGGCTTAAGCCACAGTATCATAGGCGCTGGGGGTTTTCACGGCCGAGTTCGGGATGGGATCGGGTGGATCTCTCCCCGCCATGGCCACCAGGTCATCCAGTCCACCCTGTAGGGGTGTGTGGAAGACGGTTGGTAGAAGAAGTAGGCGTATATATGGATGATTTCTGTGCACGGGCTGTCCTTTTAAGGGGACAGTAAGAGAGTGAGCCTATTGGGTGATTAGGACCAGTTAGCTGCACGTGTTACCACGCTTTCACACCTGGCCTATTAACGTGGTGGTCTACCACGACCCTCAGGGAGACCTAGTTTTGAGGTGGGTTTCCCGCTTAGATGCTTTCAGCGGTTATCCCTTCCATACTTAGCTACCCGGCGGTGCCGCTGGCGCGACAACCGGTGCACCAGAGGTATGTTCATCCCGGTCCTCTCGTACTAGGGACAAATCCTCTCAAGTCTCCAACATCCACGGCAGATAGGGACCGAACTGTCTCACGACGTTCTAAACCCAGCTCACGTACCACTTTAATCGGCGAACAGCCGAACCCTTGGGACCTGCTCCAGCCCCAGGATGTGATGAGCCGACATCGAGGTGCCAAACCTCCCCGTCGATGTGGACTCTTGGGGGAGATCAGCCTGTTATCCCTAGAGTACCTTTTATCCGTTGAGCGATGGCCCTTCCACGCGGGACCACCGGATCACTATGGCCGACTTTCGTCTCTGCTCGAGCTGTCACTCTCGCAGTCAGGCGGGCTTATGCCATTGCACTCAACAGCCGGTTTCCGACCGGCCTGAGCCCACCATCGCGCGCCTCCGTTACACTTTGGGAGGCGACCGCCCCAGTCAAACTGCCCACCATACAGGGTCCCGGATCAGGCTAACTGACCGCGGTTAGACATCAGAAAAATTCAGGGTGGTATTTCAAGGATGGCTCCACAGGAACTGGCGCCCCTGCTTCAAAGCCTCCCACCTATCCTACACAGAATGTCTCTGATGCCACTGTAAAGCTGCAGTAAAGGTTCATAGGGTCTTTCCGTCTGACCGCGGATACCCCGCATCTTCACGGGGAATTCAATTTCGCTGAGCCGATGCTGGAGACAGCGGGGAAGTCGTTACGCCATTCGTGCAGGTCGGAACTTACCCGACAAGGAATTTCGCTACCTTAGGACCGTTATAGTTACGGCCGCCGTTTACCGGGGCTTCAATTCAGCGCTCTCACACCTCCTCTTAACCTTCCGGCACCGGGCAGGCGTCAGACCCTATACGTCGTCTTTCGACTTCGCAGAGTCCTGTGTTTTTAATAAACAGTCGCTACCCCCTGGTCTGTGCCACCCGCCAATGGTTGCCCACCAACGGGTCTCGCTTATCCCGAAGTTACACGAGCAATTTGCCTAGTTCCTTCAGCATCGTTCTCTCAAGCGCCTTGGTATTCTCTACCAGTCCACCTGTGTCGGTTTCGGGTACGGTCTATACGCCAGAGCTATTTCCTGGAATGCTCCAAAAGCCAGATCAATCCGTTAAGACCTGACAACATATCGCATTCGTCACTTCTGGCAGGTACAGGAATATTCACCTGTTTCCCATCGACTACGGCTCTCGCCCTCGCCTTAGGGGCCGACTAACCCTGCGTGGATTAACCTTGCGCAGGAACCCTTGGACTTTCGGCGACAGTGTTTCTCGCACTGTTTGTCGCTACTCATGTCAGCATTCGCACTTCCGATATCTCCAGAGAGGGTCACCCCGTCTCCTTCACTGACTTACGGAACGCTCCGCTACCGCGCATATCATAGATATGCACCCACAGCTTCGGCACGTGGCTTGAGCCCCGTTACATTTTCGGCGCAGGGTTTCTATTAGACCAGTGAGCTATTACGCTTTCTTTAAAGGATGGCTGCTTCTAAGCCAACCTCCTGGTTGTTATGGAATCCCCACATCCTTTCCCACTTAGCCACGATTTGGGGGCCTTAGCTGGTGGTCTGGGCTGTTTCCCTCTCGACAATGGACCTTAGCACCCACTGTCTGTCTGCCAGGCTATACTTCCGGGTATTCGGAGTTTGGTTGGGTTTGGTAAGGCTTTGGGCCCCCCTAGCCCATCCAGTGCTCTACCCCCCGGGGTAACCACCTGACGGTCTACCTCAATAGATTTCGCGGAGAACCAGCTATCTCCGAGTTTGATTGGCCTTTCACCCCTAGCCACAGCTCATCCCCGACTTTTTCAACAGGCGTGGGTTCGGCCCTCCAGTGCGTGTTACCGCACCTTCAGCCTGGCCATGGCTAGATCACTCGGTTTCGGGTCTTCTGCCAGCAACTATGCGCCCTATTCAGACTCGCTTTCGCTACGCCTACACCT
>NZ_JBNIEW010000029.1:0-5214 GCF_050106715.1 Acetobacter sp. AAB5
CCTGTGCGGATGTGTCTCTTATACCGAAACAGAAAGTATCTGTAAGGGAACGGAAGAAGGTATTCTTCTGCATATAGATGGCTCATATGCAGGCTATCCACATTCTGTTTTACGGCATGCAGTCTTGCAGAGTGTTGCCTGTCCTGTAGGAGAAACAGAACTTCAGGCATTTCACGCCATTGCTGTGCCACCACCACATATGCGGGTGTCTATCAAGCGTCCGGCCGGGCAGGGGCGGTTGGGATCGCTTTCCGTCACATTATTTTCGCAAGGGCGTTTTGTGATTGGTGAACGCATGGCCTTGACGTCTTTTTCACGCACCCAGTCACCTTCATCCATAAAAGGCGACATCAACTTGGCAACGGTCAATCTATGGAATGACCTCGCCTCCCGAATTACGCATAACAAGCCGATTATTCCGTAGGAGGCTGCGTGTAACCTCATGCGTGAAATCCTGCTGTTAAGTATTGTGACATTTTCATTCGGCATATTTTCCGCAAATGCCCAGAACATGCCAGAAAAAATAGATTTTCATAGAGCCGTTAATATGGCCTGGGCGGTTGATCCTGTGCGCACTGAATTGCAGGTTGGCCATCATTCTGCAAAGGCGCGCAGCAGTGCGGCAGGGTCATGGTTTGCTGGCGGCCCAACTCTGTCCGGTGAATATATGGATGACCATGCAATCGGCAGTAATGAAGGGTACACCACCTATCAGGGAGGGGTGTCCGTACCGCTCTGGTTACCAGGGCAGGGAAGTGCCACACGTCAGGTTGCAAGTGCTGAAGCCGCATCTCTGGATGAGCAGCTAAATGTTGAATACCTGTCGCTTTCCATAAGGGTATTGGATGGGGCAGCCAAAGCACAGATTGCGCAGGAACGTTTAAAGGCGGCACATCAACTGTATGAGTATGCAAGCAGGATAAACAGTTTGATTGCCCATTCTGCGCATGTGGGTGAATCTTCATCTTCGGAAAGCCAGATAGCACAGTCAGAAATGGAAAATGCCCGTAATGAACAGGCATTGGCGCAAGAATATCTGGAAAATTCTCAGGCTGAACTGGAAGTTTTATTTGCCCAGCCAGTTGAGGTTGATCTTTCTCATGGTGCAGATATGGCACATGTGCGGTTTGTGGAACCGCGTGATATGGAAGACAATGATCCGCGCGTAAAAGCCGCACACAAAAATGTAGAAGCTGCACAAGCTAATATGAAGCTTGCCCGCCGCTCTTTTATGCCCAATCCAGAACTGGGTATCGATGTGATTCATGAAAAACAGTATGGCAGCCCATGGGATGACCGGGTTGGTGTCAACTTCAGCATCCCACTACCAAGCGAGGCCCGGAATACACCGATTATGTCTGAGGCCAGCAACAGGCTTGCTTCTGCCAATAGTCAGGAAATACAGGCCCGGCGCATGGTACATCTGGAAATATCCCGTGTGCGGGCTCGGCTGATGGCCGCCACAGCTGCCCGGCAGACCACCCGTATAGCCGCGGCAAATATGCAAAAGCGTGCAGCGGCAGAAGAGCATGCCTGGCGGGTGGGAGAGGCAACGCTCGAAACTGTCATGCAGGCAGAACAGGCTGCCTGCAATGCGCAATTTGCCAACGCTCGAGCAGAGGTGGAGTGGCATGTCGCAACGCTGCGTATGATGATTGCCATGGGGATTACACCATGAAAGGACGCATCCTTGCGTATTTCGCTGTGTGTTTTTGTATGTCACCTCTCGCCAATGCGGAAGATCAGATACTCCCTTCGGTTGTCGCGCTAGATATGGCAGCGATAAAAAATGAAGGTATTACAGTGACCTTTGCCAAATCCGGTAAGGTTTCTCGCATTCTGCCAGTTATCAGCCGGGTTATGCCCGATACCACGCGGCTTGTGTATATTCATCCAGCCGGAAGCGGCAAAGTGCTGGACGTTTTGGTGCAGCCAGGTGCTTCGGTCCGTAAAGGACAGGTCCTGTTGCGCTATCAGGATCATTCTCTCCATGGTGCACGGCTTCAAGCCATTCAGATGCGTGCCGCGTTAACAGCTGCCATTGCCAGTAGAAATGATGCCGCAGCCGCAGTGCAGCGCGCAAAACAACTGGTTGGTCAAACTCTTTCATTGGCAGAGCTGCGCCGCAGGCAGGATATTCTGGCGCAGGCAGATGCAACCATGCGTGCCCGACAGGCAGATGTGGATACATTGGGTCATCGGTTTAATGAGGAGTTCAATTCATCTTCTGAACAAAGCAGCCGAAAACAGCAGGATGAGGTATCAACCCTGATCTCTCCGGTTGATGGTGTGGTGCAAACGCTGGGCACATCTGTCGCCGCAGACCTAACGCCAACTACAAACGTGGCAAGCGTAGCGGATCTGTCTGACGTGTGGATTGTTTCGGATATTACGCCGGAACAAGCAGCATGTCTTCAACCTGGAGGCCTACAGACCACAGAGACCAACGATGGTGCCATCACATCCCGGATTGATACAGTGGATGGCATGGCCAACCCGCAAACAGGGTTGGTGCGTGTTATCAGCCGTGTTTCCAACCCAACTGGTGTGTTGGTTCCAGGCATGGTGCTGGATGCCAGCCTGACGGAGCGTGACAGTGTAACGGGAATGGTCGTGCCGTCAGATGCCATTCAGAAAATTGATGTCCATAACGTCGTATTTGTGCAGATAGATAAAACGCATTACCGGCCTGTGGTGGTGGATGTGGTCTTGGATAATGGCATGCATGCGGTTGTAAGCTCAGGCTTGAAAGAGGGTGAGGCAGTGGTCAGCCACGGCAGTTTTGCCCTGAAATCAATCATCGGGCTGGCCGGAATGGACGCAGACTGATGGCCCGTAAATACCTGGAAGCTTTGCTGCGGGCCCGCATGCTGGTGCTGGGTGGATTGGCTCTGATATTGGCGGCAGGTATGATGGCAGTGCTGGAACTGCCAGTGGAGGCTGTGCCTGATATTTCCCCAAAACAGGTTCTTGTATCCGTTGTGGCTCCAGGCCTTGCGACCGAGGAAGTGGAAAAACTGATCACCTTTCCGGTTGAAGCCAGTATGACCGGTATTCCCGGTCTCACAGATCTGCGCTCTGTTTCCCGTGGTGGGGTTTCGGTTGTTTATGTGCAGTTTGCTGATGACACGGATATCAATCTTGACCGCACGCGTGTGAATGAGCGCATCCAGCAGGCGCGGGGTTCCATATCTGTGCCGGGTATCACCGTAAGCATGGGGCCGCTTGCAACGGGCATGGGTGAAATCATGCAGTTCCAGATCAAGGGAGCAGGGCGCTCACTTATGGAACTCAACCGGATCATGAACTGGACGGTAGTCCCGCAGATGCGGCTTGTGCCGGGTGTTGTGGATGTAAACGTCAATGGTGGCGCGGAAGAAACCTATGAGGTTGCACTGGATCCTGCCCGGCTGATTGCCAGCAACCTTTCAGTGAGTGAGGTTTATCGCGCAGTGGATGCAAACAATGCGGCATCAGGCGGTGGGTGGATCACCCATCATGCCGAACAGCAAAGTGTTGTCGGGCGTGGGTTGATCAGCAGCCTTGCGGATTTTGGCAACATTGCCGTACGCGCCAATGCCGATGGCTCCATCATACGTTTGCGAGATCTTGGGCACATTACAACTGGCGCACGCACACGCCTTGGCGCTGTTACCCGTGATGGGCAGGGTGAAATTGTAATTGGCGTGGTGATGATGGAAAGTGGCGCAAGTTCCAACGCCACATTGACTGCCATCAATCGTGCCTTGCCAAGCATAAGGCAATCCTTACCAACGGGTGTTACGCTGGAGCCCTATTACACCCGCGCCACATTAACCGGGCAAACAATCGCGACCGTGCGCGATAACCTGCTGATGGGTGCCGTGCTGGTGATAGCGGTGCTTGTGGTTGTGATGGGAAGCTGGCAGGCCGCTCTGGTGATTGCCTCCGTTATTCCAGTAGCTCTTGTCTGCGCCATGGCCGGCATGCGGTATTTTGGCATTTCAGCCAATTTGCTTAGCCTTGGCGCAATTGATTTTGGCATGATTGTTGATGGCTCATTGGTAGTTATTGAGCATATTCTTTCAAGGCGGGAGGAGGAGCCGGAAGCCGCGTTTATGCCGCTGGTTGTCTCATCCGTTCAGCAGGTCATGCGGCCTGTGGGCTTCGCCATACTGGTCATTATTATGGTCTATCTGCCTATTCTGACCCTGCAGGGCATTGAAGGGCATATGTTCCGGCCTATGGCGCAAACGGTTATCATGGCGCTTCTAGCTTCGCTGGCTTACTGCTTCATCTGTATTCCCGTAATTGCGGCTCTGGCTTTGGCACGTGTGCGGCCAAAAGGAGATACATGGCTGATTGCTCGCCTGCGTGCTCCATATGTACATCTGACAGAGTGGGGAGAAGCACATCCGCGGCTTCTGTTTGGGGGCACACTGGCCGTTCTGGTGTTATCGGCAGGTCTTGCAACATGTCTAGGTGGGGAGTTCATTCCCCAGCTTGATGAAGGAGCTTTGGCTGTTACCACCACACGTCTGCCTTCAGCATCTCTGGAGACAGTGCTTGCATCGGTGACAAGACAGGAACAGATTCTGCGGGGTTTTCCTGAAGTCAAAACGGTTGTCAGCAATACAGGCACATCCGCCATTCCCACAGACCCGATGGGTGTGAATGAAACGGATAGCTTCATTCTTCTCAATCCGCCATCAACATGGAAAACCGCGCGTACGCAGGCTGGGTTGGTGGCTGCAATGGATGAGACATTGCGGCGAGAATTGCCAGATGCGCTGTATTCCTGGAGCCAGCCGGTGCAAATGCGCATGGATGATCTGCTCTCTGGCGTAAGAACACAGATTGCGGTTTCGATTTTTGGTGATGATCTGGCAACACTCGCCACTCTGGGAGGCAAGGTTGTAGCGGCTATCTCAAGTGTAAAAGGTGCCGCAGATGTGGCAGCGGCGGGTGATGGCAGTGTACCGCTGGTTGTGGTGGACATTGAGCGCGCACAGGCTGCCAGCCGCAACGTGGCAGTACAGGATATTCTGGATACGGTGGAAGCCATAGGGGGGCATATTGGTGCACGACCTGTTATTGTTGGCAATGCCATTATCAGCACCCAGGTGCGCCTGAACGGCCGCCATATGGCTTCAGCGACAGCTATTGCTGCCTTGCCTGTCCGGCGTATGGATGGGCAGGGGAATGTCATGCTTTCACAAGTGGCGCATGTGCATG
>NZ_JBNIEW010000030.1:0-5011 GCF_050106715.1 Acetobacter sp. AAB5
TCGGGTGGCCTGATCGGTTCGGACGGTCCGGAGCAAACGGTTCGTCTCCGCCATTTCCCGGCCGAGCTGGTCGAACGCGGCCAGCCCGTCATCCAGCTCGCGTTCGTCGGTCATGACCTGTCAGGTTCCGGCTTCTGCCACCCCTCGAACGCCTTGTGGTCATGGTCGCGGGTGATGCGTTTCAGCAGTTCATCAATGACGAGGTCGAAGCGTTCATCCTTCCCGGCCGCGTCGATCAGAAGGCCCCCGAGAATGACCTTGCGCCGGGTGTCCAGCTTGCGTTCTTCAGCGTTCTGTCTGGCGAGCAAAGCCTGATACCGGGCCCTGGCCTGTTCGACCTGCTGTTTTGCCTTCTCGATGGGTGTCATTTTTCCTCCCGCACCATACGGGTGCAATGGTCTGTCGTAGAATCCACATAACCGTGTCACCGCTCAGGATACCCGATTTTTCGGAAGTTTCCTTGATTCCTCAAGAGGCGCAAACAACCCTTGCGACGAAGGAGTGAAGGGCGCACTTTAGCATTGTTCCAATGCGTGCGTCAGGGATGTTCCTTCCCTGAACCCTTCCAGATCGGAGCGAAGCGTGGCGATCTACCACCTGTCCGTCAAATCCATCTCGCGTTCAGCTGGTCGCAGCGTTGTGGCGGCCGCTGCCTACCGTGCTGGTCAGGAACTGACGGACGAGCGGCAGGGCCTGACGCACGATTATACCCGCAAACAGGGGGTGGAAGATGCGTTCATCGTGGCCCCGGATGGCGCGGACTGGGCGCATGATCGAAATACTCTATGGAATGCTGCGGAAACGATCGAGAAGAGGAAGGATGCCAAGACCGGCCGGGAATACGAGCTGGCGTTACCGGCCGAGCTGGACGCGGGCGCACGGAAAGAACTGGCCCGGGATTTCGCCCGTGAGCTGGTGGAGCGGTACGGAGTGGTGGCCGATGTGGCGATCCATGAACCCGGCCGGGAAGGGGACAACCGGAACCATCACGCGCACATCCTGACCACGACCCGGACGGCCGGGGAGGACGGTCTGGGGGCCAAGACGCGGGTTCTGGACGTGGCCAGCACCGCCTCGGCCGAGATCGAGCACATGCGGGGTGTGTGGGCGCGCCAGGTGAACATGGCGCTGGAACGGCACCAGGTCGAACAGCGGGTGGATCACCGGAGCTTCGAGCGCCAGGGGAAGGAACAGGAGCCGACCCGGCACATGGGCGTGTCAGCGACCGCCCTAGAGCGTCAGGCGGCCCGCGAGATCCCCGGCCGAGATCCTGTGACGGATCTCGGGAAGCAGAATGCGGAGATCCGCGAGCGGAACCGGGTGCTGGAAACGGCCCGCAAGGCCGTGGAGAAGGCCTCGGCGCTGTTCTCCGGCCTTGAGAAGAAGGCTCGGCTGGCGGTCGGTCTGGCCCGGAAGATCGGGCAACGGATGGAACGGGAGAGGGAGGCTGAACGCCAGCGGAAGGAGCAGGCGCGTCAGGCCGAGATCAGACGCCATCAGGACATCCGGGCGGTCGAACGGGAGCATAATCTGGAAAGAACGAGGTCACGGGGAAGAGGACGAAGCCGTGACCGAGGGTATGACCCTTGGTGATCCCCGCCTCCCAGCAGAGGAGGCGGGGATTGTCTTTTCAGGCCCGCAGAGCGGCCTTTTTTTGAACCGTATCTGTGGCCAGGTAGGGGCCTGTTTTTCTGATCTGGATAGCGATGAGGGCGACGCTGTTCGGATGACGTTCACCGAGTGGTAGCAGGCCGTTACCGGATGTCCAGCGGCAGTCTTCCCATTCCAGAGTGTTCCAGCCGTCCAGTTCTCTGTCGGTCAGGTGAGAGGTAATGGTACGAGACCTGTTGCCCTCGAAAAGAGTAATATCCCCCACAGCGACGCCGAAATAACGGCGGTCATCGACGAACGGTCCGACGACATCACTGGGTCGGCTGGCATTGGAGGCGATGCGGATGGACTGAACACCTGTCGGGATCATGAACATGATGCGTCCGTTGTGTTCACGGGCAGGGCGGATGGATACACCGGTGTCCGTGATGAGATGGAGGTTGGCCTCCTCTGTCAGTTCAGGAGCGGTGTCTTTCTGTGTGATGCCAGCAGCGATTGCCCGGGCTTCGGCCTGCCGGAACAGAGGTTCTGCAAATTCGCGGCTGACACCAAGCGGCGCAGCAGCATCGTCCCATGTCAGATTACGGCTGCCACCGATCGAGACAACGTTCCCTTTCTGGGAGAATGCGCGACGGTTTCCGGTATCGAGGTAGCTCTCGGTGAGCATCCCGTCTGCCATGACGACCGAATGGGCTTCGGTTTCAATATGGTAGTAGTCGTAAGACGTGACGGACTTGTCGAAGAAGATCGAGCGACCGTTCACCAGCATCCGGGCCGGAACAAACTTTCCATCGAAGAACAGGCAGTGCTCCGCCGTGATCAGCATGTCCTTGAACGGAACTCCGTCCGAGATGGCATCCTTGAGGATGCGGACCGGGTAACCCGCTTCGTCATCAGGAAGATGGGAACGAACATTGCAGTGTGCCTGACCGGTCCAGGTCACACGGCGGGGGGTCGCAACACCATCAACATACGCAATGATCTCATCACCAACACTCAGTTCTTCAACGGCCTTCGTGCCATACGGCGTGCTGATGAGAGAGCCCGGGAGGAAGCAGTTTATAACGAGGAATCCATCACTATATTCCGCAGAAATTGGATTTGAACTATAGTTAGAGTCTGTAAAATTTGTGAATTTAACGACTTCTTTTCCAGAGCCGTTTAACACTGTTAACGTATGATTTGAAGAGTCGTAAGATGTTGTTAATGTTCCACTTCCTGAACTTCCAATCTTTATTGTGTCTCCATATGTGTAGTTTTTAACTGTTATTGCTACAGCATCTGATGTTTGGCTGCTATCATCAATAATAAAAGTACCATTTGGGTTATTATTGAAATCTATTATAGGTCCTGGATCGGAAGATGATTTATCATTATTTGCAAGAGACCCTTTTAATTCTACAGTTCCTCCGTTTATATTTAAATATCCAGAGTTTAAATTCGTTAAGCCTTCGGCTGTAAACTTTCCTCCGCTATTAACAGTAATTACTGATTGGTTTAAGTTTGTATTTCCTTCTACTGTAAATGACCCATTGACGGTTAGGTGTCCACCAGCAGCGTTTGTATAGTCAAGATCTACTTTTATTGCTGCCCCAGAATCAACAATAACGTTTGATCCGTTAATATTGAAGTAGCCAGAAAATGTTGCTGTTCCAGAGGTTACTTCATATGTTGCACCAGACCCTTGTCCTGATGGATTGGTTGCAGTGCTTTGTGTGCCATTCCCGTTAAAATTATTGTACGTGTGATTTTCATCTGTAATATATAAATCTGAATAATCACTTGATGTCGACGGGAGATTTATATCTCCAGATGTCGGATAGTATGTTGCCATAGAATTTCTCCAATATGTTATTAAGCTTGCAGCAATATTTTGGATTTTGATGCAAGTCTATTTACGCCAAGATGCATGCGGTTTTTTTTTGTTCAAAAGATGGTCATGACGCCCCCCCTTGGAGAAGTTCGAGTTGCATGGGAGGTCGGGTTTCCGCGGCCTGTGCCTTGCGGACGTCCAGCGAGCCATTCCATGCCACGTGCGGGTTGATGAAATACACGGCCATGCCCGGGCCTCTCACGCCTTCGATCTTGCGACGTTCGCGGCGGATCACCCCCATTTTTTCCAGCGTTCCCATAATGGTGCTGACGCTACGAGGGGCACAGTCAATTTCCTCGGCAAGTTGGTCTCGGGTGAGCAGAACCTCGCCTGTATCCTGCCGGAGATTGAGCAGCACTAGATCGAAGGCATGGCGGACCTGATTGGGCCGGTCATCGGACGGCAGGGCGCGGATGGCGTCCCAGATTGCGGCGGTCTGCATACGGCTCAACATGGTGAAACCTCCCGGCCAAAGCCCTTCGGTGGTGTCTGGTCGCGCGGCCTTCTGTAGCGCGTGTGTGGCCCGTGAGATGGCTATACGCGCCTCTCCGGGCAAATGCTTCAGGAGTTCGTCGGACAGGAGCGAGAGCTGCTCGGCCACCTGTGCGGCTTCCTCCTGTCCGGACCGCTGCTGTTTGGTGGTGAGGCGCACAATCTGGGCCATGGTTTGCTCCCTGTGGAGAACCCGTCATTAGATCACGGAATCCGTGATCCAAAGGTCACAGAGTCTGTGACCTAATGCAACCTCTTTCTGCCGGATTCCTGCGGGGTGTGGCGATCCCTAAGAAAGAGAAAAGAATCTAATCCCCCTGTTGTCCCCCCTTTTTCCGGTGGAAAACTGCCATTTATGGTTCTGTTCCGGCGCCCTGCGGGCGGGCTACGCCGCTCCCGCTCCGCGCTCGCCCGGACCCTGTGGCGCCGGCAGAATCGGGCAAGAGAAAATGGCTCAGGAAGCGATGAGAGGGCGGGCGGGCTTTCCCATTCCGGTGACGGTCAGCGGATATACCAGCCGCTAAGGTTTCCCTTGGCGTCTTCTTTCGGGAAGCAGACCGTCCCACCCTTCTGGCGTTCCGTGGTCCAGCCGTCCCCCTTGCACAGGGCCAGCATATCGAGGCTGCCAAGCTGATCGAGGCCATAGGCCCGCTGTCCGGCCGGTGTGTTAGCCCAGCTCGCGGCGGCCTCCTGATTCCGGGCTTTCTGGTATCCGTCCGCGTGTCCTGTGTCCCATCCAGCCCGGTGACCGAAGAAATATCCCCCGCCAAACGCCACCAGAACGATCAGGAGGGCCATCAGGCCCGTCCAGAGTAGAGATGAGCGTATTTCGGTCTGACTGGCCTGTAGCGCCTTCTGTGAGGCTCCTGTGGCCTGTCTGAGCGCAGTCTGCATTTCGGCCGACAGGGCGTGTTCCTGCTGGTTTCGGGTGGCCTGATCGGTTCGGACGGTCCGGAGCAAACGGTTCGTCTCCGCCATTTCCCGGCCGAGCTGGTCGAACGCGGCCAGCCCGTCATCCAGCTCGCGTTCGTCGGT
>NZ_JBNIEW010000031.1:0-4489 GCF_050106715.1 Acetobacter sp. AAB5
TTTTATATCCGACATATCTCTTAAAATCCGATACTAGGCCCCCGATCGCGTGACCGCCTGAACGTCGGTTGCTCGATCTCCTTGGTAAGCTGCTTCTGACGGTCCTTCTCGGCAGCCTTCCGGGCTTCCTCGGCCGCCCGGATGTCCTGCTGGCGTCTGATCTCGGCCTGACGCGCCAATTCCTTCCTCTGGCGCTCGGCCTCTCTCTCCCGCTCCATCCGCTGCCCGATCTTCCGGGCCAGACCGACCGCCAGCTTTGCCCGCTTCTCAAGGCCGGAGAACAGCTCCTGCGCCTTCTCCACGGCCTTGCGGGCCGTTTCCAGAACCCGGTTCCGCTCGCGGATCTCCGCATTTTGCTTCCCGAGATCTGTCACCGGCTCCCGGTCGGGGATCTCGCGGGCTGCCTGTCGCTCCAAGGCGGTCGCTGACACCCCCATGTGCCGGGTCGGTTCCTGCTCCCTCCCCTGACGCTCGAAGCTCCGGTGATCTACCCGCTGTTCGACCTGGTGCCGTTCCAGCGCCATGTTCACCTGGCGCGCCCACACACCCCGCATGTGCTCGATCTCGGCCGATGCGGTGCTGGCCACGTCCAGAATCCGCGTCTTGGCCCCCAGTCCTTCCTCTCCGGCCGTCCGGGTCGTGGTCAGGATATGGGCGTGATGGTTCCGGTTGTCCCCTTCCCGTCCGGGTTCATGAATCGCCACATCGGCCACCACCCCGTACCGCTCCACCAGCTCACGGGCGAAATCACGGGCCAGTTCTTTCCGTGCGTCGGCGTCCAACTCGGCCGGTAACGCCAGCTCGTATTCCCGGCCGGTCTTGGCGTCCTTCCTCTTCTCGGCCGCCTCGGCTGCGTTCCACAGGGCGTTCCGGTCCTGCGCCCAGTCCGCGCCATTCGGGGCCACGATGAACGCATCCTCCACCCCCTGTTTCCGGGTGTAGTCGTGCGTCAGGCCCTGCCGCTCGTCCATCAGTTCCTGACCGGCACGATAGGCAGCAGCAGCAACGACACTGCGACCGGCCGAACGTGAAATGGATTTGACGGATAGGTGATAGATCGCCACGGGTCACCGGGATAAGGAAGGGTTCAGGGAAGGAACGTCCCTGACGCACGCATTGGAACAATGCTAAAGTGCGCCCTTCACTCCTTCGTCGCAAGGGTTATCATCATACCACCCAATGCAAGGAATGTTCCGATATGGACCGTGTGTTTGTGGTTTTTCAGCGTGGAATAGGTGCACCTGACCTGCGCGTTCTACACGTCGATTTGGGGTCTGATGATTACAAACTGGACGTGTGCGAGCAGATCAAAAATATGATGGATATTGTGCCAGAGTTTTCTCTGCTGGCTTGTGTGTCAGAATGCCAGACGATTGTTGTGACCCGCGATGAATGGCGAGCATTCCTGCACGGCTGAACGCGGCAAGGGAGACAGAGAGACATGACCCCCATCGAGAAAGCAAAACAGCAGGTCGAGCAGGCCAAAGCCCGGTACCAGGCACTTCTCGCCAGACAGAACGCCGAGGAACGCAAACGGGACACCCGGCGCAAGGTCATTCTCGGCGGCCTGCTGATCGACGCTGCCGGGAAAGATGAACGCTTCGGCCGCGTCATTGATGAGCTGATGAAGCGCATCACCCGCGACCATGACCACAGGGCGTTCGAGGGATGGCAGAAGCCCGGGCCAGATCAGTCATGACCGACGAACGCGAGCTGGATGACGGGCTGGCCGCATTCGACCAGCTCGGCCGGGAAATGGGGGAGACGAACCGCCTGCTCCGGGCCGTCCGGACCGATCAAATGGCCCGGAACCAGCAGGAACATGCCCTGTCATCCGAACTCCAGACCGTGCTCAAACAGGCCACAGAAGCCTCACAGAAGGCGCTACAGGCCGCCAAGGTCGAATTACGCTCCAATCTACTCTGGTTAGGCTCTACCGCCCTCCTGATCGTTCTGGCAGCCTCTGGGGCAGGGTATATCCTTGGACACAATACGGGATTGGATCAGGGACAGACGGAAGGGTATCAGGCCGCCCGTGATGAGAAGGCGGCTGCGTCCTGGGCCAACACCCCGGCCGGACAGCGAGCCTATGCCCTCGATCAGCTCGGCAGCCTCGATCTTGTCAGCCAGTGCATGGGTCACGACTGGCAGCGCACCACACAGAACGGGAAACGGGTCTGCTTCCCACAGGCAGACGCAAAAGGGGAGATGGCAGGCTGGTATATCCCCTGACCGTCACATGGTCAGGAAAGCCGGCTCGCTCCCTCGTCGCTTCCTGAGCAATTCGCTCTTGCCCGATTCTGCCGGCGTCACAGGTTTCGGGCGAGCGCGGAGCGGGAGCGGCGTAGCCCGCCCGCAGGGCGCCGGAACAGCCCTTGAAATGGCAGTTTTCCACCGAAAAAAGGGGGGACAACAGGGGGATTAGATTCTTTTCTTTTTCTTAGGGATCGCCACACCCCGCAGAAATCCGACAGAAAAGGCTTGTTTTAAGTCCCGGATTCCGGGACTAATTGATCCCGGATTCCGGGACTTAAAAACGGGTTCTCCACAAGGAGCAGATCATGGCCCAGATTGTGCGCCTGACGACAAGGCAGCAGCGATCCGAACAGGAGGAAGCCGCACAGGCGGCCGAGCAGCTCTCGCTCCTGTCCGAAGAACTTCTGAAGCATTTACCCGGAGAGGCGCGTATAGCTCTTTCCAAGATCACCCACGCGCTACAGAAGGCCGCGCGACCAGACACCACCGAAGGGCTTTGGCCGGGAGGTTTTACCATGTTGAGCCGTATGCAGACCGCCGCGATCTGGGACGCTATCCGCGCCCTGCCATCCGATGACCGGCCTCATCAGGTCCGCCATGCCTTCGATCTGGTGCTGCTCAATCTTCGACAAGATACGGGCGAGGTGCTGCTTAACCGTGACCAGCTCGCCGAAGAAATCGGCTGCGCTCCCAAGCACGTCAGCACCGTCATGGGGACACTTGAAAAAATGGGCGTAATCCGCCGCGAAAGACGGAAAATTGAAGGTATGCAGGGCCGAGGCGTGGCCGTGTATTTCATCAATCCGCATGTGGCATGGAATGGCTCGCTCGACGTCCGCAAGGCGCAAGCCGCGGAGACCCGCCCGCCCATGCAACTCGAACTTCTCCAAGGGGGTGCGTCATGACCGACCTGTCCGACGAACTGGCAGCCAAAAGAGCCGCAATTCACAAGGCCCGACACAGCACGAAACCGGCCGTTCCGGCCGAACAGGTTCTGGCGATCCTGAAAGCTGATCTGGCCCGCGTTCAGGCGGCGATTGACGCACTGCCACACGAGGAACGACGTGCGGGTTGAATGGTCCGATGAAGCCCTAACAGACCGGGCCGCCATCGTTGACTACCTGCTTCCCCGCAACCCGCACGCGGCCAAGCGGATTTTGCTCCGGCTGATCGACGCCACCACAGACCTCGCCATGTTCCCCAACATCGGCCGGGAAGGCGAGGATGGCACCCGTGAATGGGTGGTCGTCCACCCCTATGTGTTACTTTACGACGTCGATAAAAACGAAAATATTGTTCGTATCCTGCGTATATGGCACATGTCTCAAGACAAGTAGATAGAGGATATAAACATGCCTTCTTTAAACGAAATACTACAGAATGGAGATGCCTGGCACTCTGTATTCTGTTCTGTTTTTAGCTCTATGAACAAAGAAACCAAAATTGATATTGCTAAAAAGTTTAAAACAATGATTGAAGAAACAATACCGAACAACAATTTCAATGAAGAAACAAAAGAAAAATATTTGACCGCTTATAAACGAGCATATTATTACGCCACAAGCGAAACATACAAATCAGAATAGAATTAATATAAATGAAAAAAGTAAATACGTTTATTATTTTTATAATGAACCTTATAATTCCATCAATTGCAATCGCAGATACTTGCAATAATTCAAAAATTTCAGCACAGATTAGGGATTCTGTTAAGAGTTCTATATATTCATCTAATGGTCTTCGTGCTCAGACAATGAATGTTATTCTGGAAGATTTTCCAACAAAAACACTTGGTCAAAACACATATATAAAATGCAATGTGGTAGCCCCTACATATTCTGGAATATTTAGGGGAGAATACATAGGTGTTTACAAAACAGGCACCACAACAAGGACTAATTTTGCAGTTTTAAATTGGGATCAGGTCGCAAGTTTATATATTAAAAATAATCTTCCACCAGATACTACAGACGGCCCTGATCTGAATAGAAAATTGATTGATATGGCAGGCAAATTAAAGACTGGTTCCAAAGAAGATCAGCAGATATCCCAAGCAATAATGGGAGTGTATTTCAGAAACTCAGGAAGCTCTCCCCCAGCATGGTGGCCCGGACAATAATATTTTTATATCCGACATATCTCTTAAAATCCGATACTAGGCCCCCGATCGCGTGACCGCCTGAACGTCGGTTGCTCGATCTCCTTGGTAAGCTGCTTCTGACGGTCCTTCTCG
>NZ_JBNIEW010000032.1:0-4341 GCF_050106715.1 Acetobacter sp. AAB5
TGACCAACCCCGTAATCGCAATACGGCCTGGTCGCGTCCCATGCGCTTCGACATGATCTGCGAAGCCCACGGGATCGAACATCGTCTGACGAAACCCAATCATCCCTGGACCAATGGTCAGGTTGAACGGATGAACCGGACAATCAAAGAGGCAACCGTCAAACGCTTCCATTACGACAGTCATGAGCAGTTGAGGACACACCTCAACGACTTCATGGCAGCTTATAATTTCGGGCGAAGGCTCAAGACGCTGAGTGGCCTCACGCCTTACGAATACGTCTGCAAAATATGGACTTCAGAGCCAGAAAGATTCATCATCAATCCAACCCATCAAACCCCGGGACCAAACACCTAACTCCGGTGTAAAAGTCATACCTTCTTCCGAGGAAATGATCGGACGGGTCAATCAGGCACTCGGTCGCTGGATTGGTCTTAAGGAAGTCCACTTCGTCAGACATCTGCCCACGACTGTCTCAGGAAAGATCACGCGGAAACTCCTGTTGGTATCTTAACGTTATCAGTCTCGTATAAGATCATTTTTATGAAAAAATGGCGAACTCATACCAGACAATCCGAAGACTCTGCACTTATCAATATGTCATGGTTGAAGGATTATTAGAAAGATGACTGTATGATAACCAAAGACGTTTCCAAAACCAAAACGGAACAGATATACACGCCTATCAGGCAGTGCGAATATTATAACAATAAAACCGTCTGACAGTCTGTCATTTATGGAAATTTTACGTTTCTTATAAATGCGGCTGGATCACGATTTGGGGAATTACCCATGCAACCATCTCACGATATCGCGCTGCTTCTGGCACGCTTCCAGTTCGCCTTTACCGTAGGCGTTCATATTGTTTTTCCCGCCTTCTCAATCGGACTGGCTGCCTATCTGGCCGTGCTGGAAGGATTATGGCTTAAAACCAGGCGGTCAGCTTATCTCGACCTCTACCGATACTGGATCAAGATATTCTCGATCGTCTTTGGCATGGGCGTCGTCTCCGGGCTGGTCATGTCGTATGAATTCGGCACGAACTGGTCGGTCTTCTCCCGGAAAGCCGGCCCTATTACAGGTGTTCTCCTATCGTATGAAGTCATGACAGCCTTCTTTCTCGAGGCGGGCTTCCTCGGGGTCATGCTCTTTGGCATGAACAAAGTAGGACGCGGCCTGCATTATGCAGCAACATGCTGTGTCTCGGTCGGTACACTCATCTCGATGACATGGATCCTAGCGTCAAACTCATGGATGCAGACGCCACAAGGATACACAATTGATGCTGCTACCGGTCGCTTCATACCCGCAGACTGGCTTGCCATTATTTTTAATCCCTCTTTTCCTTTCCGGCTTGTGCATATGGGTCTGGCGGCCTTTCTTTCGGTTGCCTTTATAGTAGGAGCGACAGGGGCGTGGCATCTGCTCAAGGCACGCCGTGCGGGCACACAGGCGAGCGAACCGGTGCGCCTGATGTTTTCCATGGCAATGTGGATGGCTGCCTTCGTTGCCCCGCTACAGGTCCTCGCCGGTGACGCCCATGGGCTGAACACGCTCAAATACCAGCCGGTCAAGATTGCCGCGATGGAAGGGGATTGGGAATCAGAAGCGCGTGCCCCGGAACTGCTGTTCGGTATTCCCAACATGAAAACCGAACATACGGATTATGCTATCAGGCTGCCGCTGGCCGGGTCACTCATCCTGACACATAGCCTGAATGGTAAAGTACCGGGCATGAAGGATTTCCCGCGTGACCAGCGGCCGCCTTCTCCCGTGATCTTCTTTTCCTTCCGCATCATGATCGCGCTGGCGATGCTGATGGTTCTTGTCGGGTTCTGGTCGCTCTGGTTAAGGCGCAGAGGAACCCTGTTTAGCAGTCCAGGATTTCATCGGGTCGCCGTATGCATGGCGCCCACCGGTTTCATCGCATTGTTGTGCGGCTGGGTTACGACCGAGGTCGGCCGTCAGCCCTGGACCGTCTACGGTCTGCTCAGGACATCCGACAGTGTTTCCCCAATCGCCCTGTCCAATATGGCGCTGACGATGACCGTCTTTGTTGTGGTCTACGTAATCGTATTCGGATCAGGGATCGGCATTCTGGGCCGCCTGCTGGCACGCGCGCCACAAGAAGGTGAACATGAAACCAGCCCCTCTCACGCCCCGAATATTCTGGCCACAAGCACTCATCCCAAAGTCATCAATCCCTCTTCTGGCGAAGGAGCCTGAACATGATGGACGTCGCATACTGGCTTCCGATCATATGGGCCGTTATTCTGGTCGCTGCGATCACCATCTATGTCATCCTTGATGGCTTTGACCTTGGCATTGGAATGCTGTTCGCCGTAGAGCGGCATGAAGCCCGCAGGGATGTGATGGTCAACACCATCGCCCCTGTATGGGATGGGAACGAAACGTGGATGGTCCTTGGCGGTGCTACGCTCTATGGGGTCTTTCCTGGGGCCTATTCAACACTACTCCCTGCGTTCTACCTGCCGATCGTGCTCATGCTGGTTGCCCTGATCTTCCGTGGTGTGGCCTTTGAATTTCGTATCATGACACGCGGCACTGGACGCGAAAAACTGTGGGACGCTGGCTTCATGGCAGGATCGGGCATCGCGGCCTTCTGTCAGGGCGCAATCCTTGGAGGGGTCGTCCAGGGAATCAAGGTCGTGGACGGGGCTTTTGTTGGCGGTTCACTGGATTGGCTAACCCCATTCAGCGTGCTGTGCGGAGTGGCCGTCATGTGCGGTTATGCCCTACTGGGTGCAACCTGGCTTATCTGGCGTACGACCGATGTGCTGGAAGCCTCCTGCCGGAAATGGGCGAAGCTGCTGGCGATCGGGCTGTTTGTATGTATCGTAGCTGTCAGCCTGTGGACGCCCATGTTGCACGCACCCTACCTGCGGCGCTGGACCGAGTGGCCAAATATCGCATTTGTCGCACCTGTTCCTCTTCTGGTAATCGCACTGGGTTTTCTGCTGACCATCGGTCTGCGCCGTGGACATTCCAAAGGACCTTTCCTGTGTGCTCTCGGATGGTTCTTTCTCTGCCTGTCCGGCCTCGGGATTACGGTGTGGCCATATGCTGTTCCACCCGAGTTGACGCTGTGGGATGTATCATCTCCCCCTTCCAGTCAGTTTTTCCAACTGGTCGGCACCGTCATCTTGTTGCCGATCATCCTGACCTACACGGTTTACTCCTATCGCGTGTTCCGCGGAAAGGTAACGGAAGCAGATGGCTATCATTGAAATCGTACAAGGCAATGGGGACAACGCGCCCCGGCGACTTAGCCAGCGTATCGGCTGGTTCATCGGCATCTGGGCGCTTAGCACAGTAGCGTTATTCGTAAGTGCCTCGCTTGTTCACCTGATCGTACCAAAATGACTAAACCTGTGGTTGTTTTGACAACCACAGGTTCATTTTTCAACATTGATTATACCCTCTCGAACCTCACCCCAAGTGCTTATTAAACCGATTAGCTGCAATCTTTTCCCTGATTTCAGGCCGCCGGAAATAGATCGGCATTCCACAACGCAATGGGCGACCGCCCCGAACCACAACAAACGCTTCATCCACCCGCGCATCATTGAGCAACTCTTCACGGCGGATCAGGGGACGACTAATTTCGTGGTAGCTGGTGTTCGTACCGCGTGAGCGGTTGCCGGCTTCCCACCCCTTTCCCGACGTGCCGGAATTACTACCTTCGGATGTCGCCATGACGCCATACTGACCAAAGGTTTCTTCTAGTTCCTTTGCCGTATCGAGGTCAGAGATCGCAACATATGTCCGATGCGCGGCCGCCTCGTACCATGCCCGCTTTCCCTCGCGCCCCCATTGTTCTTCAAGCTGGCCGACCGACTGGTAAAGTAGCCTCAGAGTGATGCCATATTTCCGGCCTGCATCCCGCGCCGTTGCCATGATTCGCATCCGCCCAAGACGAGCAACCTCATCCAACAGGAAAAGAACCCGATTCTGGATGTTGCCATCTGCCTCATAAACAGCGTTCAACAAGGCTCCAATGATCGTGCGGCCGATTTCTGGTGTATTTTCCAAGGCTCGCAAGGGCAACTGCACGAAAATATCCGTCTTGCCGTCTACCAGGTCAGACGACCGGAAACTATCTCCTGACACGAGATCTGAGAAAGCGGGATTACTGAGCCAGGATTTCTTGTCATCGGCATTGCCATACACGCCGGAGAATGTCTCATCGACCAATCCCTTAAGCGTGCCGGGGTAATCCCCCCATTTTTAGTGGGGCATTGAATGAGAATTCAGGCAGCTGTTTTTAGTTTCTGGGCGGGGGTTAGCCCGCTGTTCCCCATGTTGGGTCTGTCATGGTTATA
>NZ_JBNIEW010000033.1:0-3934 GCF_050106715.1 Acetobacter sp. AAB5
GGGTAGCGGTGTGGGCAGGCGGTGGGAAACGCGCCAGCGTTTTCCACGGGCTGTCCATGCCCTATCCACGGGCGGAACGCGGCCCGTAGGGCGGCGCACATATCCACGGGCTTAATGCCTCACGTGGGAGTACCGAGCGCGAGCGCGAATTATGCGGGGAAAATGTCACGAAAGCAGCTTGTCTGGCGCTTCGCGGGCTACGCCGCTCCCGCTCTGCGCTCGCCCAGACCTGAAACACCCTTCAAATTGGCCCGTAAATGGCTCAGGAATGGGGTGTATGGGTGTTCTGGCAGTTCTCTAGCTTGAAGCAGCTTTACGGCGTTGTAGGGGGCGCTATGGGCCAAACAAGCCCCTCTCCGCTCTCGGATACGCACCACGTCCCTTTTCGGTCGGTTTTAACCTTGTAGCCCTCGATTTTACACATTCCGAACGCCTGAATCTGCCCGACCTTGTCCATCTGGTAGGCTAAGCGGCCAGATGGTGATGAGGCGGCCCATTCTCCCAGTGCGTCCCTTTCCTTGGCGCTTCTCTGCCCGTCCGCGAACCCTTCGGCATATCCTGCTCGACTGCCCTTAATGTCACCTAGAAACGCTGAGCAGAACACCAAGGCAATCGCCCCAAATCCGCAGGCTGCGAACAGGAAAAGCCGGTCGGTCTTGATATGCTTCGTGACCTCTTGCGCCGCTTCTTCAACCCGTTGCGCTGACTTGGTGCTTTTGGCGTCCAGTGCCTCAAGCTGCTTCGCTAGGGCTGGTAGCTGGCTGGCTGCTTTGGAATAGGCCCGTTCCGACCGCTCAACAGTGTTTTTTAAATCCTCAAATTCACGGAGGCCAAAATCTCCCGTGTCGTCAGTCATCACGGCATATCTTTTGTTGGATTGAAGTTCCCGTAATCTTTCTTACTGAAAGCCGATGAATCAATCGCATTTTGGCAATCAGGTGAAGCCGAATACTCTGCATCATTGGTGCATTTTTTTATTGTTTCTGATCGCTCTTTCTCGTGAGAGTCATACCAGTTTTTGTCATGATGTTTTTTGCAACCTGCAAGAGATAGCAATGCTAAAAATATGGTTAATTTTTTCATTGTTAAACATTCTGAATTTGTTTTGGGCGAGGTATGATGAACCCGTGATCTCGAAAAGCCTTCACGTCTTGCTCTCGTGACAAACGCTTAAGAAGCGCCTCAATCACGTTCGAAAATCTGTCATCACTTTCCGCAGCTTTTAGTAGAGCGCCGCCCAAGATTATTTTCTGACGATCTTCAATTTTTCGTTTCTGTCTGTTCTCGGCGTTGCGGGCGTCTCTTAGTGCATTACGCGCCTGCTCAAGCCTCTTTTCGGCTTCAAGAACTTTCTGGGATTTTGCGGGCTGACTCGTGTTTGTCATTTTGCACGGAACTCCTCTTGATTGTAACCATACAACAGAATCAGATTGACAACAACCCTTAATGTCGTCTAGATATTAAGGGCGCACTTATGCAAAGTCTGCGACTTTGCGTGCGACAGGGGCAAACCCCTTGCAACCCCATTCTGTCAGCGAGCCGATCACGTGGCGATCTTCCACCTGTCCGTTAAGACCGTATCGCGGAGCACCGGCAGAAGTGCCGTTGCCGCTGCGGCTTATCGTTCAGGGGACACGCTGACCAATGAACGCGATGGACGCCAGCACGACTACGCCAACCGAACCGGGATTGATGATAGTTTCATCATTGCCCCGTCTGGTTGCGAGTGGACGCACGATCGCTCGACATTGTGGAACGCCGCCGAGCAGGCCGAGAAGCGTTCTAACTCGGTTACGGCCCGCGAATATGTGCTGGCCCTTCCTGCTGAATTAGACGCCAAAGAAAGGGCGGGTCTTGCACGCGCCTTTGCCTCTGCCGTGGTCGAGCGTTACGGGGTCGCTGCTGATGTCGCCTTGCACGCTCCCAGTGTGGGCGGCGATGATCGAAACTACCACGCCCACATTCTCACCACGACACGGGAGGTTGAGCCGGGCGGGCTGGGCAAGAAAACCCGCATACTGGACGCCGCCAAGACGGGTGGGCCGGAGATCGAGAGCCTTCGGGAATTGTGGGCCATGCAGTGCAACGAAGCACTGGAACGGCACCAGCAACCGGCACGCATCGACCACCGCAGCTATGAGCGGCAGGGCGTGGATGAAATGCCGACCATTCACCTTGGCCCCACCAGCACAGCAGTAGAGCGCAAACACAAGGCCGAACATGAGCGAAAGAGGGAGCCATACAAGCCCCAGACGTTCAAAGCGCAGGAGAACGAGCGCAGGCGCAGCCTTAACGACCATGTGCGCGAGATGGTGCGCGAACTTGCCGAGACTGTTAGGGACGTGGCCGAGAAGGCCAAGAGCGCCAAAAAGAGGGGGATTCAGGCCCTCTTGAGGGCCGTAGGAGCCAAACGCCGAGATCAGGAGATCGAACAGGCCAGACAGGCAGCAGAAGCCCGCAGGCGTGAGGAAGAACGCATCATGGCTAAGCTAGAGCAGGAGCGCATAGCGGCCAAGGAAAAGGCGCTAAAAGACGCGGAATCCCGCAAGGTTGATATGGTTCGGCAGGTTAAAAGGCTGTCCCCTGATGCCCGCGAAAGGTTCCTTGCAACCGAATATCCGGCAGATCCGTTTGAGCGTGTCGTGAAGGGGTGCGATCACCCCTTGGGCACCGCTGGACTGAACGCAGAGGAGAAGGTTGTTCGGGCGGAGCTGAAGGTGCATCAGGCGCAGGAAAAACGGCAGCAAGTCGAGAGGACGCAGGCGCCTTCGCGTGGACGTGGTCGTGGTGGGCCGTCCCGTTCCCGGTCACGGGATTACGACAACGGGCCGGACTATAGCGGGGGGCCGGGTTTCTGACGCCTTGGGCTAACGCCCAGGGCGTCCCGTGTAGTCCTCTAAGTCGCTTTGTTGCGGCTTCTTTTGGCGTGCCGGAAGATCAGGCTCTAGGCCCTCAATAGACGGTTGAGACGGCGGCGGCATACCGGGCCCGGTGGGAAGCTGGCGCTCACCGGGGTAGAGGACCGGGATACCCCGCAGGGGTTCTTGGTTAGCCAGTTCCGCGCGGTCTGGTTGTTCTTCATCGGTAACCAAAACAGCGGCGGAAAATAGGCTGTAACGGATTCCGTCACGCGGCCCGCTCCAAGCTACTCGATCATTGACCACGTATGCGTTGGTAGTCCCGGCCGCACCTACTTGACGAACTTCCAACCATTGACCGTCGCGCAGCACTTCTATGGCCCGCTGCACAGTCCTGACCGTGCAGCCCATAGTCTTCGCCAACGTCTTTTGCGAAGCCACCAGCGCGTTGTGGTTTCCCATGTTGCCAACAATGACGTGCATTAGGGCTGCCGCTTTTGGGTGGGAGGCTATCAACCGTGCCCAAGCCTCATGGGCTGCACGTTCAGTTTGAACCCATGACCCCTTTGGGGCGGTTGTGATCTCAAGGGGAGGCTTTGGAGGTTGAGGCATCATAACACCCTACGACATTCATGTCGTATTTTCTGACATGAATGTCGTAGGGTGGCAACATTTTTGTGTCGCAATACTGGACACAGATAGGTCAAATGTTTGCAATACATGTCAAAAAACGCGACACGAAAATGTCGCCCCCCTACGACATAGCTGGTGTCGCCCCCCCCCCCCATAAGTCATTGAAAAACATAGATATTTTTTTTTGCTCCTTCTATGATCTTTCGGAGCACGAAATCTGGCGAGAAAAATTAAGGATTTGTTCTCCCAGAACGAACACTTAACAAATCCTTAAAATCAAAAAATCGCTCTTGTTGTGTGTGCCGGTGGGTATGTGTGCCGAGCGTGGAGCAGGTGGGTAGCGGTGTGGGCAGGCGGTGGGAAACGCGCCAGCGTTTTCCACGGGCTGTCCATGCCCTATCCACGGGCGGAACGCGGCCCGTAGGGCGGCGCACATATCCACG
>NZ_JBNIEW010000034.1:0-3932 GCF_050106715.1 Acetobacter sp. AAB5
GAGGCAGAGCAGGACGTGCTTGCTCGTTTTACAGGTTTTGGTGCGGGTGAACTTGCCAACAACCTCTTCCCGCCGACAGGCAAAGAAGTGCGCAAGGGATGGGAAAGTCTTGCGTCAGAACTTGAACAGCTTACGACGGAGACTGAAAGGGCTGGCCTGCGGCGCGCCACGCAATATGCCCACTACACCCCGGAACTGATTGTTCACTCGCTGTGGGATATGGCTCAGCGTATGGGCTTTCGTGGCGGTTCGGTGCTTGAACCGGGTTGCGGAACCGGGGTCTTTATAGCCGCACGACCTGAAAAACTGGAAGGCAAGATAGCCTTCACAGGTATTGAAAATGACCCAATCTCTGCCCGCATAGCGCGCAAACTCTATCCAAACCAATGGATCCGCAGTGAGGATTTCACCCGAGCCCAGCTCCCACGGGGCTATGATCTGGCGATTGGTAACCCACCCTTTAGCAATCGCACGGTGCACGGTCGTGATGGGTTAGAGAAGCAGGGTCTCAGTCTTCATGACTTCTTCATTGCCCGCTCAATTGATGCTTTACGACCAGGGGGTATCGCCCTGTTCGTGACCTCCCGATACACGCTGGACAAAACGGATCCTAAGGCACGACGGATTATGGGCGAGAGCGCAGACCTGCTTGGCGCTGTGCGTTTACCTGAAGGCGCAATGCGTGACGATGCCGGGACAGATGTGGTGGTCGATATCCTGGCATTCCGCAAACGAGAAATGGGGGAAGAGCCGTCAAACGAGAGCTGGGTTGAAACTGCAGACATCCCAGACTCAGATGAGGGGAATGGTCCGCTCGTCATAAACCGGTATTTCCATGACCATCCCGAACAGGTGCTCGGCAGTCATATCTGGACGACAACGCAGTTTGGTCCCGATTACACATGCTCTGCCACCGCCGGCGCAGAACTAGACCTTCTTCTTCCGCAAGCCCTGAGCCGGATCGCGCCCAACGTTCATTTTCTACAGCCGCTGGAGGCACGCATTGTCCGGCCAGCAGGTGAGGGCGTTACGGTTGGAACCGCGGCAAGTGGTGCAGACCTCAAGGAAGGAAGCTACTTTGTAGACCGGGGTGTTCTGCACCAGATTAGCGAGGGACAGACTCAGATCGTCCCGATCCGCAAGGCAGGTCAGGCAGAGGGGATTTTTGCCAAACATGCTCGGATCATCCGCGGGTTGGTGCCCATCCGTGATGCCGCACGAAGTGTGTTGCGGGCTCAGATGCAGAACCTGCCTTACGGGTCGCAGCAGCGCACTCTGAAAACAGCGTACCAGAGTTTCGTGCGTGAATTTGGCCCCATTAATCATACCCGCACCACGCTGCGCGAAAATCCTGAAACTGGGAAAACACGGGAAACCCAGCGGCGCCCGAACTTGCAGCCCTTTATGGATGATCCTGACGTTTGGCTGGTGGCATCGATTGAGGAGTATGACGAACGCACGGATACGGGCCGCATGGGGCCGATATTCTCTGAGCGTGTCATTCATGCACCGACAGAGCCTGAAATACACGGAGCCCATGACGCGCTGGCTGTGTCCTTGCATGAAACGGGACGTGTGGATCTGCCTCTCATTGCCGAACTGCTGGGACGGAGTGAAGCCGATACGTTGATTGAACTGGGCGAGAGTGTTTACCTTGATCCAGAACGCAGCGCGCAGGGCAGGGACGTCTGGGTTACGGCCGATGAGATGCTTTCAGGCGCCGTGCGGACCAAGCTGGGTTTGGCACGTGACGCCGCACAACTTGACCAACGGTTTGCACGCAATGTCAGCGCCCTTGAAGGCGTGCAGCCCCCGGATCTGCGCCCCTCTGAAATTACAGCCCGTCTGGGAGCGCCCTGGTTGCCCGTCACGGACATTCAGGACTTCGTACAAGAGGTCATGGGGATTGAAACAACCGTTCGTCATACCCCGGAAGTGGCATGCTGGAGTATCAACAGAACGCCGTTTCTGTCTCGCGCAGAGGCTACATCCGTCTGGGGCACGGAACGACGCAATGCAGCGGAATTGCTGGAAGACGCGCTCTCCCAGTCCATTCCCAAAATCTGGGATCATTGGCGCGATGAAAATGGCAACGAGCGACGCGAACTCAATACGCAGGAAACGGAAGCGGCCAAAGAAAAACTGGCTGCTATTAAAAGCGCGTTCGAAAAGTGGGTGTGGCAGGATCCCGATCGCTCTGACCGTCTCGTAAAGCTCTATAACGAGACTTACAACAATCTGGTGCCACGGGCCTTTGATGGCAGTCATCTGCGTCTGCCTGGCGCAAGCAGTGCGATTACCCTTCGTGCGCACCAGAAGCGCGTGGTCTGGCGGATTATTGCCTCAGGGCGCACCTACATGGCCCATGCTGTGGGGGCAGGAAAAACCTTCTCCATGGCGGCTGCCGTCATGGAGCAGAAACGCCTTGGACTGATCAGTAAGGCCGTTATCGTGGTTCCCGGTCACTGCCTTGCACAGATGGCGCGTGAATTTCTCATGCTCTACCCTACGGCGAGAATTCTCGTGGCGGACGAGACAAATTTCGTCAAAGCGAAACGCCAGCGTTTTATTGCCCGCGCAGCAACTGAAAACTGGGATGCGATCATCATAACCCATGACGCTTTCAAGTTTATTCCGGTGGAGGCGGGTTTTGAACGGGAGATGATTGAAGACCAGATTGCGTCATACGAGGCCATTCTGTCTGGCCTGGATGGCGATGACCGTATCTCCCGCAAGCGTATTGAACGCATGAAAGAGGGGATGGAGGCTAAACTGGAAGGATTAGCCGCCCAGAAGGACGATCTCCTTCACATGGGTGAAATGGGCATCGACCAGATCCTTGTGGATGAAGCCCAGCTCTTTCGGAAACTGTCTTACGCGACCAATCAGTCCGATCTGCGAGGTGTCGATCCTAACGGCTCACAGCGCGCATGGGATCTTTTCGTAAAAACACGTTACCTCGCGAAGACTGATCCAACACGTCCACTGATCATGGCTTCAGGTTCGCCGATTACGAATACGATTGCCGAATTGTGGAATGTCGGACGGTATATGGATCTGGATGCTCTTGTCGCACGCAATCTCCACGAATTTGATGCTTGGGCGGCCAACTTTGGGGAAACACGCACCGAACTAGAGCTTCAGCCCAACGGCCTCTATAAACCGGTCACGCGCTTTACCGAATTCGTCAATGTGGCCGATCTGATGGCCATGTATCGTGACTTCGCGGACGTCGTTCAGTCAGACGAGTTGGCCCGTTATGTCAAGCTGCCCTCAGTTAAGGGGGGTAACAGACAGATTGTGGTGGCCGAAAGCACAGAAGACTTTCGGGCATTCCAGCAGACACTAGCAGAACGGATGCGCGCGATTGAAGCCCGTTCAGGTCGTCCACAGAAGGGGGACGACATCATTCTGAGTGTGATGAATGATGCCCGGCATGGTGCGATCGATCTGCGCTTTGTCGCACCATGGGCGGATAGTGACCCACATTCCAAGCTGAATGTGATGATTCGGAAGGTGTTTGAAATCTGGCATGAGACATCTGCCAATCGTTACACCAATCCCGAGACGGGCAGGGCTTACGATTTACCGGGGGCCGTGCAGATGATCTTCTCCGATCTCGGCACACAGGCCTCCCAGACCAGGCGCGGGTTCTCGGCTTATAACTGGATCAGGTCAGAGCTGATCCGCATGGGTGTCCCAGCCGAGCAGATTGCCTTCATGCAGGATTACGACAAGGCGGCAGCCAAGCTGCGTCTGTTTGGTGATCTCAATGCAGGCCGCAAGCGTATCCTGATCGGTTCAACAGCCACAATGGGAACAGGGGTCAATGCCCAGCAGCGCCTGAAAGCCCTGCATCATCTCGACGTGCCCTGGCTTGTTGCCGATATCATGCAACGTGAAGGTCGGATTGTGCGTCAGGGCAATCAGCA
>NZ_JBNIEW010000035.1:0-3850 GCF_050106715.1 Acetobacter sp. AAB5
TCGGTGTCGGCATCTCGTTGAGAACCTCTGGGCTCGCCTCAAGGAGTGGCGCGCTGTCGCAACCAGATATGAAAAAACAGCAACGTCGTTCCTCGCGGTCATCCACATCGCCTGCCGCAGCAGACTGGATCAAGCCCTAACAGGCCCTAATCTCTCATGAAATCTCGACACGACGTTCGGATAAAACGAGTTTACGATCTGCCTTCGGAAATAGATGGCGTTCGTGTTCTTGTGGATCGATTGTGGCCTCGAGGGTTGCACAAATCAGATGTTAAAATGGATTATTGGTTAAAGAATGCTGCTCCAAGCTCCGATCTTCGACACTGGTTTGATCATGACCCGGCTCACTGGGATGAATTCAAACTCAGGTATCGTCATGAGCTTTCTGAAGGAAATTCCGACATCAAAAAACTTGAGAACCTTATGAAAAAAGGGAGGATCACTCTTCTTTATGCTGCGCATGATCCGCTTCATAATCACGCTCTTGTTCTCCAGAAATTTCTGGATGAGCAGGACATATAGGTATTGACGCTAACGTATAAAAAGTATTCATCCGTTATCACGTTTTTAGGAATTATGTTCCATGCCGAATTTAAGTTTTGCTGAAACAGATCAAAAGAATTCTCCCATTATTTGTGACGATGCGATTGTCCGGGTCCATCGCTCAGGCATCATCGAGTTGTGGGATGACAACGCAGTTCAGATGTTTGGTTTTGCGGCGGAGGAAGCTATTGGGAAGTCACTTGATCTGATTATACCGGAAAAATTACGTGAACGGCACTGGAAAGGTTGGTCTTATGTCGTGGAGCAGGGAGTAACAGGTTTTAATTCAGATCGTACACTCACCGTGCCGGCTTTAAGACGGAATGGTTCGCAGATTGTTGTTGTATTCAATATGGATATCATAAGAAACCATAGTGGGAATATCGATGCGATAAAGGTTGTTTTTCGTGATATCAGGAAGCAGCCATGAAACCGTATCGTATTACGTCGGAGTTCAATGCGATAACTCTTCCCGCAGGTCTGCGTCAGCGTCATGCCACGAAGGCTGGCGTATGGGCAGTTATCCGTATTCTGGAAGGAACTGCGACGCTCGTGTACGTTGACACTGGAGAAGTCAGGCATCTGACACCTTGTGAACCAGGCCTTATCAAACCGGAGCAGGCGCATTACCTAAAATTATCTGGTTTGGTCCGGCTAAAACTGGAGTTTTACGATTCTGATCCAGTTCATTCTTTGTGAAGTATATGAACACTTACATCTGTAGCTGTAGGGCCGACCCTTTGTGAAATGCTATATGCCCAGTTTTCTGGCTGACAATCTCGTATTGAGGTTCCTGGCCTGACGCATGATGATGATACCCATTGACGAGAAATGGTGATGTGTGAATTTTCGTAATTTTACCTGTGACATAACCGGCTTCAGAGTTCCATGAAACAATGTCGCCAATTCTGAAGGTTTGTGAAGACATGGTAATTTTCCTTATGCAACCGAAGACACTGTAAAATGACCAAGGTTAAATGTAAGACGATTTATACGATTGGTCACTCTACGCATTCCCTTGACGAGTTTATAACACTTATTTGTCATTATCATATTACATTCGTGGCGGATGTTCGTGCGTTTCCGTATTCCAGGCGTAATCGGGATTACAATGGTAATGTCCTGTCTGAAGCGCTTGGGAAAGTAAACGTTATTTATCGTCATTTTCCGGAGTTAGGCGGGAGACGTCCGCGGTCTAGAACCGTTGCACCTACGATTAATGCATTCTGGCGTGTGCAAAGTTTTCATAATTATGCCGACTATGCTTTAAGCGATGAATTTCAGAAAGGTCTAGCAACTTTAATCGAAGCGAGCCGATATGAAACGGTTGTTTTAATGTGCGCAGAGGTTCTTTGGTGGCGGTGTCATCGGCGCATTATTTCAGATTATCTTCTTTCTAAAGGTTTGACGGTGATCCATATCCTGTCGTTGACGAACACGCAGGAAGGCGTTCTTACGCCTGGTGCTGTTGTCGAACCAACAGGTTGTTTAACGTATCCTCTTCCAGAGTCCGTATGTGTCCAAAATGATGAGAAGTCATAATAAAAATCAGAATATTCCATCGGAACCTGAAGAAATGTTCAGCGCTCTGAGACTCTTTGATGGTGTTTCAAAGCGTGAAAAACGCGTTCTTTTGTCATCTGTGAAAAAAACGATAAACCAAAAAATTTGTGGATTGTGTTTGATGGCATCATACACTTAAGGAGTCCGCATCCAGAAAAGAAAGAAAATATCACTGTTATGAGTATGATAACCGGTGACTTTCTTCTTCCTGCAGCGGTCGTAACACGACAACCTTATCTTCTGGAAGCTTATTGTGCCTCAGCAGCGACGATGCTTCAGATTGATGCAAATATTATAGACGTATTGTGTTCTTTTCATTCATCGTTCGCGCGTATTATGCTGGAATATGTTGCAAAACAATTTAGGAATAACATCAATCAGACGAGTTGTTATTATCATTGTAGTGGTTCACAGCGTTTGTTCTGTTATCTCGTGAAACTTTCCATTATACAGGACAATCGAAAAAAAGTCGTACTTCCGCATAGCAAATCTTTGGTGGCAGCCGAGCTTCGCATGACACCTGAAAATTTATCCCGTATTATAACACGGTTTCGTGGTGAAATTTTAGAAGTAAACGGTTCGGAAATAGTGATTTTAAATTATGCTCAGTTAATTAGTCTTTGCGGGCACATTAGGGCTTAATGATGGAAAGAAAAAATATAGAATAAAAATATATTATTTTAAGTCGCATTTATTTTTATCAATGATAGCTAATAATTGTTCAATGTCACCGGGCTCGACATCAAGCGTATCGGGCATTGATTGCAACGCATTGTAAATATCTTCCCGTGTAAAGTAATTTTGAATTACTGTGGAAGCTTCGACGTCCTGAGGACGATGTGGATACGTATGACCGGTAATCCGATGATAAGCAATAGCGGCGATGGTCAAAGCGACAGCATTCAGGCCGACTGGCACAAAAGGAAATAAGAAACCAGTCGTGAGATCATGATTGCCAGGATGGAGGAGCGTTGCTGTGAGTGCCGATGCGCCACCCGGAGGATGAAGTGATTTTGAGGCGTTCATTGCAGCGATTGCGAGCCCTACTGAAAGAGCACAGGCGATGAGAAGTGGTACATCGGGAATAAGTGAAACTATGACGCCAATCGTTGCTGAAAGAACATTTCCTAAAATCACAGCTCGAGGTGTTGCTAAAGGACTGGCTGGAACACCGAATGCAAGGACGGCCGATGCACCCATAGGTGCAACAATGGCGGCACTTTCAATTGGCATTAAGATAAACCCAGCAGAATAAGATGCTATTATACCGACAAACCCGCCAATAGAAGCACGTAATGAAATAAAACGACTCATATTGTGTCCACTACTTTGTTTAAATCAAGATAACATGCAGAATACTCTGGTGTTCAAAAAAGTAAATACAATACATCTTTTGATTGCGGGATTTCATCGATTCATATGATCGACGCGGAAATCTCACGGAAGGGTTGTACATCGGGTCAGATTATGAAAAAGTCTGTTTTGTAGAAAAGATATTTTCATAAGCAATAAACGAACCCGATGCAGACAGAGTGTAGCGTGAACGCGTATGAATTTCCAGCCTCCTGTGGACGGCGTGTAGTAGCCCATTTTGATGGAGGTCGCATGAGTTCGGATGACGGTGTCATTCTGCTAGGTGTTTGGTCCCGGGGTTTGATGGGTTGGATTGATGATGAATCTTTCTGGCTCTGAAGTCCATATTTTGCAGACGTATTCGTAAGGCGTGAGGCCACTCAGCGTCTTG
>NZ_JBNIEW010000036.1:0-3758 GCF_050106715.1 Acetobacter sp. AAB5
TCTGTCAGCGGGGCACGGCACAAAAGGTGAGCGACTTTATGACTGGGCGTATCTTCCGCTTGCTGATCTGGATGCTGAAGAATTTGACTGCCCTATAGCCGGACCATGGACACGTGGCCTGTTGATCCGCCGAAACATCGCTGACGGGGACCTTGCCTATTTTACGACCTGGAGCCCGAAAGGGACAACCACGCAGGAACTGGTGAACGTTGAAGGGACGCGCTGGAGGATCGAAGAAGGGTTCGAGACGGCCAAAAACGAATTTGGTCTTGATCATAACGAGACCCGCTCCTGGCATGGTTGGCATCGGCATGTCTCTCTGGTCATGCTGGCCTATGCCGTCATGGCCAGTGTCCGTTACCAGGCAAACTCACTGAAACCGAAAAAAACACAACTCAGAACACGACAGTCCTTGTCCGCTGGTCCATTCAGGAGATCAGGCGCCTCGTCGTAAAACTTGCACAACGCAGACTACCCGTCTCTCACATCCTCAGATGGTCCGTCTTTCGACGAACGCATCAGGCCAGTGCTATCCGCGCTCACTCACGACACAAAATGCAACTGTAGTGCTAATTCTTAAGCAACCAGTTCCGCAAAGCCATCCATTTTCTCTTGAAGTGATTAGGGCGTGCTTAGTAATGTCGCCACGCCTAGGATAAATAATATCATTTTGCGCAAGTCTAAAATTTGAAAGACGATTGGCATTTTCTTCTGAAATATAAGAAATTTTTCCAGTCGAAATTTTACCATCAATGATATCTTGAGGCATAATGCAGGGTACGCCTGATGTTACATAATCAGAGGCGTGTAATTGTGTACCATAAAGGACCAGTTTGGATGCTTCCATCAGCATCACATAAGTAGGATATAGGACAGGTCGTCCATTTTTCATGATACGTTAAGTTGCTCATTGTAAAATTCTTCTAAAATCTTTTCTGTTGTTTACGAAATACCAAGCTTGTTTTCATAATAATATCTTGGAACATTTTATCCGCCAGAGCCCAATCCAATACATCAACTTTCCACGGCAATTCTGACTCCGAGAAAGCTTCCTCCAGTCGTGCTCGCGTTTCCAAAAGCAAAGGTTCATCACCCATAATCGCTAGATCAAGATCAGAAAAAAGCTTGGCCTTGCCTGTGACACGCGAACCAAAAGCTCGCACTTCACGGTCGGGCACAATCTCATTCAGTATCCGCAGCACAATAGCCCGCTCTTCGGGCGTGATCTCGATCAGTCCTGTCACGTTGTGCGCTCTTTCAGCGTGACCAGTAGAAACTCCGCTTCTACGATAAAGTCTGGAATGGTGGCCACAACCTGTTTGGCTGTGGCCTCGTTGTAAGTATGGCTCGTCAGGTTACGCATTTTGCGGAACACGCTCCACTGGGGCCATGCGCTTTTGAGCAGTCCAGCCTCATTGGCGGAGCGGATCATGTCCGGAAAGCCCATGCGGTCATATTCGTCGGGGGAGGCTGAATTGGTTTCCAGAAAGCGCTTCAGGGTCTTGTGGCTGAGTTCATAGGTAAACTCGAAGCGCTGGATCAGGCCGTCCCGTAATTGCTCATCGTCTGGGTGGGCAAGGTGGCGGGTCCAGCCTTCCTTCAGGCGGTTCAAAGCGCGTTCCAGTGGAGTGAGATAGAGCATCACACGCTTTCCTTCTGCACGATCAGCTTCAGGGAGGCGGTAATTTTCGCGTTCAGGGCGTCACCCTGCGCAAACTGTTCTTTCAGGGTCTTTTCAAGGGCTGCGAAGCGTTCAGTGAATGGCACACTGTCTTCCTCGGCTTCCTCTGCCCCCACGTAGCGGCCCGGTGTCAGCACAAAGCCGTGCTGCTCGACCTCGTCCAGTGTGGCGGATTTGCAGAAACCCGGAATGTCCTCGTATTTCCCTGCATTCTTTTCCCCACGCCATGCATGGTAGGTGTCGGCAATGCGCGCTACGTCTTCATCCGTCAGTTCCCGGCGGGTACGGTCAACGAGCTTGCCCAGCTTGCGGGCATCAATGAACAGGATTTCTCCGCGTCGGTCCCGCCAGCCTTTCGGGTTCTTGGTGCGGGTCAGGAACCACAGACAGGCCGGAATCTGGGTGGAATAGAAAAGCTGTCCTGGTAGGGCCACCATGCAGTCCACCACGTCTGCTTCCACCATCCGGCGGCGGATTTCGCCCTCGCTATTCTGGTTGGAGGACATGGAGCCATTGGCCAGCACCACGCCAGCGGTGCCATCGGGAGCCAGATGCCATAGAATATGCTGAAGCCACGCATAGTTGGCATTGCCCGCTGGCGGCTTGCCATACTGCCAGCGCGGATCTTCCTCCAGCGAGGCATTCCACCAGTCCGACACGTTAAAGGGCGGGTTGGCCAGAATATAGTCAAAGCGCAGGTCTTTCAGCTCGTCGCGTAGAAAGCTGCCCTCATTGTTCCAGCGAATGTCCGCGCCAATACCCCGCACGGCAAGGTTCATACGGGCCAGACGCCAAGTGGTGTGGTTGCTCTCCTGCCCATAAATGGCAATATCACCCAGCTTGCCACCATGGGTTTCCACAAAGCGTTCGGACTGCACGAACATGCCGCCAGACCCACAGCAGGGGTCATAGACCCGGCCCTTATAGGGTTCGAGCATGGAAACCAGCGTGCGCACCACGCTGGACGGCGTGTAGAACTCACCCCCACGCTTCCCTTCGGCTCCGGCAAACCCGCCAAGGAAGTATTCATACACCCGGCCCAGCACGTCCCGCGCCTTGTCGTCCGTATCGCCCATGCCGATATCGGAGATCAGGTCGATCAGCTCACCCAGCATGACGGTATCAAGGGCCGGGCGCCCGTAATCCTTGGGTAGCACGCCTTTGAGCTGTTCCGGGTTGGCTTTCTCGATGGCCAGCATGGCCTCATCAATCATCTTGCCAATATTGGCCGAACGGGCATTGTCCTTGAGATGAGACCATCGAGCCGTCTCCGGCACCCAGAAGATATTCTCGGCCAGATATTCGTCAGGATCTTCCGCTGCTTCCGGGTCTTCCAGCATCAGTTCAGCATGTCGGGCTTCAAACGCAGTGGAGATGTAGCGCAGGAAGATCAGGCCAAGGGCCACATGTTTGTAGTCTGAAGGCTCAAGGTTCTTGCGCAGCTTGTCCGCCGCCAGAAACATCTGCTGTTCAAAGCCCAGTGTCGCGGTCGCTGCCTTGGCCTTGCGTGCTTTGGTAGTTTTCTTAGGAGCAGAGGCAGCATCAGGGTTTTTACGTGGACGACCGCGTGACATGAAACTAAAGCCTTAATATGACAATAAATTAGAGCCGCATTTTGGCCTATTCTAGCCGTCTGGTCGAGTAGGAAGGGCGGGATTGTGGGTTTCCGTTACAAGGTAACCGCCGAAGTCCACGCACTGATCGTATTGATAGAAAACTTATCGGCGAATATGGAAAAGATCCTGCAAATGCTCTCAAATTCCACTTATGGCACGTAGATATGGGCTCCCGGAGAAAGAGAGGTTTGTCGAAGTTCCTTAATTAGGTGACAGGCCACCCGTTTCACGCAGGCCTATCAGGCCTATATCGTGACAAAGATCCGTTCGATGTCAGCAATGGGGGGGAGGGCGGAAGGTCTGGTCTGAGCGGAAAAATTGAGGAAGCCGACGGTTGTGATCTCTGTTTTCTCACATAGGATAGCTTGACTTACGACAATATATCCACAAACAAGGATATATGGATACAGAATCCGCCCTCGCTGCCCTGAGCGCCCTGTCGCAGTCCACACGGCTGGAGA
>NZ_JBNIEW010000037.1:0-3664 GCF_050106715.1 Acetobacter sp. AAB5
CTCACATAGGATAGCTTGACTTACGACAATATATCCACAAACAAGGATATATGGATACAGAATCCGCCCTCGCTGCCCTGAGCGCCCTGTCGCAGTCCACACGGCTGGAGATCTTCCGCCTGCTGGTGCGCCACGAACCGGACGGACTACCCGCCGGAGACGTCGCGCGGCATCTCGATGTCCCGCAAAACACGATCTCGGCCCATCTCGCCACCCTGACCCGCGCCGGGCTGCTGACCTCGCAACGCCATAGCCGGCTGATCGTCTATCGCGCCTGTCTTCCGCGCCTGCGCGACCTGATGCTCTTCCTCGTCACGGACTGCTGCGCGGGCAGTCCCGAACTCTGCGCGCCCCTGGTCGCGAGCCTGTCCTCCTGCTGTCCGTCCCCGGAATCCTGCTCATGACCATCATGATCTACCACAACCCGGCCTGCGGCACGTCGCGCAACGTGCTGGCACTGATCCGCAATGCCGGGATCGAGCCCACGACCATCGAATATCTGAAAACGCCTCCCGGTCGTGCGGAACTGGTCGATCTGATCGCCCGTATGGGCGTTCCGGTGCGCTCGGTCCTGCGGGAAAAGGGCACGCCCTTTCACGAACTCGGCCTCGATAATCCGGCCCTGAGCGATGATGCGCTGATCGACGCCATGATGGCGCATCCGATCCTGATTAACCGGCCGATCGTCGTCACCCCCCTCGGTGCGGCACTCTGCCGTCCGTCCGAGACGGTTCTGGACATCCTGCCTAACCCGCAGAGAGGCGCTTTCGTCAAAGAGGACGGGGAGAAGATCGTCGATGAATCCGGCAAGCGGATCATCTGATGCTGGCGCTTCTGATTTTCGTTGCCACGCTGGTTTTTGTCATCTGGCAGCCTCGGGGGCTGGGTATCGGCTGGAGCGCAATGGCAGGTGCCGCCGTGGCTCTGGCAACTGGTGTGATCCACTGGCACGACATCCCCGTCGTCTGGCACATCGTCTGGGACGCGACCTTCACCTTTATCGCGCTGATCGTCATCTCGCTGTTGCTGGATGAGGCCGGGTTCTTCCATTGGGCCGCCCTGCACGTCGTGCGCTGGGGCAAAGGGCGAGGCCGGACGCTATTCCCGCTGATCGTGGTGCTGGGAGCGGCCATTGCAGCGGTTTTCGCCAATGACGGCGCGGCCCTGCTGCTGACGCCCATTGTCATCGCTATCCTGACGCAACTGCGCCTGAGCCATGGCGCGGCGCTGGCCTTTATTATCGCCACTGGGTTCGTCGCGGATACCACCAGCCTGCCGCTTGTCATTTCCAACCTGGTGAACATCGTCAGCGCCAATTTCTTTGGCATTGCGTTTGATCGCTATGCCGCGATCATGGTCCCCGTCGATCTGGTGGCGCTGGGCGCGACGCTGGCTGTGCTTTGGCTGTGGTACCGGCGGCAGGTGCCTGCGACCTATCCCGTCGCCGAACTGCCAGCACCCGCTGCGGCAATTCGTGACCACCATGTATTTCGGGCGGCATTTCCGCTGCTGGTCCTCGTTCTGGCGGCCTATTTCCTGACAGCGCCGTTTCATATCCCGGTCTGTGTCGTGGCCTGCCTGGCCGCCGGAATCCTGTTGCTCGTCGCCGGATATGGTCGGGTCATCCCTGTTCGTAAGGTGCTGCGGGGCGCCCCGTGGCAGATCGTGATCTTCTCGCTGGGCATGTATCTGGTGGTGTATGGCCTGCGCAATGCCGGGCTGACCGACTATCTTGCGACCGCACTGGTCTGGCTCGGTCATCAAGGGACGTTCACGGCCACCATCGGCACCGGCTTTCTGGCGGCTGTTCTGTCGTCCATCATGAACAATATGCCGAGTGTGCTGGTCGGGGCGCTGGCGATCCAGCAGGCTCACGACATCACGCCGCTGACACGCGACCTGATGATCTATGCCAACGTCATCGGCTGCGACCTCGGACCAAAATTCACGCCGATTGGTAGTCTCGCAACACTGCTGTGGCTGCATGTGCTGGCATCCAGGAACCATCGGGTCACATGGGGGCAGTATATGAAAGTTGGACTGGCGATCACCCCGCCCGTCCTGCTGGTCACACTCGCGGCGCTGTCCTTGTGGTTGCCCTGGATCAGCCACTCGTAATGCACGAATGGACCAATATCACAATGACCGAACCTGACTTGCCGGCCCTCCACCCCGAATATCTTGAACGGGTCGATCTCGCGCGGCTGGAACCGCAACCGCGTGTGGACCATCCGCCGCGTATCCTTCTGCTCTTCGGCTCTTTACGCCCCCGATCTTTCAGCCGGTTGCTGGTGCTTGAGGCAGAACGCATCCTGAAGGTGCTGGGGGCCGAGACACGGGTGTTCGACCCGACCGGCCTGCCGGTAGCGGATTCCGTGCCCGCAACCCACCCGAAAGTGCAGGAACTGCGGGATCTCTCGATCTGGTCGGAAGGCCAGGTCTGGTGCAGCCCCGAACGGCACGGCAACATTACCGCCGTGTTCAAGAACCAGATCGACTGGCTGCCGCTCTCCGAAGGGGCGGTCCGCCCGACACAGGGCCGCACGCTGGCGGTGATGCAGGTCTCAGGCGGATCGCAAAGCTTCAATTCCGTCAATGCCCTGCGGGTTCTGGGCCGGTGGATGCGGATGTTCACCATCCCCAACCAGTCCAGCGTGCCAATGGCCTATACGCAGTTCGGTGACGATGACCGCATGAAGCCGTCCCCCCTCTATGACCGGATGGTAGATGTCATGGAGGAACTGATGAAGTTCACATGGCTTTTACGCGACCGGGCCGACTACCTCGTGGACCGCTATAGCGAACGGAAGGCGGAATTCCGCCTCCCGGAAAGCCTGTGAGCCGGGCAATGGCGGAACAGTTCGATGTCGTGATCGTGGGCGGCGGTCAGGCAGCGCTCGCCGCCTCGTATTTCCTGCGCCGGACCGGGCTGACCTACGTCATTCTGGACAACGGGACGCAGGCGGGTGGTGCATGGGTGCATGGCTGGGATTCCCTGCATCTGTTTTCACCCGCGTCCTACAGTTCGCTGCCCGGCTGGCCGATGCCCGACACGCCCGATGGCAGCTACCCGACCCGCGACGAGGTGCTTGACTATCTGCACCGCTACGAGGCGCGCTATGCGCCGCCGATCCACCGCCCCGTAATGGTCGGACGTGTGGAACGCACTGACCAGAAATTCCTGAATGTCAGAACCAGCGTGGGTGATTTCGTAAGCCGCGCGGTCATCGGCGCAACCGGCACATGGTCTGCGCCCTTCATCCCCGATTATCCGGGTCGCGAATTGTTTGTCAGAACGCAAATCCACTCCTCCCATTACTGCAACGCACTACCATTTGCCGGTCAGCGTCTGCTCGTGGTGGGTGGGGGCAACTCCGGTGCGCAGATTATGGCGGAGCTGTCCCTTGTCGCCCAGGCAACATGGGTCACGCAGCACGATCCTGTCTTCTTACCTGACGATGTGGACGGACGGGTGCTGTTCGAGCGGGCGACCGCTCGCGTTCTCGGCGGCCCGTCGGCCATGCCCACCGGCGGTTTTGGCGACATCGTCATGGTGCCGCCCGTGCGAGCCGCCCGGGAGCGGGGCGTGCTCCACGCGGTGCGCCAGTTTGTACGCATGACGGCGACGGGCGTCGTCTGGCCCGACGGGCGAGAAGAAGCCATT
>NZ_JBNIEW010000038.1:0-3610 GCF_050106715.1 Acetobacter sp. AAB5
GGCGTCTGTGCTGGCCTGTCGATCGTTCTCGATGGCGGCTTGTGTCGCCAGAGTTTGGGCCATAGCCATTTGTGTTTGCTGGGTTTTCAGCAGTTGTGAGGCTATCTGCCCCTGCAATTCATTGCTGACCATCATGGCGCCATGTGCGCCTACGGTGGTGGTCGAGGCCCGCTGCATTTCGTGAATATTGCTACTATCGCTGCTTAACTGGCTCTGCTGTTCAGATAACAGGGTTTTCAGTGTCGATAGCTGCTGGCTGGCGGCGGAATAGTCATTCCGCAATGTCTGATTCAGTTGGCTAACACGCCCAACGGAATACGCACCTGTTTGCAGGCGGCTGATAATCCCATCCAGATTTCCGCCGGTCAGTGCTTGGCCGCTGCCTATGTTCCGCAGGCTTTCGACCTCTCCCAAGTCGGCATAAAGCTCACTTTTCACCCGCTGTAGTTCATCCAGCATAGAAGCGAGCTGCTGCGCCCATCGGACGGTTTCCGTTTCTTCCTGCGTGCATTTCGGGCAGTCTGTAATGATTTGAGCGTAAGACTGCTGCGGCATTGCCAATAAAAATGGCAAAAGGAAAAATAATTTTTTCATTTTTGAAAAAACCTTATCAGCTTTTACTTTTTTATCGTCCTTATGTTATTTGCATATTAGTACTTCAACTTTCTAAAATCAATAAAATTGCATATTCATTATTTTCAAAAACCTGTAACGAAACTAAAAATTTCTAATTTTTATTTGTTTTTAACTTTGGCGCGCAAACCGCTCTGCAATTTCATGGAACGCGGGAACGCGGCCAGAAACCCGAACCTTGATTGGAGCCTCAACCATAAAAACCACCTTCCAACCGTCGAGCATGAAATGCGAGTAAGTCCGTTGCCCGGTACCGGGCAACACATCTTGCCTATTCGATTTTGTTCCATCTCGTTCCTAAACGGCCCGAAATGGCCCGAAGAACGAAAAGGAATGAAAAAGAATGAAAAGGAACGACTTTCGGGCCGATTAGGGCCATTTCGGGCCGTTTGAGGCCGAGTAGGGCCGAGTTTTTTTGGTTTTCATGCTTCGGGCCATTGGGGGCCAAGTCGGGCTGTTTAAGACAAAACTCGAATAGGCAAGATATGTTGCCCCGGACGGGGCAACGGCCTTACTCGCATTTCATGCTCGACGGGTTTGGATGGGCTCCAAACAAGCGTTTCTGACCTAACCGCAAGCTGTTGCGATTAGGTGGACAGACCTTTCCCGTCTGCTCCCCTTCAATGCCTTTTCTGTCGTTGCGGTTAGGTCAGTCAGACCGGTCGAGAGACCCTTAAACACCATTCGATCATGTCCGAATGGCTCATAGTCGGTTCATGTCTCACCTGATCTCTTGGAGTAAATATATCTTTAGGGGGGTTCTCCGCATCCGTTGCGGTTAGGTCGTGGAAAAGTCCACGAGCTGCCCGGCCCACCGCAGCAGCTTTCCTCTTGGCCGCCTCATGAGCTTTACGAGCTGTGGCAGCAACAATGGCCGCAGCTCTCTGGGCAGCCGTCACCATAACTTCATATAGATTGCTGGTTCTGACTTTCTTTCCCCTCTCCCGGTCATAGACATATCGGGGAGTGACACGCAGCAGGCCCAACCTCTCGGCCTCATTAAGAGCCGCCCATACCGTCCGTTCTGATACGTTGGCTTTCCGCGCTACGGCAGCATGAGAGGGATATAAGGCGCAGTCTGGCCCCATCATGTCGATAAACGCACGCAGGGCAATGCGCTTGGTGCCTTTGAAGTGTCCTTCCGCCGCCAGTCTCTCCATATCGGACAGAAACAGGCCCTTCAGCGTATGCCGGGGAATGGCGTTCTGGTTGTGAGAAAGAGCAGGAACTCTATTTTTTACAGTCGTCACGGTCGATCTTTCGACCCGGAGAGCCTATCTTCTCTTGAGGGGAAACCCTGTTCGGGTTATCTCTTACCCCTCGGAAGTAGCAGGCCCACCGGGTTAGTCGCTTGGGGTGGGTTTGTTGGAAGGCTCGGTGTTGCTAGCACCGGGCCTTCCCCGTTTCTGGGGCATAGATTTCTCTGGATTTGCTCCAAAAGCAAGCCCCCTACCCTTTCTTGGGTATAATTTTTTCCCTGACACTTTCCTTGCGTGTTTCTAAAAACTGTCGATTTGACATATAGAAATATGACATTTTCTAAAAATGCCTCATTCCATATGGGCTTTTTGTCTTACTATTATCGTGCGTTTCTAACTTTCATATATTTTTTGCCATACTGTAGTGGTACATTTTGATAAAACACGTTTTGTAACCTCAAGAAATCGAATTTTCTTCTGATTGCTGCGGGCCTTGGGGGGATGGTGGGGGCGGTGCATTGTTCCGCACCATATAGGCCGCCAAACGCCCGCTTAATGTGCCACCGTGGATTCCTGTGCCTGTCATGCGCCCATAGGCATTTTGGGCAACTGCACGGCCAATCTGACCAAGCGCAGCCCCTGCAGACCCGGCAGGAGACAGTTTAGCGCCCCCACCAGATCCACTATTTCCGCTATCTCCACCCACTTGCGCGGCACTGGCGGCATCGCTTGCTGCACTGGCTCCGGGGCCAAAGCTGCCACCAGCTCCGCCACCAGAGACGCTTTGACCAAGACCAGAAATCGCGCTCTGTGCCCCTTCTCCAAGGGCGCCAGAGGCTGCCATAACGCCAGCGCCGCCCACTGCTGCGGTTGCTGCCGCGATACCGGCCTGAGCAAAGCCCTTGAGGGCCTCGGCTGCGGTGGAGCCAGTGGCCGCGCCTGAAATCACCTGTTGGGCCAGATTGGGGAGTGACTGGACGAGATAGACAAACACCCCAACCACCGCCATCGCCACGAAAATATCCTGATATTCCGCATAACTGGCGCTCGCCCACTTGTCGATGATGCCCCATCCCGTGGACAAGATGAGTTCCATCACCAGCAATTTAGCGCCGATCCCCAGGGCGAGCATAAAGCTCTTGGTCGCAAGATCGCGTGTCCATTCCGATCCGCCAAACCCGGTCATGAGGACGGCTGCGGACAGGATTAGATACATCTCGCATAGTGCCACCACCAGAAGGCCCGAAACCCATACGAACGCCAGCACGATCACAACGCAGCATAGAGCGACCAAGGCCCCATTAAACGGGTTCCAACTGCTCGCCATCTGCGAGATGGCTTCTGCAATGCGTAGGCCAGCCGTAAACACGTTGCCCGGCATGATCTGGGTGGAACTGCCTGCCTGTCTGAAGCTTTGGACAATATCCAAGCTGAACTCATAGGAATGTTCCATCAACCATGCGTAGATTCCGATAAAGAAAATCTGCCGGACAAGATGCGCGGTCCATTCCTGAAAATCCGCCCCCTGTATCCCGAGGCGGATGCTCGATCCGGCGAACTGGATGGCGGCCAAAATCCAAAAGAGACTTGTCGCATACGTCAGCATTTTTGCGGCTATCTCGGTGCCGGAAGCCTGATATTGGGCAACGATACTGGATATTTCCGACCCATCCGCAGCATGGGCCGGGTTGACGCAAAAAACAGCCGCACACACAACGGCCAAGAGCAGAAAATTACGGCTTTTCATCTCAAAACCCCTTGTTGTCGTATTGGAGTTT
>NZ_JBNIEW010000039.1:0-3324 GCF_050106715.1 Acetobacter sp. AAB5
TCTTCCTAAGCAATAATTTCTGATTCCAAAAAAGCTTTTGCACTGTGAAGAAAACGGCAGATAACTGCCATTCTGATCACAGTGCAAAACCCGAAAACAGGCCAGCCGATCCCGTTTTGCACTGTGATCGGATCTCTTTTTGCACTGTGATCGGTAGGGTGGTGCCCGGTTAGGTTAGGCTTCCACGGTAGCCCGCTTCTTTTGGCGTCAATCCTGCTGCCATTCGTTCACATATGAGCCTGTATTCTTCGGGAGAATGAGGCATCCATCGAGTATTTTTTTTATCTTCATTACCCGTGGTGCAAGGTTTGCACTGTGATCGAGACCAAGGGAAAGCCAATGTTTCCGTCAGGGCTTTCATAATGAACCGATACCCGTTGCAACCGTTCATCCAGCGGCGTCCCCTACGAATACGGTTGTGAGAGCGGCGTAGGATGCCGAGCTGCTCGGCCTGCTGGATAGCGTAGGCCACTGACCGGCGGGAACACTTGGCGGCTCTGGCGAGGCTCTCATAGGACGCTGGCCGGATAGAGCGGGCGATGATGAGAAGCACATCTTTGGCCGTCCGGCTGATCTGTCCAGCGCGGAAGGTGTTGAGAATGGCGGTCTGAATTGCGGTGGTCATAGTTGGTTTTCTCCAACAAGCTGACCATCTAAGGCTTGAAGATAAACCCCGATGCGGGTTAGGTCTTCAGCGAAAGGCGGTCCACTTGGTAGTGCTGGTGGACTTGCTGAAGGCTCGGAGTTTGCGGCTCCGAGCCTTCGTCATATCTGGGGCAGAGACTCTTCCGGTTTTACTCCAAAGGCAACCCCTGCTTATCGCCCTCGCCCTCGTTTTCTAACCGCCTGATCTTCCTGACTGGCTTTTTTCTGGGCTTTTCCTTGGGCCATATGGGCTTCCTTGACCACCTTCATGGCCTCCCGAATGGATGTAAGTTTCTTGTAAAGGTCGTCCAGTTCCTTTCGGGCCTTGTCCAGAATCCGCTGGCGAATCTCTTTCAGCTTCCGGTCGATCTGCTGAACCTTCTCGGCAAGAGAAGTCTGCCGCGTCCGTTCGGCCTCCTTGTAGGTCTTGCAGTCGTCACGGAACTGTTCGGCCTCGGCCAAGGGCATGAAGGTCTTGAAGCCAGATCTATGAAGCCGGGTCTGTATCGTGTGCTTCTTAGCTAAATCCTGCGCTTCCTGAGCCGTTGCGGCCTCATCACGTTCCGCCTTGTCAGCATTGGCCTCTGCCTCCTGACGGGCCTTCTCATGCTGCTCACGCTCCTTCCAAAGAGCCTGATACTCAAAATCGGTATCGAGCCGCCTGTTTGTCTCATCCTCGATCTCTGCGATGACGGCCTTCTCCATCGCTGGCAGCTTGGCGATGAGTGCCTGTCTCTCCTCGGCTGCACGTCGATCGGCTTCGGCCTGTCTGGCGGCGGCGGCGGCGGCCTGGGCCTGCCTCTGGTCGGCTTGCTTCCGGTAGGCCAGGTGAATCAGTTCAGCTTCCATGTGTTCCGTTGGCCTGACCGACAAACGCACGTCATGGCGGGCCTCGACCTGCTCTTTTCTGGCCTCCCGGAAAGCAATGATGTCGGCCTTGCCGGTGCCGCGCTGCCATTCGCTCGGCAACATCTTCGGTTCCGGTTCACCCTGCCTGATCTCGTTATTCGGTTTCAGGCTGACGCGCTCTCGACACTCCGCCGCCCTAAGATGCCGGTTGCACATGACTTCCCAGCGATGCCGCAGGTCTTTCAGTTCTTCTTTCCGCTCCAAAGGATGCTTGCCGGTGTTGGCCTTCTTGGCTCCGCCTTTCTCTGGCGTCTTGCTGTTGTAGCGTTTGAAGAACTGTTCCGGCCCGCGTTCATGACCGTCCATGACCCGTTCTGAAAACATCAGATGCACATGCGGCTGCTCTCCGCCGTCACTCGCTTTGGGAGAATGAATGGCCCATGTGTAGGCGTGCTTCTGGCCGATTTCCTGCTTCACCCACTCCCTGACCAGCTTCTCCTTCTGCTTGTCATCCAGTTCACGCGGCAGGGCTATTTCCATTTCGCGGTATGTGGTGCCATTCGCCCGTTCATGCTCATCCGCTGCCTTCCAGAACTGTGATGAGGATTGCGCCCATTCCGGCATGTTGCCGCTTCCGGTCGCAACCAGTCGTTCACCAGTTTCTAGACGATGGGCATATTTTCCTTGGCGTTCGATGTAGTTGGAGTGGGCGCAGGCTTTGCCCTTACCTCCTACCTTCATCGACAAACGACCAATTGCCACACCACAATCCTTTGGAGTCAAAACGGGGTTTTAAGGGGTTTACCCCTAACGTGCTGTTTCTCATTTATGAGAAACGTCTAAGCGCGCCTTCCTACAAGGAAGGATAATTTGGCTCTCGTCTATTTGCTACCATTTTTATGCTATAAAGCCTGATAATCGTTTTATGTTTGGATGAAAACTATGGCCGCTTTTCGGATTGAAACGCATATCGCTAACCTTCGACAGCTTGAGAAGCTATCGACAGAACAGCGCATCCTGATTTTGCTCTATGACAAGACGGATAGAACGCCAAAAGAGGAAAGAGACCTCAAGGCACTAATCCGGTCGGAAAAAGCGCAGGAAGCCGTAAAAGAGGCAAAGGCCAAAGCATCCGAAGCAAAGGCCAGATCATCGAAAATCGCCAAGAGAGAAAGAGACGCCAAGGACAAGGAAAGAACGCATAACCTCATCCAGTCTGCTGGCCTTCTTATTCTGGCCGGTTTGGTCGATAGTAAGACCGGCAAGCCAATTTGGGATAAAGGGCAACTTCTAGGAGCATTATCTTCTATGGCAGAAGCTGATATAAATGATTCCAAGCAATTATCATGGAAAGCAAAAGGGGATTCTCTTTTAGCTAAAACTGAAAGTGTAAAATAAACTATGGGCATTATTTATTTTAAAAAAACGCATGAAAATACGTTTGTATCTCTTAGAAAACAATTTATTGAAAATAAACAGGAAACAGAAGAAGATTATCAAGAGCCAAATTTTGGTAATAACTCTCAATATTCGACCTTACCGGATCAAAATCCAGTGACGATGCAAACAACTAATGCATCAACGAAATTTTCTAATACGGATTATGTTTTTGTTCCTGTTTCAGATGAATTGGCATCGTATCTTTCCAGCCAGAAATTCCCCTTTTCCACGGGGACACCAAAGATAGGTAATTTGTAAAATACATTACCTATTTGCACATCTTCCTAAGCAATAATTTCTGATTCCAAAAAAGCTTTTGCACTGTGAAGAAAACGGCAGATAACTGCCATTCTGATCACAGTGCAAAACCCGAAAACAGGCCAGCCGATC
>NZ_JBNIEW010000040.1:0-3191 GCF_050106715.1 Acetobacter sp. AAB5
GGGGGGCGAAGCCACCATGACGCAGGACTTGCACTTGTGCAAGTCGTAACTGCGCCCTTAATACCTGACGGCATCAAGGGATATGTGGTATTCGTTTGAAACGGAACGGCTCCACGGTGAGGATGATATGAGCGATATTGCGAAAGAGATTGAGAACGCCAAAAGGATCATAGCTGAACAGAAAAAGCGCATCAAAGAGGCGCAGAAGGAAGCAGCTAAAGCGGAATCAAAGTTGAGGGACCGGCAGAACTACATCTTGGGCGGCGCACTGGTAAAACTTGCCGAAACAGATGAACGGGCCGTCCGCACTATTGAAACACTTTTGAAACTGGTAGAGCGCCCATCCGACCGGAAGGCGTTTGAGGTATTTTCCCGTCTCCCCGCTCTCTCCCTGCCCCCGCATCCAGCACCGGACACCGGCCATGAGTGAGGCACTGGAAGAAGATCCGTTTGAACTGTTCAAAAGGGTCGAAAAAAGCCTGTCCACGGCCACCGCCAGCATGGAGCGGCTGGCCGCCGAACAAGATGCCAGGTGCAAGACCATTTCAGACGCCGCCGGAAAAGCCTCTAAATTGGCCGAGGAAGCCGGTGACACCTTCACAGCATCCAAGAGGCGTCTGATGATCTGGACGGCCCTCTGCGCGGCTCTGCTGGTCTGTGGCGGGTGGTTGACGGGCTATTGGGTGGGACACCGTGACGGTTGGGCCTCTGGAACGGCCCACGGCTACAGCGAGGCCGTAGCTGCCAACACGGTCGCATCATGGGGCATCACCCCCAGCGGACAGCTTGGCTACCTGATGGACAGGGCGGGCCTTCTGCAAGCCCTCGGCCACTGCCACCTGCCGGGATATGAGGCCAAATACGAACCGAAGGAAAAGCGCACCTTCTGCTACCCCACCCAGAACGCCAGCGGCTGGGCTGTGCAGCCATGATCGCCAACCCCTCCCTCTTCCTGAGCAATTCGAAAGAGCAATTTCCGCCGGCTGAACACGTCGAAAATGGGAGTTTTCCACCGTTCTAAGGGGGGGACCATAGGGGGGAATAAATATCTTTATTCTATCTAGGGTGACGCCAACCTCTGTTTTTTGGCAGGCAACCGCCAAAAACCGATTGCCATTACCTGTCACCACATGACAGGATAAACTGTCACGTGGTGACAGGTAATCGGACCCTATACAGAGGTTTCCCCCATGCGGAATGTGACCCGGCTTAAGACCAAAAAAGATAGGCTCCAAGAAGATCAGGCCGATCTTCTGAAACAGGCCCTTCTGCCCTTTAGTGACGGTGACGGAGCCATGAGGGATGCAGTCGGTCGGCTGTATGTCCAGATTAACCGCCTGACCACACCAGACCCCGGAACAACGGAGCCTTTTGTCATGATCCGTCCCGCCCAAAATGCCGCTGTCGTTGACTGGCTGGAAGCCAACAGCAAGCGGCCCATGAAAGCCATGCGCGTTTGGGCGCTGCTGTTCGATCACCTCATGCCCCATACCGGCCAGATCATGCTGACCCGTGAGGAAATCGCGGAGAAAGTCGGCATTGGAGCCGATAACGTCAGCCGCATCATGAATGAGCTAGTGCGGTTCGGGGCGATTTTTATCGAGCGCGAAAAAATCGCCGGTATGCGTGGTCCCGGCTTCGTCCGCTACTTCATGAACAAACACGTTGCCGAGGTCGGCAGCCGCGCCACGCAGGAAGAACTTGCCCTAATCCCACGCCCCGGCGCCAAGCTGGCAATCGTGCAGGGTGGCAAGGCTTAACCCATGAAGGTTTCGGAACTGGACGTGTTCGACAGCGCCAAGGCGGCACAAGACCCGTTGGTGCGGGAAGAACTGCTGCAAGCAGCGCAGGCGGACGGCCACGGCCCCGCCCTCGCTCATGCCCGTTCCGTCATAGCCAAGGCGCGGGCCGGGCAGGACGCCAAGGCTTAACGGCCCCGCCCTCTCCCGCCTCGATCCCGGCGGGCCTGTAGCATCTCCTGATGCTCCTTGGCGTTTTTGGCCCGCTGCTCGGCCCGCTCTTTCTCGGCCGCTGCGGCTCTTAGGCGCTCTTCGGCCAGCCGCATCCGCTCGTCCATCTGACGTTTCCGCTCTGCCTCGGCATCCTTGGCGGCTCCTGCCTTCAGCCCTTTGCTGAAAGCCATCCACTTATTGGCGGTTTTCTCGGCTTTCTGCTGTATCGGCGGGGTCAGCCGGTCAAATGCCTGGGCCACCCTCTCGAAGCCCTCACGCATGGCGTTGACGGCCTGCGCCAGTTTAGCCAGGGCGAAATCTATCACTTCGGCCCGCTGGGCGTTCTCGGCCCGGATGCGCCGGTTGTGGTTGCCGGTCGGGGTCTGGTGGCCCTTCCGTTCCAGAGCCACCACATTCGGCCCCATGTGCCGCTCTGGAACGCGGTCTAGCCCCTGCTCCGCATTGCTCCGGTGATCTATCCGAGCCTCTTGCCCAGCCCGCTCTAGCGCGGCATTGGCAAGGCCCGCCCATAGCTGCCGGACTTCCTTCACCTCATCGGCGGCCTTCCCCAGTCCCATGCCCTGCCGCTTCTTGTCGGACAGTTCGATGGTCGATTTGTCTCCAAAGGACAGCTTGCCATCGCCCCCCCGCTCCACCGTGCGGGTGGTGGTCATGATGTGCGCGTGATGATTCCGGTCGTCGCCCTCGTCACCCGGAAGATGCACGGCCACATCCACGGCCACCCCGTACCGCTGGACCAGCTCACGCGCGAAACTGTCCGCCAGTTCGGCCCGCTGCTCGCTGGTGAGTTCATGGGGGAGAGCAACAACCCATTCCCTTCCGGTGCGGGCGTCCTTGCGTTTCTCGGACCGCTCCGCGTCATTCCACAATTCCGAACGGTCAGCGGTGCCACCCCCCGGAATGAAGATTGCCTTATGGGCAACGCTATTCTGCCGGGGGCTGTATTTGTGTTCGTGCCCGTCAACCTCGTTGGTCAAATCCTCGCCAGCACGATACGCAGCCGCAGCCACAACGGAACGCCCTGCGCTCCGGCTGATCGGTTTCGTTTCTGCGCGATAGATTGCCACGGATCGAGCGCCTACCTTTTGGAGTTAAACGGGGGGTTCAGGGGGGCGAAGCCACCATGACGCAGGACTTGCACTTGTGCAAGTCGTAACTGCGCCCTTAATACCTGACGGCATCAAGGGATATGTGGTATTCGTTTGAAACGGAACGGCT
>NZ_JBNIEW010000041.1:0-3101 GCF_050106715.1 Acetobacter sp. AAB5
ATATAAGGTCCTGCGGCACGGATTGTTATAGACAGCAGCCCCATGTGATGACTGATCAGGTGATCCCCCAATGGCAACAGGGCATTTCCGTTTGTCCAGGCGCAATCTGCCCAGTCTGTTTCATGCCAGCCTTCAGGCTTATCCTGCATCAGATGCGCTGCAATGTCATGCTGTTGTCCGGCTGTTGCAAGATGCACATCCGCAACGGCAACACCCATTTCACGCCGATCATCCACAAACGGCCCAATCACATCCGCCGGACGCGCAGCCCGAGACACAATACGCACAAAGCGTGTGCCAGGACGTAGCATGAAGCTATAACGCTGCCCATTGCGCCTTACGGCACGCACAACAGCACCTGTATCTGTTACCAGATGCAGGTCGGGCTCATCTGTCAGAACCTGCGGTGCTGTAGCCACTGGCTGCCCGCCTACACTTGCAGCCCGCTCCGCCAGCTTGCAGAACAAGGGTTCCACAAAAGCACGATCAACACACAGATCTACTGCGGCATCATCTTCCCAGCTTTTGATTTTTCCACCCAAGCTCATGACAGAACCAGCCTGACGGAACGCACGGCGGTTACCTGTATCCAGATAACTTTCTGTCAACATACCATCTGCCGTGATCACAGAGTGTTCTTCTGTTTCCACATGGTAGTAATCGTAGGAGGTGATGGATTTATCATAGAAAATGGAAGATCCGTTCACCAGCATGCGCACAGGCACAAACCTGCCTTCAAAGAACAGGCAATGTTCAGATGTAATCAGCATATCCTTGTAAGGCACACCATCTGCAATAGTATCCTTAAGGATACGCACAGGGTAACCTGCCTCATCATCCGGCAATCCTGCGCGCACAGTGGCGTGCGCCTTGCCGGCCCATGTCACTTTACGAACAGTGCTTTGTCCATCTGCAAATGTCAGAACGTCATCACCCAGTTGCAGTGTTTCAACAGCAACATCACCACATGGTGTGCGGATCATGGAACCAGCCAAGAAACAGACTTCATAAACAGCATTGCCGTCTGCATCAGAAGAAAGTTCGTACCCATACTGGCTGACATCATCAATGTGCAGCGTAACAGACCCACCCTCGTTAAACGACAAGGTGACGTAGTTGCCATCTGCTGAATAACTGGTGGAGGTAATATCGGCAGCTTTAACCCCGGCAAGCACAATCCCGTCTGAGTTTCCAGCAGAAGCTCCGTCAAAACCCGTCACTTCTGTCGTAACGATTGTGGCGGAAGATGTATCAACACCCTCCAAAGTCAGCCCTGTATTGGTGCTGCCTTCCAGATCAACAACGCCACCTGCCCCAGCCCATATGGTGGCTTTGCCGCCATTTTGCAGAACCTCTGTACCACTCAGCACAGCACTGCTCTGCACGTTCAACTGGCCACCACTGGCAACATTTACATCTGCCGCAGATCCACCCGAACTGACATCCACAGTCCCGCCAGACACGTTGGCGCCATTCAGGCTACCCTGTGAGAAAACGTTGAGCGTGCCGCCGCTTCCTACGGTCTCATTATGTGCTGTAGCACCCGTCTCAACATCTTCAAGGCCGCCGTTGTTAACCGTTGTGCCTGTGGTGACGCCACCGCTTTGAACAAATTCGATACCGCCAGAATTCACAACGGCACTCACAGCCGCGCCGTTAATGTAGCCAAAGCCATTGGCGTTATACGTTGTATGGTTTGCTACCCCACCGGCACTCACAGTTTCATGCCCGTGGCTTGCAACAATCATGTCACTGTCCTGGCCGCCGGACATCACACGTTCTTCACCCAGATTGGTAATTGTGCCCGATACGGCACTCCCCCAATCATACTGGCGCCCGTGGTTGACACTAAAGCTGCTGACCAAACCATTGGAAGCCACTGTCTGGCTGCCATTGCCAGTAATGCTGATATTGGTGGCCGTGCCATTGGCATCAACTTCGGAGTAACCGCCTGTCGTAATTGTTACGCCACTTTCGTAACCCCCAGACAGGGCAGAAACTTTTGCGCCAGAGCTTAAAACGCCACCGCTCAGCGTGCCGCCGCTCAGCACCGTTGTACCGCCGATAATGCCTGCTGATGCAATCGTTAACGTGCCATGGGCATTTACCGTTTGATCAACAGCACTGCCTCCAGCGTTTACGTATTCGCTCCCGCTTCCGTTGATTGTGGTGTGCGACGTTATGCCACCAGAGGACACATTCACCCAGCCGCCAGAATTAACCGTGGCATCATCCAAAGTGCCGGCAATAAAGCCATAACCTGTGTCATTGAAAATTGTGTTTACGGCACTCCCACCAGCACTCACAACTTCATGCCCGTGGCCAGTCACTGTCATGTCGGCATCATAGCCGCCAGACTGAACGCGCTCTTCACCTAAATCCTCAATCAGGCCACTTACGGCACTCCCGGCATTATTCTGCCGCCCCGTCTCAATGGTGAAATTGCTGACAGCACCGCCCTGAGCCACGTTTTCTACGCCAGAGCGCTCAATCAGAATATTGGAGCCACTGCCGCCAGACTGAATATCCGCGCTGCCGCCACTTGCAATGGTGACACCACTTTCATACCCGCCAGAGAGCACGGATACCGTTGCGCCCGCGCTGAGTGTGCCGCCACTCAAGCTGCCACCACTCAGAATGGTTTGACCGCCTATGGTCCCGGACGCATCAACAACAACAGTGCCTTGGGAATTAACGGTCTGATTAAGCGCTGTGCCACCAGCCCCTACAGTTTCAAGGCCACCGGCGTTCACGGTTGTTGCAGATGCAATGCCACCAGCGGATGCCTGAAGCTGACCGCCATCCAGAATTGTTCCAGAGGTCACGCCTTTTGTTTCTACCAACTGAAGCCCACCTGCAGAAATGGTTGCAGCTTCACTCAGGCCATTCAGAACAGCGTCTTCACCCCCGTTATTCACAGTGTTGTTGTATGCTGAACCGTTTGTATATTCTACAATGGCGCCTTCGTTATTCACGACCGCATCATAGGATACGCCGCCATCAATATACGCGGCATAAATACCTTGGGCATTCACAGTCATGGCAGACACCACGCCGTTGCTCTGCACGGTAATGCCAGCATCATTCAAGGTTACGCCAGA
>NZ_JBNIEW010000042.1:0-2854 GCF_050106715.1 Acetobacter sp. AAB5
AACAGGCGGTTGAGGCTCAACGGGAACGGGCCAGAGAAATCGGCCGGAATCGCTCACGGGAGAATAGCCGGGGGCGGGGGCGCTGACCGTCCCATTTGCTCCCCCTTCCTGAGCAAATACCCTCTTGCCCGGTTCTCCAATGCCGCACGTTTATGCCGTGCATAATTGCCCCCCCTTCTTGGCGTAAAAACCGCAGTTTTCCACCGAAAAAAGAGAGAGACCATAGAGAGAGATTTTATCTTATTTATATCTAGGGTTTGGCCGATCGAAGGTTTTCGTTGGGAAACCGCCAAAAATAGCTTGTCATTAGGTCGCACCACGTGCGACCATAAAGTCGCACAGTGTGCGACCTATTCGGCACTCATACAGAGGTTTCCCACATGCGGAATGTGACCCGTCTTAAGACCCTAAAAGATCGACTTCGTGAAGATCAGGCCGAACAGGTTCGCCAAGCCCTTCTGCCATTTTTCGACAATCCCGATTTTGACCACGATGCCCTTGGCCGGGTCATGGTCACCGTTCAACGCATCACCACACCAGCCCCCGGAACAACGGAGCCGTTTGTTATGATCCGTCCTGCACAGAACCGTGCTGTCACCCTATGGCTGATGAAAAACAGTAAGCGCCCCATGAAAGCCGTGGACGTCTGGACGCTTCTGTTTGACCACCTATTTCCGCATACCGGCCAGATCATGCTGACCCGCGAAGAAATCGCCGAAAAGGTCGGAATCAGGGTGAACGAAGTCACGGCCATCATGAATGAACTGGTGAAGTTCGGCGCAATCTTCTCCGAACGTGAAAAGGTGGCCGGTATGCGGGGGCCGGGTCTCGTCCGCTACTACATGAACCGTCATGTGGCAGAAGTTGGAAGCCGTGCCACACAAGAAGAACTAGCTCTAATTCCTAAACCGGGAGCCAAGCTAGAAGTCGTTCAGGGCGGCAAAGCTTAAGCAGGTTCAGCCGCTCGCTTCACACTAATGCACCACGAGCGGCTGAAAATGGCGCTTCTTTTCCTCAAATATGAGGGTGGCAGCTCTTAGCTTCGACCTGGCTGTCCAGAAATACCTGCGCATCTAATGAGCCAGGGAAATGGTAATTGGCAGCTTCTTCAAATGCAGCGACAAACAATGGATATTTTATCCAAGTTTTTTCTGCCAAATGAACTACCCAACCATAGAATCCATTCTCAATCTTCAAAAGCGTTCCTTTTGGGATTTGGTAAACATATGGTGCTCCTGGAGTTACAGACTCAAGCCCATAATTAGTTACTTCCCATTGATCATTTTTATACATTTTCATTTTCCAAAATTTACAAGACCATCTTCATTTATTTTCTTCCACCACACAGGCTTCTCAATGCTTGCTGACGGCTCAAAACAAACGAAATTGAAGTTACCAGACGCTTCGACAAACCATAATTGCCAGCCTTCTTTTTTCTCCCGACCAGAAAGAGCCTCATAAAAATACTGGTAGATTTCTTTCCAAAACGCCTCTCGTGCTCTGGCTGCGCCTAACCAGCGATAGAGATCACCCTCTCGAACTGTGCCAACCCCAGTTTCCACGACAGTGTGGAACAGGTTTCTCAAGTTAGCTTCATAGATATTTTCAGACATAACAATCTCACAAACTGATTTGAAAAGGACTTAACGGATCCGTTAAGTCCTTTTCAAATGATTTAATGACTATGTAAAGAGCTTTTTTTGTATTTTAGGGAGAATTTAAAATCCTTCTTGACGGGGAAGGGTCAAGGGATGGGGGCTTGCCTCCGCCCTGCTTACGACAATTTGCTTGCAAATTGTGTAGTAAGTCCACCTTTTGAAGAAAGGGGGCTGAAACACCATGTCAAAATTCGCCATTCTTCGGGTTCAGAAACTCAAATCGCCGAAGTCCGTCAGGGCGTCCATGAAGCACGCCTACCGAGAGCAGGATACGCCAAACGCTGACGCCACGAGAACGCCAGACAATGACCTGATCGGGCCGCAGAACGTCAAACAGGGCATGGTCGCGTTCGAGAAGGCGCTCCCTGAGAAGATCCGCAAGAACGCCGTCCAGTGCATCGAATACCTGGTCACGTCCTCACCTGGCGCGTTCGAGAACCGGAACGCTGACCAGGAGGCGTATCTGAACGAGGCGTTGCGCTGGATTCAGGAGCGACACGGCAAGGACAACGTGGTCGCTGCCATTATTCACCGGGACGAAAAAACTCCGCACCTGTCGGCCTACGTGGTGCCAAAAGACCCCGATACAGGCCGCCTGAATTGCCGCCGGTTCCTAGGTGGTGCCAAGGCCCTGAACGAGATGCAGACCGACTTTGCGCGAGTTGTGGGGCGCCCTGTCGGACTGGAACGCGGCATCGAGGGAAGCAAGGCCACCCATACCAAGCTGAAGACCTACTACGGGGCACTGGAACGGGATGCACCAGAGCACAAAAACCTCACCCCTGCCGACCTGAAGCCGCAAGTGCTCAAAAAGGGCATTTTCACCAGTGTTGTGGAAGATTCCGAGCAGGTAGCAAAGCGCATCAGCCAGACAATGCAGCAGCATTATGAACCAGCCATTCAGAGCGCCACAGTTGCCCGTACAGCGACCAAACGGGCCAAGGAAGACAGAGAGAGCCTGAAACAGCTTCAGACCCGTCTAGGGCCTCTTGTGAAGGTTCTGAGAGACATTCCGACGCAATACCGGGAGAAGGTTGTCGAGGGTTGTCTGAAACTGGCCCAACAACTACGCCAGAAACTCCAAGAACAGGCGGTTGAGGCTCAACGGGAACGGGCCAGAGAAATCGGCCGGAATCGCTCACGGGAGAATAGCCGGGGGCGGGGGCGCTGACCGTCCCATTTGCTCCCCCTTCCTG
>NZ_JBNIEW010000043.1:0-2792 GCF_050106715.1 Acetobacter sp. AAB5
CCCCAATCTGGCCCAACAGGTGATTTCAGGCGCGGCCACTGGCTCCACCGCAGCCGAGGCCCTCAAGGGCTTTGCTCAGGCCGGTATCGCGGCAGCAACCGCAGCAGTGGGTGGCGCTGGCGTTATGGCGGCCTCTGGCGCCCTTGGAGAAGGGGCGCAGGGGGCAATGGCCAACCTTGGGCAAAGTGTGGCTGGCGGGGCTTCTGGTGGAGCCGGGGCCGCAGGGGATGCCGCTGGCGCTGCCCAGCTTGGCGGCACTGGTGGCGCGGCTGGTGGTGCATCGGCTGGTGGTAGCAATGGAACCCAAGGGCGCGCGGGATCTGCGCTCGGCCAGATTGGCCGTGCTGTGGCGCAAAACGCCTATGGCCGCATGACCGGGACCGGGATTCATACCGGCACCCTGTCTGGCCGACTGACGGCATACATGGTGCGAAATAATGCACCGCCGCCGCCTGCGCCGCAGCCATCCGCCAGTGATAATTCAGTTTCCTGATGGTTTCTTGTGCCCTGCATGTCCTGTGCAGGGCATTTTATTGGAAATGAACCACTATAATAAGTCAAAATAATATATAGACCCTCTATGGAGGGTCTTTTGTTTTGTGTGTCATATTATAGAAGTTCAAAAAGGCATTATATTTTGGTTCAATATTATTAATGCCTCATTCTGGTGTGGTAAAACGATTGCCTATTTAGTGTCAGGCGGCAGATTACAGACAGAAATTTAGGGGGACGAAAAGAGAGGGGGCTTGCTTTTGGAGCCAATCCAGAGAAATCTAGCCCCAGAAACGGGGAAGGCCCGGTGGTTGCACACCGAGCCTTCCAGTAAACCCACCCCAGCGTAACCCGGTGGGCCTACTACTTCCGAGGGGTAAGAGATAACCCAGTTCCGGGTTTCCCCTCAAGAGAAGATAGGTTCGCAGGGTCGAAAGATCGACCGTGGCCTTTGTAAGAAATCGCGTTCCCGCCCTCTCCCATGAGCCAAACGTCATTGCCAGGCGCACGCTGAAAAGCCTGTTCCTGACCGATGTGGAGCGTCTGGCAGGTGAAGGTTACTTCAAGGGCACCAAGCGCATCGCCCTGCGTGCGTTCATCGACATGATGGGGCCAGACTGCGCCCTGTATCCCTCTCACGCTGCCGTGGCCCAGAAGGCCGGCCTATCAGAACGAACGGTCTGGGCGGCCTTGAATGAGGCCGAGGGGCTTGGTCTGCTGCGTGTGACCCCCAGGTACGTCTATGACGCGGAGAAGGGCAAAAGGGTGCGGACCAGCAACCTGTATGAAGTTGCTGTGACGATGGCCCAGAAGGCGGCCGCCATCGTCGCGGCAGCAGCTCGTAAAGCTCACGAGGCGGCCAAGAGAGAGGCTGCGGCGACCTGCCGGGCCTTCCGCGGACTTTTCCACCACCTAACCGCAACGGATGCGGAGAACCCCCCCAAAGATATATTAAAAAAAGGGGAGAGGGTCAGACACGACCCACAAATGAGCCGACTGGACATGATCCAGTGGTGCCTAAGAGGCTCATAAACGGTCTGACAGACTTAACCGCAACGACTGAAAAGGCATTGAAGGGGAGCAGACGGGAGAGGTCTGCCCACCTAACCGCAACAGCTTGCGGTTAGGTCAGAAACGCTTGTTTGGAGTTAATTCTCATCGAGTGCGGAGCGCGAGTAAGTCCGTTGCCCCGGACGGGGCAACACATCTTACCGAGTTATTTTCTGTCTCAAACAGCCCGATTTGGCCCCAAATGGCCCGAAGCATGAAAACCAAAAAAACTCGGCCCAACTTGGCCCTAAACAGCCCTAAATGGCCCGACTTGGCCCGGTTTAGCCCGAAAGAAAAAAAAGCCTTGTCAGGGCCAAGTCGGGCTGTTTGAGACAAAAAACGAATAGGCAAGATATGTTGCCCCCTATGGGGCCAACAGCCTTACTCGCATTTCATGCTCGACGGGGGATCGGCTCCAAGGCTGGATGATTTCCGGCAGGCCAGTGACCCCATGAAGCCCGTGTGGCGGAACAGTTCGCCAACAAGGCATAAAAAAGAATATTTCGACTTTAGTTATGGGGTTTTGAAAATAACGGGAGCGCAAATCCGTTGATTTCAGAAGATGTTTTTGATAGTATTTCAATACTTGTGGGACACAACGTAAGTAAATAATTAAGGTTTATCAATATGATAAAGAAATGCCTATTTCTTTTTCCTTTTTTTATGGCGTTTCCGCAGCAATCTCACGCACAGATACTTACTGCATGCCCAACCTGCACGCAGGAAGAAACGGAAGCCGTGCGATGGGCACAGCAGCTTGCTTCCATGCTGGACGAACTACAGCGGGTTAAAAGTGAGCTTTATGCAGATTTGGGGGAAGTAGAAAGCCTGCAAAACATAGGTAATGGTCAGGCTCTAACAAGTGGAAATCTTGACGGAATAATTAACAGGCTACAATCTGGCGTTTATTCAGTTGGTCGTGTTTCTCAACTAAACCAGACATTGCAGAATAATTATTCTGTTGCCAGTCAGCAGTTATCGACTTTGAAAAATCTATTGTCTGAACAACAAAGTCAGTTAAGCAACGACAGCAGCAATATCAGTGCAATGCAGCAGGCCGCCACTACGACCGTCGGCACGCATGGGGCTATGATGGTCAGCAATGAACTGCATGGGCAGATAGCCTCACAACTGCTGAAAACCCAGCAAACACAAATGGCTATGGCCCAAACTCTGGCGACACAAGCCGCCATCGAGAACGATCGACAGGCCAGCACAGACGCCCAAGCGGCGGCCATGAGTTCTGACCC
>NZ_JBNIEW010000044.1:0-2668 GCF_050106715.1 Acetobacter sp. AAB5
GCTCGCACGGCGTGCGTGGTCGTGGCGCTCCCATGACGTATCTGTCCCATAATGCTTCCTTCCACTCTCGTGAAAATATCACACCATCAAACCCCGGGACTAAACACCTAGATTTGCGTGAGGATCAGCGAGCAGGGCATGGAATGAGTGCCGAACAGACACAATCTCCTGAATCGTGGTTCGATCGGGCCAGTCAGAAACTGTCTGCGTCAGAAGGAACGGCCCCGCAATCAAATGGGCCAAAATCGCGAGGCCCACAGATTGGATAGAACACTCTGTGCCTAATCAGCACGATAGCGGCGTATGATGCGTTCTGCGTTCTCTATCGCACGCTCCAGCTCCTCATAATTTATGGGTGCAAACGTGGGCACTGGTCCTGGGGGCCGGATGTCCACGTCCTCCTCTGGAGGAGTGGTCTCCTGACTTTCGCTTTTTTTCGGCCGCCCGCGTTTCCTGCCAGGTAGGGGTCTTTTGGGAGGGCGCACGATCTCGCGGAGTGGTTCAAGTTCTTTCAGGGCGAATAATCGCCTTGCGGTGCGATGCGTGACTTCAACAATCAGACCATCTGACAGAAATCGTTCCAGATAGATGTAAGCCGCTTTTAGAGATAACCCCAGTTCGTCCGAGAGGCGCGTTGCAGATATCAGTGGGTATGCGGCAAGGATATCTATGACCTTATCGGCACGCGATGTGCTTCTCTGGGCACCTGATTGCATGCGTGCGTGACGCCAGCTTCGTTCGAGTTTACGCGTACGGTTTTCTACGGCCGTCATTTCATCATACAGACAGTTGAGGAAGCACGGGATCCATTCTGATGGTTCCCAAGGTGCATCCGCTATAAAAGCTCTGGCGCCAACAAGGGGAAGCGGAAAATGAAGGATATCCGTACGTCGCCAATGTCGGATCAAGGCTGCGCGCATCGGGGCACGGGCATGACCAGTTTCTACCCAGGCATGAAATGCAGTAGCAGCGCCAAGAAGAGGGCCTGATGCCTTGCTGTGTTCAGAAAGCCACCCCAGGGCGCTCTCTATCGCGTTGCGTTGTGCTTCATCTGGCTTAACGAGCCATTGGTATTGTGCAAAAGCAGCATGTGCCGCATCAACAGAGGACCCCCGCTCAAAGACATCAGAGCCGAGAGGTACCACTCTCAAGCCCTCAAGTTCGGCGGCAAGTCGCCAGGGATCTATGAGGTGGCCATCGACAGCTGCACAGGCACGTGAGGCTTCAAGCCGTTCCCGAAAGAGGATGGCTGGGAGAAGAGGGTGATGACGGAGATGCTGATCAATGCGACCGAATGCAATTGCCGTCTGGGTAAGAGCAATCATCAACGAGGCGGATCAATCACTCCAGCCATGGAGTTATATTCTCCAGTATCAACTGTAACATCGAAATGCATTTTAGCAGTTTCAAGGAGACGGGATGTCGCTGTTAACCAGCCCTCAACATCTGCTTGGGGTGGGGCTTTGGGAATCCTGCCGCCAGGTGTCGCATACCGGTAAGTGGTGGCATATCCTGTTAATACTTCTAGTGGACGAAATTCCGGCTTCCATGGATTTTCATCAGGCATGGTATCAAGTATCGCGCCTAATTGATGTTGTTGATGCCGGTTAATATGTAGTCCTTCGGCTGTCATCGTTGCGATCAAGAGCGCCTCAACCGCATAAAAGAGTTGATTGACTGCATTTCGGCTGCGTGCCTCAAGAAGTGTTTTTGCATCATGAAGGTAACAGCTTGCCAACCATATCTGCGCGCCGATTTTTTTCGCAATGGGATCAGACTTTTCAGGCAACGCGAACACCTTCACGATGTAAGACATACGACAAAGTATTCGGCACGTTGATTGCTGAACGGACTTCAATATCGCGTTCAGCGACAACATCAGCAATCAACCCGGCGCTTCGCCCAATAGACCAGGTCGTAACGGGATTAAGATCATTATCAGTGGCCGTATTGGGGAGGACGAGGAAAATGTCCCAGTCGCTATCTGGCCGGTTTGTCCCATTGGCGCGGCTACCGAAAATCCAGACCTGTTTGGCCTTGAGTTGTTTTTTCGCGAGTGCGACAAGGGTCTTCAGCTTTGGTTCGCCAGCAAGCAGGTCATGCGCACGCTGATTGTTATGCCTTCTGCGCTCTACGGCGTTTGCTTGAATTTCTCCAGAAAGGGCACGTTCTCGTTTCTCGCCGATAATCATGGTTTGCATCTTGAATATCCGCTCAGTGTTCTAGTGTGCTTTAGGTTCTTTACCACATATTGCAGAAAGACGTCAGGTCTCTCAATTCTAAAATGGAGAGCAATTTCATTTTATTCTATTTAAAGTAATCTAAATTGTTTTTACATTCAAACCGTGTCTTGTCCTACAAATCCTTTTCCTACGTCTTAATCTACCTGCGATAATATCAATATCCCGCTAAACCATTATGAAGATGCGCTAAACAAACAGGAATAACGGGATATGCGTGCATTGATGATGCGGTATTAATCTGTCTGTTTTTGTTTGGAAATCTCGCCAAGGTGCTCAAGGATTGCCAGCAAAATGCGCGGTGCACCACGATAACCTGGAGGGTTCGAAAAACCCTTTGTCTCTGAGCTGTTCTGTGTGATTCCATTTCTTCGGCGTTGATTGGGGATGGTGGAAGATGAAGCAGCCTGGTTTCTTTGATGTTGAAG
>NZ_JBNIEW010000045.1:0-2227 GCF_050106715.1 Acetobacter sp. AAB5
ATATGTCACGCATCAGGGGGAATGTGCGGGCAATCACCACCCCCCACCAGACGCCTACCGGCGGCCTACGGCGCTCCCGCTCTGCGCTCGCTCTGGTGCTGCACCGGCTTTTTGCTGTGACCGTCTGCTTGCTCAAGGGGCAGGAACAGACTGGAAGGGTCAGAGGCCAAACGTGACACGTCACGAAATATGAAAGGGGTAGTAACTGCCCCGCCCGTTGAGCCGCAGGCGAATAAGGCAGGACGTGTGGAGGGGGCCCCCTTCACCTGTCCTGCCCGACTTTTACAAGATATTTTGACGCCAAAGATGGTTACATGCTCGTGCAAATCTCGGGCAAAACTCGGTCACATCAAAATGCAAAACTCTGCATAAACTCGGTTATTTTTTGGCGTAAAAAAATGAGCCGCAATGCAGCAGACATCACGCACCAAGGCTCAAATCTAACGAAGTAAAGGGCGCACTTAGGCAAACTCTGTTTGCGTGCGTCTCACCCGTCCTCAATGTCGATCTGTCTGGGGTCTCTTCATGCCGCTGGCTCAGTGTTTTTTCTTTGCCTGCTCATCATGATGACCGTCAGCTAAAACACTTTCCCATGATCGACTGACCGAACCAGTATCAGTCAAAAACCACACACATTTTGGCGTAAGATCGAACTTCGGTAGCGGCGCAACTTCGAAGAAACTTGGTATTTCAGCACTCCTACAAAACTCCTCAGCCAATGACTTATCATCGAAAAAAATCGGCTCAGGATCTTCGTCCATCACCATAAAACGTCGATTTGTCATGTGCTCTCCATTCGCTAAAAATCTTCAATGTCGATCTGTCTGGGGTCATGAATGAGGGCTGACGGTTCCGCATCAGCCTGACGGTAACGGCGATATTTCCGGTCAGCCGGGCGCCAGTTAAACCCGACACGCCCCCCATCGTCCTGTTCCCCGTCTCTATCGGTCAGAGCAAGTTCCTCATCGCTCTCCTGCCCTTCCTTGAGCACTCCCTTGAGAACCCCGCCGGTCGCTACAAACCGGAGCTTATGGACTTGCCTGGTCAACTCCATGAACCATTCCGGGTCGGTGGTCATGTCGGCAGGCTTCACCGCATATTTCAAGGTTTCCGCCGCCGCCTGCTGAATGGCCTGTGTGCCATCCTCTCCTTTGCGTGGATGCACCGCCCGCACGTCCACACTGGGGGCATAGTTCAACCGAGCGCAGGACTGCCACACTTCCACCCAGCGGGCCTGTTTGACGTAATGACGGGTAAACCAAGAGGGAGGCACCATAAGCAGCGCATGAAAGTGCGGATGCGCTGAACCGTCCTTGCCCCGCGTCACCTCAGTTGTCCGTATCCAACCTTTCACAGGTTTGAACTCTGGTCGCTTCACCATACGGCGCCAGCTATCGTTCATAGCCTTCAGAGTGGCCCGTAGATCGTCTACAGGGCAATTCCGCACCGTGAGGGTCAGAAAGAGCCAGCGTGCCCCTCTATGGGCTTCTATGAGGCCGGGAAGGGCTTGATAAAAACGAGCCTGCCACATAAGCGAACGCCTCGACTGACATACCGGGCAATGACGCACCCGGCAAAACTGCGCTTCCTTGAGTTTTAACCGGACTTCACCGGTCTCCGGGTCATGGGTTTCACTGAACCTCAGAACCCCCGAACACTTCCCAATCCGCTCCGCCAGTCTCTCAAACTCTCTCGCCTCGCCGTAAATCGCCTGCACGTCCTGCGCCTGCGCCCGGTGAACGTCCCACGATTTATCCCGTGGAGAAATGTCGGCAAGAGATGCGTCTTGGTGTCGTTTACGACGTGTGTTATGTATCCCGCAGGTGCAGCAATGCACGGAAAAACCCCTGTTGTTTTGGTTGTCTAAGCAGCTCCCAAGATACAGGGGTTTTCTTCTACGGGTCAAATCTCCAAAAAACCGCAGTAGCTCTAGGGCTAGACCCTCAAACTACGACCGCCATTTATCCCTTAAGTATAAATACAAGGTGCGGAAACCGCAGTAGCGCCACCCCGCGCACGTCCTCGCACGGCTCCGGGGCTCGCGGTGCGGCGCTACTGCTCCCCCTCTCCATGCCCATTCTTACGGTCTCAATTTCGGGACAGGTTTTGCGTGGTTATATGTCACGCATCAGGGGGAATGTGCGGGCAATCACCACCCCCCACCAGACGCCTACCGGCGGCCTACGGCGCTCCCGCTCTGCGCTCGCTCTGGTGCTGCACCGGCTTT
>NZ_JBNIEW010000046.1:0-2016 GCF_050106715.1 Acetobacter sp. AAB5
GGACACCGCCCTCAGCCTGGCGGATCACACCCATGATCTGGGCGTCAGTAAAGCGATCACTCTTCATCAGAATCTCCTCAATTCTTACGCTGAGAAAATTCTCATTCAAAAGTCACTCTTTTTATGGGGGGATTACCGAACGGCACCCTTAACATCAGGTTAAAACACTCAAAGATTACGGATGCCGTCGAATCTATCGTGAAAAAGCTAGTGGGGCAGATGCAAACCGTGCAGAACTTCAGAAACTCATCGGTAATCTGAAAGAGGGACAATCAATTGTGGTCACTCGCCTTGATCGGCTGGCACGCAGTACGTTTGATTTATTCGCTATAGTTAAAAGTATTACCGAAAAAAAGCTCAGTTTTACTCTTTGGCAGAACCATGGACCGATACAACTACCAGCACGGGTCGGCTTATGCTTGCTGTCCTTGGAGGTTTAGCTGATGTCGAAAGAGATTTAATACGAACGCGCACTTCCGAAGGACGCGCCAGAGCCATCGCGCAAGGGAAAAAGATGGGGCGACCAAGTCTTGTCACCCCGTCACAACGACTTGAAATTATCAAAAAAAGAAAAAATGGCGAAAAATTGGAACAAATTGCAAAAGCTTTCGGCATAAGTTCGGGAACGGTCTATCGGATTGCCTCACAGGCCTTAAAACATAACTCATAAAGAAATTAAGGACCTGATTTCTTCCAATATCGCCATTTTTTTGATTGATATTGGATCATAAATACCTTGCTTTTGATCATTCCCTTTAATGCCCGATTTCAGCACAACTTGGGATTTAAGTTTATTCGAGAATTTGTTATAATATCATAAGCCAAGAGCCTGTCCGCTACCTATGGCGGCTCTTGGTCTGATATCTATTCTATCTTCGCTGTGAACTCTGAACTCGCAAACATCTTCATATCGCATCTTACCGATGCTGAAGGGCGAACGGGATACGAGAGGGGATATTCTCAATATTCATTCACCATTAAGGTTAAAACATTTTCCACAATGGATTATCGGGATTGGCAAGAAGCTTGACCGTAAGGGCCAAGGACATAATAACCAGCAGAGGTCGGATACCTTTGCCGCCATATCTGATTGCCAACCATGCTCCGACCTGGTTTCCAAGAATATTTGCTCCTGCCATTCCAAATCCGAGCATCCATAATACCTTTCCGCCAACAATCATGGCCGTAAGACCCGCGACATTGGTTAAAAGATTGATAAATTTGGTATTTGCAATTGCACGAACTAATCCAAGGCCAGCAAAAGCAACCAAGACAGTTGTTAGAAATGATCCCGTACCAGGACCAAAAAAACCATCATAAAATCCTATGCTGGTCATACATAGTGTAATCCCCATACGTCCAAGGCGAGCGTGGCGATCTTCCCCACTCAAGGGAGGGGCCAATAGAAAATAAGCAGCCATTCCGATTAACAAAAGCGGTACAATTGCTGATAAAAAGATAGGATTTACAAATTGTACGACCGTTGCGCCTGCAAGCGCTCCCAGGAAAGCTCCTATGGCTGGCAAAACAAATTGTCTGATATCGACATGCCCTGCCCTCAAAAAGGTCAGAAAAGCCGAAGAGGTCCCAATCGTGCTTTGCAGTTTATTGGTGGCAAGAGCCGAAACAGGTGGAATACCAGCCGCCATCAAAGCGGGAATTGTCACAAGACCGCCCCCACCCGCAAGAGCATCTATCCCACCAGCCACAAATGCGCTCGATATGAGAAACAGGATTGTATCAAATGTGAATTGCATGGTGAAAAACCAACTCGGACTCAAATATCTCTAATTAAAAAAACCGAATATTCTGAAGGCATCAGCATAGCCCCCCTCTACGATGGAGGAAATAGCGATATCAATGTAATCTGGCTGAATACGATCATCTCCTACCTGACAACTAGCACTAGGGCCTGTTAGATCTTGAATTTCTTCCCATATTGTAGGGATGGAAGAAGGAGACAGAACAGGCACCTTTACGGACGAGACATGGGCGATCTGGGAACCTCTGATTGAG
>NZ_JBNIEW010000047.1:0-1310 GCF_050106715.1 Acetobacter sp. AAB5
GGGGCGGAGGAGCAGCAGGCGTGTTCGGAATACCCTTGCTGTTAGGCTTTGTCATTCTATGATGAGGGCCGACCAAACCATGACGTTCTGTTTCAAACTCTTTTGTGCCTGCTCCGGTGGGCTCTGTTAAATAAGGATACAACATCATGAACACATCTGTTCATACAGCTATGCCGGTTGCGGCAGCGGGCCAGAGCATTCCGGTTCGTGCCATTCTGCCTTGGGCTGTTTTCGGCCTGATTGTTTCTGCACTGCTGATCTACTTTGTGGGTGCAGAGCAGGGCGCTACTTCCCTGATTTCCGGGCATGCCGTGCATGAATTTGTGCATGATGGCCGCCATCTGCTTGGTTTCCCCTGCCACTAAGGCATTAGAAGAAAGTTTTACTCATGGTTGGTCGTCTTTTAGCCCGCGGCATGGTCGCGGGCATTCTGGCTGCATTGCTTTCTTTTGTATTTGCAAAATTTTTTGGTGAACCGCAGGTCGCTTTAGCTATTGCGTTTGAAGCTGCGCAGGATGCTGCCGCAGGGGCTGCGCCAGAACCTGAACTGGTAAGCCGTGGCGTGCAGGCATCTTGGGGGCTGCTTACTGCTGTACTAATGTACGGCGCAGCATATGGCGGTATTTTTGCTATTGTTTTCGCATTTGCTTACCAACGCCTTGCAGCATTAAGCCCACGCAGCATGGCTTTGTTGCTTGCCGGTGTTGGGTTTTTAACGTTTGTGCTGATACCAGATTTGAAATATCCGCCAAACCCACCCGCGGTTGGTCAGGAAGAAACCATTGCTCTGCGGACGGAAATGTATTTTGCAATGGTTGGTCTTTCCATTGCAATTTCCATGATTTCTCTGTCGGTAGGGCGGGCGCTTTCTAATGTTATAGGGTATTGGAACGCTGCGGTATGCAGCATTGTTCTCGGGCTTGTACTTGTTGCCGCAGTGCAGTTTGGCCTGCCAGACATCAACGAAGTGCCAGATAATTTTCCCGCTGTTGTGCTGTGGCGTTTTCGGGAAGCATCCATAGGGATGCAGATTATTTTATGGTCAGTTCTTGGGCTGGTTTTTGGTGCTTTGGCAGAAAAATGTCTGCCATCGTCCAATAGTGCGGTGCGCAAGACGGCTTGATTTTTTAGTGATCGGTGTAAATGGGCTTTGTTGGGAACAAAACTTTTCCACAAAGCCTAATAACACAAACGATTTTTCTAAATATTCTCTGTGCGTAATGCACATTTAAAAAGCATTTCCTGATGTTGTATTGTTCTGTGCTGTGAGAACATTAACACGCAGAAAATGCTTTTTTATTTATCGTCTT
>NZ_JBNIEW010000048.1:0-1154 GCF_050106715.1 Acetobacter sp. AAB5
GAATGAAGCAAACTCTTCCCCCGACGTATCAGCAAGATAACCGGGTATGACTTTTTACATTGCACGGAGCGAAAAGAGAGTATGGCTCGTTTTCTGGTAACCGGTGGCGCTGGGTATGTTGGCAGCCACGTTGTTCTTGCCCTGCTGGATGATGGGCACGACGTTGTTGTGCTGGACAACCTGCGCACTGGCCACCGCGCCGCGGTGCCAGAACAGGCGACCTTCGTGCAGGGTGATATTTCAGACATTGATTGTCTGGATAAGGTTCTTTCCTCCGGCACGTGGGATGGCATTTTGCATTTTGCAGCCCTCTCCTTGGTGGGAGAAAGCATGCAAAACCCCATGATGTATATGACAGCCAATGCTGGCTACGGTTTTGGGCTGATTGATGCCTGCGTGCGCCACGGTGTGAAACGCTTTGTGTTTTCCTCCACCGCCAACCTGTTTGGTTCTGCCGGGGAAGGCCCGATTAACGAGGATGCCCCCATCAACCCCGGCTCTCCGTATGGCGAGAGCAAATATATGGTGGAACGCGCCCTGTACTGGGCTGACAAAATTCATGGGCTGAAAAGCGCCTGCCTGCGCTATTTCAACGCCGCTGGGGCTGATCCGGCTGGCCGTGCGGGGGAAGACCATCGCCCTGAAACGCATCTGATCCCGCTGGTGATTGATGCCGCCCTGAAGCGTCGCCCAGCCCTGACGCTGTTTGGTGAGGACTACCCCACGCCAGATGGCACCTGTATCCGTGATTATGTGCATGTTACAGATCTGGCGCGTGCCCATCTGGCTGTGCTGCCGCTTCTGAATGATAAAAGCGTGGTGTTTAACGTTGGCACAGGGCGCGGCAATTCCAACCGCGAAATTATTGATGCCGTTGGCCGCGTGAGCAATCTGGAGGTGCCTTGGCAGGCAGGCCCACGCCGCGCGGGTGATCCGGCCAGTCTGGTGGCCAGCCCTGCGCGCCTGATGGAAGCAACAGGTTGGGCGCCAGAATTTACGGATATCGATCGGATTGTGGAAACAGCCTTTAACTGGCGCAAAAACCACCCGCAGGGTTATGGCGCGTAACCTTCTTTTTTCCTGCATGGTGGCCTTTACTGCTACCATGCACGCCGCCTTGGCAGGCCATGCCGCCAGAGCAGAAGGCCCAGCCT
>NZ_JBNIEW010000049.1:0-1144 GCF_050106715.1 Acetobacter sp. AAB5
TAGAAAGTGATATTGGAGTGGAGCCCGAAGACGGCTTCGTTCCCGACGAGGCGGTTTCCTGTCCAGTCTGTCACACCGCCAGAGGGATGCCAGACATACTGGAAGTCCGGCTGCATGACCCACCAAGGCGTGACCTGCGCCTGATAGGTGAGTTCCAGATGGTTCTCATTGCCCTGCACGGGCGCGCCGGAGTTACGGTCATATTGCCGCTGGCCAGAAGAAGCCCGGCCAATACCCCAGCCCAGACCCACCGTATCATTGTCACGCCCCTTGAACGGAGCCTTGAGATTGATACCCGCATCAATGGCAAAGCTGATCATGTTGCGATCCCCGCCATTACCCGTAGCACGTGCAAAGATACCCACAGACTGCGGAGACTGGAGCGAGGGCCGCCAGATCATCTGGTCAATAATGCCATAGACCATCCAGTTACCCCGATCCCACCGCGGAATGCCCGTGGTGTCAGCCGCACTCCCCAGTGGCTTGCCCTGATTGTTGTAGCGATAATCAGGGAATTTGGCAGTATCGTAATACCCACCCAGCTTGTAGATGCCTGGCAGGCCGGGATCCTTGGTGACATGTGACATGTCATCAGGCTGGGGGTTGAGGGCATATTGCAGTTCGGTAATCAGCAGGGCACCAGTGCCCATGTTGAAGTTGGCGCCATCCTCATCATTGGTATTCTGGTTGGTGGGGTCTGCGCTGTTGCCTCCGTTCTGAATACCAAAGGAGTTGTTGCGGTTGCCCGGCGGGTTGTCATCCGCTGCGGCAAACATGAAGGTGAACTTGTCTGTTGGACGGTAACGGATGCGGATGGCGGGGGAAGAGAGTGGCCAGGATGGCCCACCTGCATACAGGTTGACCGATGGCGCCATGGGCCAGCCGAAGTTGGAGTTCAGATACAACGCCCCGTAATCACTGATCAGGAACTCGGTATCCAGATCCTGCTGCCCGATCTTGACGTCCAGCTTGCCGTCCAGAAAAGACTGTTGGTACCACAGCTCGAACAGACGGGTGGAACGATCAGCCTCAAACCCGCTGACGGGGTTGAAGTTGGCCAGATGATCCTGCGAGATAGAGCGCCCACGCAACTGCAGGGCGCTGACATTGAACGTGCCGCCCTTCAGGCCGATCAGCTTTTCCA
>NZ_JBNIEW010000050.1:0-1088 GCF_050106715.1 Acetobacter sp. AAB5
GTGATGATGATAGCGCCAAAGCTGGATATTCATCCTGACACGCTGTCAAAATGGACCCGTCTGCATGAACGTGCCAATGCGCCTGCGGTGAGTGACCTGCCTGATCGAGAGAAGATCAGGCAACTGGAGCGAGAGAACCGCGAATTGCGGCAGGCCAATGAAATCCTGCGTAAGGCGTCGGCATATTTTGCCCAGGCGGAGCTCGACCGCATCTTCAAGCCATGACACGCTTCATTGAGGAGCACCGGCAGACATATGGTGTCGGGTCAATCTGCAGGGTTCTGTCGATTGCACCATCTGCCTATTATGCAACTGTTGCCAGACAGAAAAATCCGTGTGTGCGCAGCCAGAAAGACAAAGAACTGTGCGATGACATCCGTAGAGTGTGGAATAATAATTTCTGCGTCTATGGAGCGCGCAAGGTCTGGCATCAGCTCAGACGTGAAGGCGTGGATGTCGCCCGCTGCACGGTAGAGCGGCTGATGCGCCGGATGGGGCTGAAAGGCGTCATTCGTGGCAAGGGGGTCAGAACCACACGGCCTGATCCGCAACGTCCGTGTCCGCAGGATCTGGTGCAGCGCCAGTTTCATGCTCCTGCCCCCAACAGACTGTGGGTTTCGGATTTCACGTATGTTTCCACTTGGCAGGGCTTTGTTTATGTGGCCTTCATCATTGACGTCTTTGCACGGGTTATTGTGGGTTGGCGTGTCTCCTCAACGGCTCATACCGACTTCGTACTGGATGCCCTTGAGCAGGCTCTGTGCCAGAGGCAGCCTGAGGGAAAAGTGACCCACCATTCCGACCGCGGCTGTCAATATGTGTCCATTCGCTACACGCAAAGACTGGCTGAAGCGGGGCTCGTTGCTTCTGTCGGCAGTGTTGGGGATTCCTATGATAACGCCTTGGCAGAGACCATTAACGGACTTTACAAAACCGAACTCATCTATCGGCAGGGGCCATGGAAAAACAGGGAAGCTGTTGAACTGGCAACACTTAAATGGGTCGACTGGTTCAATAATCGGCGGCTCCTGTCCTCCATTGGAAACATCCCGCCAGCAGAAGCTGAGGCACGCTTTTATGCACAACAG
>NZ_JBNIEW010000051.1:0-973 GCF_050106715.1 Acetobacter sp. AAB5
GTGCGGGCCAGATGGTGGCCAACAAGGGAGCCAAAGCCACCTTCCGAACCTTCCTCAATTGTGATCAGCACCGCATGGTTGCGGGCCAGATTTTCCACCAGTTCCGTATCAAACGGCTTGGCAAAGCGGGCATCCGCCACGGTGGGCGGCAGGCCACGGGCGGCCAGCATGTCTGCGGCTTTCAGACACTCCGCCAGACGTGGGCCAAGCGAGAGAATGGCCACGCCGCCTTTTTCAGGGCCAGACTGCCCACCCATCTCACGGATAATGCGGCCCTTGCCAATTTCCAGCGGCGTGCCCTCGGCAGGCAGGTCCAGCCCAAGGCCACTGCCACGCGGGTAGCGCAGGGCAATGGGGCCTTCATCAAACAGGGTGGCGGTTGCTGTCATGTGCAGCAGTTCCAGCTCGTCTGATGGCGCCATAATGGTCATGCCCGGCAGGCAGCCCAGATAGGCAATGTCGAAGGACCCGGCATGGGTGGCGCCATCGGCCCCCACCAGACCGGCGCGGTCAATGGCAAAACGCACGGGCAGCTTTTGCAGCACCACATCGTGCATCACCTGGTCATAGGCGCGCTGGAGGAAGGTGGAATAAATGGCGCAGAACGGGCGCAGCCCTTCCGTGGCCATGCCTGCGGCAAAGGTAACGGCGTGCTGCTCGGCAATGCCCACATCAAAAAACCGATCCGGGTAAGCTTTGGCAAAGGCATCCAGCCCCGTGCCAGAGGGCATGGCGGCGGTAATGGCGGCAATCTTGTTATCGGTCGCGGCGCGGCGCGTGAGTTCGCGCGAGAACACGGAGGTATAGCTTGGCGGGCCTGCGGGGCCTTTTTTCTGCTCACCCGTGACAACGTTGAACTTGGCAACGGCGTGATACTTGTCTCCGGCTTTTTCGGCTGGCTGATAGCCGTGGCCTTTTTCCGTGATGACATGCAGCATGATGGGGCCGTTATCCGTATCGCGCAGGTTGCGCA
>NZ_JBNIEW010000052.1:0-836 GCF_050106715.1 Acetobacter sp. AAB5
GACTTTGCGTCTGACCTGCAGTCCATCCTGATCGGGGGTGTGCGCCACGGTGCGGCTGTAGACCAGATTGAGGTGCGCCCGGACAACTCCCCCACCACAGCCACGGTATCCAACCGCGTCGGATAATCGGTCAGGTCAAGGCTAAGGAGAGCGCTTATGGGCATGCAGATTGGCGATAGTGGCGGGGAAGACGACGTCGTCTCCGCCATCAACACCACACCGCTTGTGGATGTGATGCTGGTGCTGCTGATCATCTTTCTGATCACCATTCCGGTGGCGACACATACCGTCAAGGTGCAGCTGCCCAAGGACATGAACCAGCCCACCCAGACCAAGCTGAGCAATGTGGTGTTGGCCGTTACGGCAGATGGGCAGACCTTCTGGGATGAAACGCCGATCAAGGACCGGGCCGATCTTCTGGCCCGGCTGGAGAAGGCGGCGGTGCAAAAGCCCCAGCCGCAGATCCAGATCCGCGGGGATGTGACCACACGCTATGAGAGTGTGGGCCGTCTGGTGGCGACGTGTCAGGAAGCAGGCATCAGCCATATCGATTTCATTACGGAAAAGCCGAAATAGGCAGGGGCGGGTGGCGCAGCACGCCACCCCATCCTTGTGGGGGAGAGCACAGCCATGGGCATGAATGTTGGCTCTGAGAGCACAACGGAAGATGAAGGCATTGTTGACATCAACACCACGCCGCTGATTGACGTGATGCTGGTGCTGCTGATCATGCTGATCATCACCATCCCGTTGCAGACGCAGGCGGTCTCGATTGATCTGCCGCAGGGCAACCCGCCGCCCAGCACGGAAGAAACCCCTGTGGTGACGCTGGTTGT
>NZ_JBNIEW010000053.1:0-835 GCF_050106715.1 Acetobacter sp. AAB5
ACAACGCAGACTACCCGTCTCTCACATCCTCAGATGGTCCGTCTTTCGACGAACGCATCAGGCCAGTGCTATCCGCGCTCACTCACGACACAAAATGCAACTGTAGTGCTAGCAGAACCATGGACTGACACTACTACTAGTACAGGTCGGCTTATGCTTGCAGTCTTGGGTGGACTTGCCGATGTGGAACGCGATCTAATTCGTACACGTACATCAGAAGGACGCATTCGAGCGATCCGGCAAGGGAAAAAATGGGACGTCCTTGTCGCATGACAGATGTCCAAAGACAGGAAATTATTGATAGACGCTTAAAAGGTGAATCTTTAAAATCTATTGCAGCTTTCTATGAGATTAGTGAAAGCACTGCATCGCGGGTTGCGCGTGGAAAATATAGATCCTTCTTATAATAAATTCTGATTTTTGCAAAAATCAGGACTTTGACCTGACGAGGTATTCCCTTTCCTGAAGCTAGATGGATGCCGGCCACTGTTTCCGTGACCAAAGCCTGGATACTTGGAATAGGAAGCTAAGCGATGTGATGAGAAATTTTCTTTCTACGTAGAAACCGTTGTCTGGTGGCCATTCAGGTTCACGTCATCTTTGCGCGTTATAGGGGCAAAGATGCCAACGCAACAACGGCGTGCTGTGGATCGTATTAGGAAGGTCAGATACAGGTTATGCAACGGGTGATACGTTACGGATTGTCAATTCTGATAACACTCAACCTGTGCGGATGTGTCTCTTATACCGAAACAGAAAGTATCTGTAAGGGAACGGAAGAAGGTATTCTTCTGCATATAGATGGCTCATATGCAGGCTATCCACATTCTGTTTT
>NZ_JBNIEW010000054.1:0-776 GCF_050106715.1 Acetobacter sp. AAB5
TAGGTGTTTAGTCCCGGGGTTTGATGGTGTGATATTTTCACGAGAGTGGAAGGAAGCATTATGGGACAGATACGTCATGGGAGCGCCACGACCACGCACGCCGTGCGAGCAGCAATACAGCGATCGCAGGCTTCGCTCGCGGCGCTGAGCGAGGAGTTCGGGATCAACCCGAAGACAGTGGCTAAATGGCGGAAGCGACAGAGTGTCGAAGATCAGAAGACAGGTCCTAAAGAGCCGCGCTCAACGGTCCTGTCCGAGACGGACGAAGCGATGATCGTGGCCTTTCGCCGGCATACGTTGCTGCCGCTGGATGACTGCCTTTATGCCCTGCAGGCCAGCATTCCCTATCTGACACGCTCGGCCCTGCATCGCTGCCTTCAGCGTCACGGGATTTCACGACTGCCGGACATGGAGGGGGACAAAGCCAAACGCCAGCGCTTCAAACGCTACCCGATCGGGTTCTTTCATCTCGACATAGCGGAAGTCCAGACCGCTGAAGGCAAGCTGTACCTCTTCGTTGCCATTGACCGGACAAGCAAATTCGCTGTCACACAACTGGTCGAGAAAGCTGATCGGAAGACGGCCTGGGAATTCCTCGAACATCTCCTGAGCATCATCCCTTACCGGATCCACACCATCCTGACCGACAATGGGATCCAGTTCGCTGACCAACCCCGTAATCGCAATACGGCCTGGTCGCGTCCCATGCGCTTCGACATGATCTGCGAAGCCCACGGGATCGAACATCGTCTGACGAAACCCAATCATCCCTGGAC
>NZ_JBNIEW010000055.1:0-750 GCF_050106715.1 Acetobacter sp. AAB5
TGCATCGTACCTTCATGGTGCTCGGCCGCCACAATACCGGTATCGGCAATATAGCGGAACGGAGATGTGGAGGTGAGAGCCGAAGCGCCTTCCTGAATGCTGTGTTTGGTCCAGAAGCTTTTGGTGGCTTCCTTGGCGGCGGCAAACAGGCGGGCCTGCTCAATAAACTTGGTGATCATGATATACCATGTGCCCAAAGACATGATGAGCATGATCAGCAGCACGCCGCGGGCGATGATATCACCGTTGGACCACAAGGCCCCCAGACCGTAGGGGTTGGCTTCTTCCTTGGTGTCTGCCGCAGGTGGGGCCTGTTCGGCCGGGGCGCTGGCTGCGGGCGCTGGGGTGGCATCCGGTGTGGCGGCAGGCGCCGGTGCGGAAGATGGCGTCGCATCGGGGGCTGGAGCGGTGGCCGCAGGTGCTGTGGGGGCTGCATCCTGCGCAAAGGCCGCAACGGGGGCGGCCGTGCTCATCAGCAGCGCCAGAGCCGGAGCGGCAAGACCTGACACAAAAGAACGGGGCAGTCTGGTCATCTTCCTCATAATCCTCATCATCAGGGCCCAATCCGCTACCCTGTTACGCAAACAGATCGGGCAATCCGTATTTGTACTACTGGCCAGTCTGAAAAACTGACCCCGTTTTAGTCATCCAGCCTAAAGCGGATGACGTAGACCTTGTGCAGTTCCTTTACCGGAGCGCCATTACGCGTGGCCGGGCGATACCGGGCCTTGTGCACGTAATCCAACGCCG
>NZ_JBNIEW010000056.1:0-682 GCF_050106715.1 Acetobacter sp. AAB5
CGCCAAACACACCAATCTGGCAGTTCGTGATCTTGCCGGCAGATCCCGTATACTGCCGCCCCACACCGCAGGACGCCTGACCCTTCTTCAGAAAACCGGTCTCATCAATGACCAGCACGCCCTCTTCAGTGCCCAGATGCTCAATCACATAATCCCTGACGACGTCACGAAGGGCATCGGCATCCCAGTGCCCGCGTCCCAGAAGCGCCTGCTGCCGCCATGGACCAGGATCTCCTGCGGCTTCCGCTCGCATCCATCCCGTCTTGCGTGGTTCATTGCCAATCAAAACATCAAGAAAAGCACAGGCCGAATCTACGACACGTTTTTGCGTGAACAGCGGCGCCATCCGATCCTTGGCGGACCGAAGCGAGCGCGCCCATAATTCCAGCGTCTCTTCAACAGACGTACCGCCACTCATCATATCCTGAATCATGGTTACCCATAGATTCAGAACTCAACACAAAATGCAACTGTAGTGCTAAACGGCTTTTCACGGCTGCTTCGTCCTCAGAACCGCCAGTTACCGGAATTTTCGTACATCTGGAAAAGCTACCTACGGCGTGTCGTCAGTTAGGTGTTTAGTCCCGGGGTTTGATGGTGTGATATTTTCACGAGAGTGGAAGGAAGCATTATGGGACAGATACGTCATGGGAGCGCCACGACCACGCACGCCGTGCGAGCA
>NZ_JBNIEW010000057.1:0-679 GCF_050106715.1 Acetobacter sp. AAB5
AAAACAGAATGTGGATAGCCTGCATATGAGCCATCTATATGCAGAAGAATACCTTCTTCCGTTCCCTTACAGATACTTTCTGTTTCGGTATAAGAGACACATCCGCACAGGCTGAGTGTTATCAGAATTGACAATCCGTAACGTATCACCCGTTGCATAATCTGTATCTGGCCTTCCTAATACGATTCACAGCACGCCGTTGTGGCGTTGGCATCTTTGCCCCTATAACGCGCAAAGATGACGTGAACCTGAATGCTCACCAGACAATGGTTTCTACGGAGAAAGAAAATTTCTCATCACATCGCTCTGCTTCCTATTCCGAGTATCCAGACTCAGGTCACGGAAACAATGGTCGGCATCCGTCAGCTCTAGGAAAGGAAATGCCTCGTCAGACCACAGGCCTGACATAGAACATGATGTGTAAAGTTATGCCTCTGAACTATTTCAGTCTGGCCAAGAACCGTTTAATGATATTTCGTTTTTTATGATAAATCTCGTACTCGAGCAGAAATCCCGGCAACCATACAAATAAATTCAGACATTCCGCTTCCGCCTCATGTCAGACATTAAAGCGGCCGTGACCATTGCCTAAAGCCGACACAGTCAAGCGAACCGCGACAGATTGAGGCTGGAAACTAATACCTTGTTCGGATAAGAAATCGTAGGAACACAGTCCACA
>NZ_JBNIEW010000058.1:0-586 GCF_050106715.1 Acetobacter sp. AAB5
TCATTGATGAGACCGGTTTTCTGAAGAAGGGTCAGGCGTCCTGCGGTGTGGGGCGGCAGTATACGGGATCTGCCGGCAAGATCACGAACTGCCAGATTGGTGTGTTTGGCGCTTATGTTTCGGAACGGGGGCATGCCTTTATTGACCGCGCCCTGTATCTCCCGAAAGACTGGACATCAAAGCCTGAGCGTCTGAAGCGGGCCCACGTTCCCGATGACGTGGTGTTTGCAACCAAACCGGCGTTAGCCTCGATGATGATTGAGCGAAGTATTGAGGCCGGTGTGCCGTTCCGCTGGGTTGCAGCAGACAGCGTGTATGGCGTGGGCGACGTAGAACGCACGCTTCGCCGGGCAGGAATTGGATATGTGCTTGGGGTCAAGGGCAATCACTGGTTCGGATCATGGGCAACGGAACCGCTGATTGCCGGAGAGGCGAAAGATATTGCAGCAGGACTGCCAGACCAGGCCTGGCGTCGTCTGTCAGCGGGGCACGGCACAAAAGGTGAGCGACTTTATGACTGGGCGTATCTTCCGCTTGCTGATCTGGATGCTGAAGAATTTGACTGCCCTATAGCCGGACCATGGAC
>NZ_JBNIEW010000059.1:0-547 GCF_050106715.1 Acetobacter sp. AAB5
GGATACCGTGGCTGTGGTGGGGGAGTTGTCCGGGCGCACCTCAATCTGGTCTACAGCCGCACCGTGGCGCACACCCCCGATCAGGATGGACTGCAGGTCAGACGCAAAGTCCCGCACCAGATCCATGGCTGTCTTGTTGCGGCGCACCAGCAGGTTGTAGCCCAGAACGGCCGGCACGGCGGTGGCCAGACCAATGGCCGTCATGATCAGGGATTCACCCACAGGCCCCGCCACCTTGTCGATGGATGCCTGACCGGCAATGCCGATAGCTGTCAGCGCGTGGTAGATCCCCCACACCGTGCCGAACAGACCGATGAACGGAGAAGTGGAGCCCACCGTGCCCAAAAAGGCCAGGCCCTTTTGCAGGCTGTTCTGGATGTTGTTCACCGCGCGCTGGATGGACATGCCTGTCCAGCTATGCAGATCGATGCTTTCCTGCATCGTACCTTCATGGTGCTCGGCCGCCACAATACCGGTATCGGCAATATAGCGGAACGGAGATGTGGAGGTGAGAGCCGAAGCGCCTTCCTGAATGCTGTGTTTGGTC
>NZ_JBNIEW010000060.1:0-539 GCF_050106715.1 Acetobacter sp. AAB5
GTGCCAGAGGCAGTTCATGAGCCTGTCCAGGGGCCAGCGCAAAACCGAAGGCTTTTCCATGTCCATCAGCGATCACGCAGACTTTTGTGCCATAGCCACCGCGAGAGCGGCCAAGTGCTTCACGATGGTCTCGCTCTTCGAAAGAGGCCCCTTTTTTTGGGCTCCCGCCGCTTTGTGGTGAGCCCTGATGTTTGTGCCATCCAGAAAAGTCATTCCGAATGCCACTCCCTGTTGTTCCTGAACCAGTGCGAGCAGCCGCTCCCATACGCCGAGCTTCGCCCAGCGGATGAAAAGCTGCGCAGCCCGCCACCACGGACCCAGTTCAGCGGGGATACTCCGCCATTTCGCGCCATTCTCATGACGCCAGAAAATCGCTGCTATCGTCCGCCGCAGATCATGTGGCGGCGTCTTGCCCCTCGGGCGAACCTCCTCAATCAGAGGTTCCCAGATCGCCCATGTCTCGTCCGTAAAGGTGCCTGTTCTGTCTCCTTCTTCCATCCCTACAATATGGGAAGAAATTCAAGATCTAACAGGCCCTA
>NZ_JBNIEW010000061.1:0-527 GCF_050106715.1 Acetobacter sp. AAB5
GCCTATTCGGACGGAAGTAAAGGCGGACGTCCGCCGTTTGATCCGGTGCTGATGTTCAAAATTCTGGTCATCCAGACGTTGAACAATTTGTCTGATGAACGGACAGAGTATCTGATCAACAACCGCCTGTCGTTCATGCGCTTTCTGGGATTGGGGCTGTCGGACCGCGTGCCGGATGCCAAAACGGTCTGGCTGTTTCGTGAGCGTTTGACACAGGCGGGTGCCATTGAAAGGCTGTTTGACCGATTTGACGCGACCCTGCGGAACGCCGGTTATCTCCCGATGTCCGGCCAGATCCTGGATGCAACACTGGTGGCTGCTCCAAAGCAGCGCAATACGAACGCTGAGAAAGCGGATCTCCGGGCAGGACGTATTCCAGAAGACTGGCAGGACAAGCCCGCAAAGATGTCGCATAAGGATCGTCATGCACGATGGACACTTAAGTTCACGAAGGCGAAGCGGCAGGACGATGGAACCATACCGTCGAGCGATCTCGCCATCCCGTTCTTTGGCTACAAATCCCACGT
>NZ_JBNIEW010000062.1:0-396 GCF_050106715.1 Acetobacter sp. AAB5
GCTCCAGCCATTCCTGCCGGACAGTTCTGTTGTAGCGTTCAATATAGGCGTTCTGCTGCGGATTACCCGGTTGCGTATAGATCAGGGTAATCCCCTGTTTTTCGGCCCATGGAACCAACGTATGACTGACATATTCAGGGCCATTATCCATTCGGATGGCTTCTGGCCTGCCACGCCACTCCATAACCTGTTCCAGACAGCGGACAACCCGACAGGCCGGCAGGGAAAAATCAACCTCGATCGCCAGTCCTTCACGATTGAAGTCATCCAGAATGTTCAGGAGCTGAAAAGCACGTCCATCCATCAGCCTGTCCGCCATAAAATCCATGGACCAGACCCTGTTGGGAAGGGCCGGAACCGACAGCTTTTCAGGCTTTTCGCGAACCAGACGCCTGC
>NZ_JBNIEW010000063.1:0-379 GCF_050106715.1 Acetobacter sp. AAB5
GGATACCGTGGCTGTGGTGGGGGAGTTGTCCGGGCGCACCTCAATCTGGTCTACAGCCGCACCGTGGCGCACACCCCCGATCAGGATGGACTGCAGGTCAGACGCAAAGTCTCGCACCAGATCCATGGCTGTCTTGTTGCGGCGCACCAGCAGGTTGTAGCCCAGAACAGCTGGCACGGCAGTCGCCAGACCAATGGCCGTCATGATCAGGGATTCACCCACAGGCCCCGCCACCTTGTCGATGGATGCCTGACCGGCAATGCCGATCGCTGTCAGCGCGTGGTAGATCCCCCACACCGTGCCGAACAGACCGATGAACGGAGAAGTGGAGCCCACCGTGCCCAAAAAGGCCAGGCCCTTTTGCAGGCTGTTCTGGATG
>NZ_JBNIEW010000064.1:0-375 GCF_050106715.1 Acetobacter sp. AAB5
CTCTCGATCAGGCAGGTCACTCACCGCAGGCGCATTGGCACGTTCATGCAGACGGGTCCATTTTGACAGCGTGTCAGGATGAATATCCAGCTTTGGCGCTATCATCATCACCGCGGACCACCGCGAAGGATGGTTCTTCTCTTCCTCCAGAACCATGCGGGCTGCACGTTCACGAAACTCAGGCGGAAAACGCTTCGATTTGGTGCTCATGAATCCTTCTTACCTCTCGGGTCGTTCTGTCTCCACAAAACCCGGGGCAATTCAAATGGCTTCTTCTCGCCCGTCGGGCCAGACGACGCCCGTCGCCGTCATGCGTACAAACTGGCGCACCGCGTGGAGCACGCCCCGCTCCCGGGCGGCTCGCACGGGCGGCAC
>NZ_JBNIEW010000065.1:0-362 GCF_050106715.1 Acetobacter sp. AAB5
CAACGGCGTGATACTTGTCTCCGGCTTTTTCGGCTGGCTGATAGCCGTGGCCTTTTTCCGTGATGACATGCAGCATGATGGGGCCGTTATCCGTATCGCGCAGGTTGCGCAAGATAGAGACCAACTGCGGCAGATCATGCCCATCTACAGGGCCAACGTAATAAAAACCCAGTTCTTCAAACAGCGTGCCGCCGGTGATCATGCCGCGGGCATATTCATCTGCCTTGCGGGCCGTGCGCTCCACAGGGGCGGGCAGCTTTTTCACGAACTTGCCGGCCAGCTCACGCAAGCCCATGAACTTGCGAGAGGACATCAGGCGCGACAGGTAGTTCGACATTGCGCCCACGGGTGGGGCAATGGAC
>NZ_JBNIEW010000066.1:0-337 GCF_050106715.1 Acetobacter sp. AAB5
GCAATGCTGACCCCATGATGCGCCACAGCCTGTGCGGCCAGTTCCCGGCGCTGGGCTGGCCGCTTCATTTTTTTCCCAGGGCTTCCTTCAGGATATCCGTCTGCATGCTCAAATCCGCATACATGCGCTTCAGCCGACGGTTCTCCTCTTCCAAAGCCTTCATCTGACTGATCATCAAAGCATCCATGCCGCCATATTTCGCGCGCCACCGGTAAAACGTGGCGTTGCTAGGGCCTGTTAGATCTTGAATTTCTTCCCATATTGTAGGGATGGAAGAAGGAGACAGAACAGGCACCTTTACGGACGAGACATGGGCGATCTGGGAACCTCTGATTGA
>NZ_JBNIEW010000067.1:0-331 GCF_050106715.1 Acetobacter sp. AAB5
TTCTGCGACGGATATTAAGATTAGTGGGGATTCGGAAGGCACGCTTGTTGTTGGCGGTAACGGGTATGTTTCTGGGGTAAATGTTTCTGGTGCGGCGGATAACAGCGCGCAAGCTGTAACAGGTGGTGAAGTTCACGATGTTATCGTCGATTCAGGCGGCGTTGCAGATGATGTTACGGTCTATCACGATCATCTGGTGGTGAATGGTGGTGGTCTGGCATCTGGCGTAACCTTGAATGATGCTGGCATTACCGTGCAGAGCAACGGCGTGGTGTCTGCCATGACTGTGAATGCCCAAGGTATTTATGCCGCGTATATTGATGGCGGCGTA
>NZ_JBNIEW010000068.1:0-325 GCF_050106715.1 Acetobacter sp. AAB5
AAACTCCAATACGACAACAAGGGGTTTTGAGATGGAAAGCCGTAATCTTCTGCTCCTGGCCCTTGTGTGTGCGGCTGTTTTTTGCGTCAACCCGGCCCATGCTGCGGATGGGTCAGAAATATCCAGTATCGTTGCCCAATATCAGGCTTCCGGCACCGAGATAGCCGCACAAATGCTGACGTATGCGACAAGTCTCTTTTGGATTTTGGCCGGTATCCAGTTCGCCGGATCGAGCATCCGCCTCGGGATACAGGGGGCGGATTTTCAGGAATGGACCGCGCATCTTGTCCGGCAGATTTTCTTTATCGGAATCTACGCATGGTTG
>NZ_JBNIEW010000069.1:0-299 GCF_050106715.1 Acetobacter sp. AAB5
CGACAGATTGAGGCTGGAAACTAATACCTTGTTCGGATAAGAAATCGTAGGAACACAGTCCACACCGCTTTCAATTACGGGCAGACTGCCCGTTGCCATTCAATTCGTTCGGACATCGCAATGTAAATGGCATCCGACGTAATATGCGCTGGGGAGGGCTTATGAGTTATCCGTGGTTTGGCGTAAAAATTTACGGCATTGGTATTGGACCCAAGAATTTTGCCGGTTGGGTTTCAACGATTCTTTACTGTATTTTGATGGTCGCGGTTCCCGTTACTACACAATTTCTGAATTGGTCG
>NZ_JBNIEW010000070.1:0-292 GCF_050106715.1 Acetobacter sp. AAB5
GCGAGAGGACATCAGGCGCGACAGGTAGTTCGACATTGCGCCCACGGGTGGGGCAATGGACATTTCGTTGTCGTTGAGGATGACAATCAGCCGTTCCGCGCCGGGGCCAGCTACGGCGGCGTTGTTCATTGCCTCATATGCCATGCCGGCGGAAATGGAGCCATCGCCAATCACGGCAATCACGTTGCGTTCGCGGTAGCTGGGGTCTTCCTCCGCCCGCAGGTGGTGGGCCACGGCCATGCCGAGTCCCGCGGAAATGGAGGTGGAGGAATGCGCTGCGCCAAACGGATCG
>NZ_JBNIEW010000071.1:0-285 GCF_050106715.1 Acetobacter sp. AAB5
CATCTCAAAACCCCTTGTTGTCGTATTGGAGTTTCTTGGGATCAGAGGTCATGGCCGCTGCCTGCCGGTCTGTCGCAATTTGGTGCCTTGATAATTGGGACACACCAGCCGCAATGATCGCCAGAAAGGCAACGGCTACCAGTAAGAGTTTCACTCGCATCTCTTAAAACCCCCTGTTGTCGTATTGGAGTTTTGACGGGTCAGAACTCATGGCCGCCGCTTGGGCGTCTGTGCTGGCCTGTCGATCGTTCTCGATGGCGGCTTGTGTCGCCAGAGTTTGGGCCA
>NZ_JBNIEW010000072.1:0-250 GCF_050106715.1 Acetobacter sp. AAB5
GACCAAACACAGCATTCAGGAAGGCGCTTCGGCTCTCACCTCCACATCTCCGTTCCGCTATATTGCCGATACCGGTATTGTGGCGGCCGAGCACCATGAAGGTACGATGCAAGAAAGCATCGATCTGCATAGCTGGACGGGCATGTCCATCCAGCGCGCGGTGAACAACATCCAGAACAGCCTGCAAAAGGGCCTGGCCTTTTTGGGCACGGTGGGCTCCACTTCTCCGTTCATCGGTCTGTTCGGCACG
>NZ_JBNIEW010000073.1:0-247 GCF_050106715.1 Acetobacter sp. AAB5
TGCGCTGGACCGGGTTGAGTATCCGGCGGACCTGCGCAATCTCTCGGTTGAGCAGCTTAAGCAGGTTGCGGATGAACTGCGGGCCGAAACGGTGGACGCGGTTTCCACCACAGGGGGGCACCTTGGGGCATCCCTAGGTGTTGTGGAGCTGACGGTTGCCCTGCATGCGGTGTTTGACACCCCTGATGACAAGGTAATCTGGGATGTGGGCCATCAGGCCTACCCCCACAAGATTCTAACAGGACGG
>NZ_JBNIEW010000074.1:0-236 GCF_050106715.1 Acetobacter sp. AAB5
TGAGGAGATTCTGATGAAGAGTGATCGCTTTACTGACGCCCAGATCATGGGTGTGATCCGCCAGGCTGAGGGCGGTGTCCCGGTTCCTGACCTGTGCCGGGAGCATGGGATTAGGGCCTGTTAGGGCTTGATCCAGTCTGCTGCGGCAGCGATGTGGATGACCGCGAGGAACGACGTTGCTGTTTTTTCATATCTGGTTGCGACAGCGCGCCACTCCTTGAGGCGAGCCCAGAGGT
>NZ_JBNIEW010000075.1:0-224 GCF_050106715.1 Acetobacter sp. AAB5
CCACAAAGGCAGGATGCCGCTTATCGCGAAAACAGGCAGCAAAGCGGCGGCTGAGACCCAGAATGTCATCAGCCTGCTTCACCAGAATGACGCCCCCATCCGAACTCATGCGACCCCCGTCAAAACGGGCCACAACACGCCGTCCACAGGAGGCTGGAAACTCATACGCGCCTGCGCTACACTCTGTCTGCATCGGGTTTTCTTGATGATTATGGAAATTTCTT
>NZ_JBNIEW010000076.1:0-224 GCF_050106715.1 Acetobacter sp. AAB5
GACCCAGGCTCACAGGAGATGGGGATTTGGTCTGTGTTTCCTGTATCTGCGCAATGTGCAGGGACAGCTCTGGAATCATAAGCGGGTTTATCGGATCTATCGGGAACTGGAACTCAACCTGCGGATTAAACCCCGCAGGCGTCTGGTTCGCGAAAAGCCTGAAAAGCTGTCGGTTCCGGCCCTTCCCAACAGGGTCTGGTCCATGGATTTTATGGCGGACAGGC
>NZ_JBNIEW010000077.1:0-223 GCF_050106715.1 Acetobacter sp. AAB5
TTTGAACATTACGGGTGAAGGCTATCGAAGGAATACCACGCAGGACGGATAATCAGTCGCGCCCCCATCGCCATCGCCATGGTTTGCCGTCGCCTTTAACGAACAAAAGAGCAAAGAATCCGACTGTAAACAGGACGTAGGCGACAGGGATCATCCAAGCCGACCAATTCAGAAATTGTGTAGTAACGGGAACCGCGACCATCAAAATACAGTAAAGAATCGT
>NZ_JBNIEW010000078.1:0-223 GCF_050106715.1 Acetobacter sp. AAB5
GTCTCTCTGGTCATGCTGGCCTATGCCGTCATGGCCAGTGTCCGTTACCAGGCAAACTCACTGAAACCGAAAAAAACACAACTCAGAACACGACAGTCCTTGTCCGCTGGTTCATTCAGGAGATCAGGCGCCTCGTCGTAAAACTTGCACAACGCAGACTACCCGTCTCTCACATCCTCAGATGGTCCGTCTTTCGACGAACGCATCAGGCCAGTGCTATCCG
>NZ_JBNIEW010000079.1:0-223 GCF_050106715.1 Acetobacter sp. AAB5
CCACGAAAATATCCTGATATTCCGCATAACTGGCGCTCGCCCACTTGTCGATGATGCCCCATCCCGTGGACAAGATGAGTTCCATCACCAGCAATTTAGCGCCGATCCCCAAGGCGAGCATAAAGCTCTTGGTCGCAAGATCGCGTGTCCATTCCGATCCGCCAAACCCGGTCATGAGGACGGCTGCGGACAGGATTAGATACATCTCGCATAGTGCCACCAC
>NZ_JBNIEW010000080.1:0-223 GCF_050106715.1 Acetobacter sp. AAB5
GCTCTTGGTCGCAAGATCGCGTGTCCATTCCGATCCGCCAAACCCGGTCATGAGGACGGCTGCGGACAGGATTAGATACATCTCGCATAGTGCCACCACCAGAAGGCCCGAGACCCATACGAACGCCAGCACGATCACAACGCAGCATAGAGCGACCAAGGCCCCATTAAACGGGTTCCAACTGCTCGCCATCTGCGAGATGGCTTCTGCAATGCGTAGGCCA
>NZ_JBNIEW010000081.1:0-223 GCF_050106715.1 Acetobacter sp. AAB5
CTTTGATGTTGAAGAGCGCCTTGCTCGGCTGAGCGGGCTTGGCGATCAGCTGGAGGCCTTTTCCCGGACTGTGGATTTTGAGGTGTTCCGCCCTGATCTGGAGCTGGCTCTAGCCTATTCGGACGGAAGTAAAGGCGGACGTCCGCCGTTTGATCCGGTGCTGATGTTCAAAATTCTGGTCATCCAGACGTTGAACAATTTGTCTGATGAACGGACAGAGTAT
>NZ_JBNIEW010000082.1:0-223 GCF_050106715.1 Acetobacter sp. AAB5
GGCGGTATCAAAGGAGGTGCGGCGGATCTCGCGCAGCAGATCGCGCCCATTGCCATCTGGCAACCCAAGATCCAGCAGCATGAAGTCATAATCCACAGTTGCCACGGCTGCGCGCGCATCTTCCAGTGTCATGAACCAGTCCACGGCATGTCCATCCTGTCGCACACGCTCCTGCACGGCTGCCCCAAGATCGTGCTCGTCTTCCACAATGAGGATACGCATC
>NZ_JBNIEW010000083.1:0-223 GCF_050106715.1 Acetobacter sp. AAB5
GGATCTTGCGTCCTTTGTTGCCGAAGCGCAGCAGCGTGTGGCGCATGATGTGCATTTGCCATCGGGTTATACCATGCAATGGGATGGGCAGTTTCGTAACCTACGCTCAGCGGTGCAACGTCTGGAAATTGTTCTGCCGATTGCCCTTGGTCTGATATTTGCATTGTTGGTTGTAACCTTTGGCGCAATCAGGCCCGCACTCTTGGTTTTTATCAATCTGCCT
>NZ_JBNIEW010000084.1:0-223 GCF_050106715.1 Acetobacter sp. AAB5
CTGGTGAGCGAAATAGCCGCATTGCGCGCGCGAGGGATGGCCGTGGCGCAGGCGGCTTTTGTGGGCGCAAAAGTCCGCTTCAGACCGGTTATGGCTACGGCGTTGGTGGCCGGCTTTGGCTTCTTTCCTATGGCGTTTTCCGAAAGTGCCGGGGCGGAAGTGGAAAGGCCTTTGGCCAGTGTGGTGATTGGCGGGCTGGTGACATCCACGCTGCTCACTCTGC
>NZ_JBNIEW010000085.1:0-223 GCF_050106715.1 Acetobacter sp. AAB5
GAGCTGTGGGGCAACGCCACGGGGGGCACGGCCTCGGGGGCTGATGGCGCCAGTGGATCGGGCACCGGCCCCGCCTATGATGGGGTGACCATGCCCACCCTGACAGTGGATCTGGAAAAGCTGATCGGCCTGAAGGGCGGCACGTTCAATGTCAGCGCCCTGCAGTTGCGTGGGCGCTCTATCTCGCAGGATCATCTGGCCAACTTCAACCCCGTCAGCGGGT
>NZ_JBNIEW010000086.1:0-223 GCF_050106715.1 Acetobacter sp. AAB5
GATCATGCTGATCATCACCATCCCGTTGCAGACGCAGGCGGTCTCGATTGATCTGCCGCAGGGCAACCCGCCGCCCAGCACGGAAGAAACCCCTGTGGTGACGCTGGTTGTGGACTTTGATAACTCGCTGACATGGAATGGCCAGCCGATTAATGGGGAAGCCGATCTGCAGGCGCATCTGCGCGAGATCGCCAGCGGGCCAGAGGCCAGCCGGCCAGAATTC
>NZ_JBNIEW010000087.1:0-223 GCF_050106715.1 Acetobacter sp. AAB5
TGCGCCTGAACGGCCGCCATATGGCTTCAGCGACAGCTATTGCTGCCTTGCCTGTCCGGCGTATGGATGGGCAGGGGAATGTCATGCTTTCACAAGTGGCGCATGTGCATGAAGTTGACGGTACACCACGTATCAGTCGTGCTGGTGTGCGCCGCCGCATGGTTGTGCAGGCGAATGTGCGAGGGCGGGATCTTGCGTCCTTTGTTGCCGAAGCGCAGCAGCG
>NZ_JBNIEW010000088.1:0-223 GCF_050106715.1 Acetobacter sp. AAB5
TGATACGGAACTGGTGGAAAATCTGGCCCGCAACCATGCGGTGCTGATCACAATTGAGGAAGGTTCGGAAGGTGGCTTTGGCTCCCTTGTTGGCCACCATCTGGCCCGCACAGGCCTTTTGGACAACGTCCGCTTCCGCCCCCTCACCCTGCCAGACCGCTTTATTGACCATAACACTCAGGCCGCCCAATATGCCGAGGCCGGGCTCTCCGCTCCGCACATC
>NZ_JBNIEW010000089.1:0-222 GCF_050106715.1 Acetobacter sp. AAB5
GGATCGTCATGCACGATGGACACTTAAGTTCACGAAGGCGAAGCGGCAGGACGATGGAACCATACCGTCGAGCGATCTCGCCATCCCGTTCTTTGGCTACAAATCCCACGTTGAATTGCCCCGGGTTTTGTGGAGACGTTTTTTATCTGATTTAAGCGGCTAATGCATGTGATTTCTGTTGTGCATAAAAGCGTGCCTCAGCTTCTGCTGGCGGGATGTTTC
>NZ_JBNIEW010000090.1:0-221 GCF_050106715.1 Acetobacter sp. AAB5
TCTGTCAGCGGGGCACGGCACAAAAGGTGAGCGACTTTATGACTGGGCGTATCTTCCGCTTGCTGATCTGGATGCTGAAGAATTTGACTGCCCTATAGCCGGACCATGGACTGAATTGCCCCGGGTTTTGTGGAGACGTTTTTTATCTGATTTAAGCGGCTAATGCATGTGATTTCTGTTGTGCATAAAAGCGTGCCTCAGCTTCTGCTGGCGGGATGTTT
>NZ_JBNIEW010000091.1:0-221 GCF_050106715.1 Acetobacter sp. AAB5
GGGGCGTCATTCTGGTGAAGCAGGCTGATGACATTCTGGGTCTCAGCCGCCGCTTTGCTGCCTGTTTTCGCGATAAGCGGCATCCTGCCTTTGTGGAATACCGGGTTGAAGTGAATTGCCCCGGGTTTTGTGGAGACAGAAAGACCCGTGAGGTAAGAAGAATTCATGAGCAATAAATCGAAGCGTTTTCCGCCTGAGTTTCGTGACCGTGCAGCCCGCAT
>NZ_JBNIEW010000092.1:0-220 GCF_050106715.1 Acetobacter sp. AAB5
GCCGCTCTCGCGGTGGCTATGGCACAAAAGTCTGCGTGATCGCTGATGGACATGGAAAAGCCTTCGGTTTTGCGCTGGCCCCTGGACAGGCTCATGAACTGCCTCTGGCACTGCCTCTGGCACCAGCCATGCTCGACAGCCTTCCCGCCACTCCCCTGTGGGTAGTAGCGGACAAGGGCTACGCGTCGAACGCCATGCGTGAACGGATATGGGACATGGG
>NZ_JBNIEW010000093.1:0-220 GCF_050106715.1 Acetobacter sp. AAB5
GCAGCATGGGCCGGGTTGACGCAAAAAACAGCCGCACACACAAGGGCCAGGAGCAGAAGATTACGGCTTTCCATCTCAAAACCCCTTGTTGTCGTATTGGAGTTTCTTGGGGTCAGAACTCATGGCCGCCGCTTGGGCGTCTGTGCTGGCCTGTCGATCGTTCTCGATGGCGGCTTGTGTCGCCAGAGTTTGGGCCATAGCCATTTGTGTTTGCTGGGTT
>NZ_JBNIEW010000094.1:0-219 GCF_050106715.1 Acetobacter sp. AAB5
AGCGAGCGCGCCCATAATTCCAGCGTCTCTTCAACAGACGTACCGCCACTCATCATATCCTGAATCATGGTTACCCATAGATTCAGAACTCAACACAAAATGCAACTGTAGGGCCTGTTAGAGCTTGATCCAGTCTGCTGCGGCAGCGATGTGGATGACCGCGAGGAACGACGTTGCTGTTTTTTCATATCTGGTTGCGACAGCGCGCCACTCCTTGAG
>NZ_JBNIEW010000095.1:0-219 GCF_050106715.1 Acetobacter sp. AAB5
CGCCAAACACACCAATCTGGCAGTTCGTGATCTTGCCGGCAGATCCCGTATACTGCCGCCCCACACCGCAGGACGCCTGACCCTTCTTCAGAAAACCGGTCTCATCAATGAATTGCCCCGGGTTTTGTGGAGACAGAAAGACCCGTGAGGTAAGAAGAATTCATGAGCAATAAATCGAAGCGTTTTCCGCCTGAGTTTCGTGACCGTGCAGCCCGCATG